>CANCFV010000077.1 GCA_947377275.1 Burkholderiales bacterium | reverse complement strand
ATCCTCCTCGAAAAAGTCGCCAACCTGGGCACCCTGGGTGATGTGGTCCGCGTGAAGGACGGTTACGCACGTAACTTCCTGATCCCCACTGGCCAAGCCCGTCGCGCCACTGAAAAGGCCGTTGCTGAATTCGAAGCTCGCCGCGCCGAACTCGAAAAGGCTTCTGCTGAAAAGCTGGCTGCTGCACAAGCCGTGGGCGAAAAGCTCAATGGCAAGACCATCTCCGTGAGCCAAAAGGCTGGCGTGGACGGCCGTTTGTTCGGCTCCGTGACCAACTACGACATCGCCGAAGGCCTCAAGGCTGCCGGTTTTGAAGTGGCCAAGCACCAAGTGCGTCTGCCCAACGGTCCTTTGAAGATCGTTGGCGAGCACGCTGTGTCGGTGTCCCTGCACACCGACGTGGTGGTGGACGTCACCGTGGCTGTGGTCGGCGAAACCGCCTGATCCACACGCACTGAAAAGGCCTGGGCAACCGGGTCTTGCATGAAAGCCGGCCTTGCGCCGGCTTTTTTTCTGCGCGCAGGACTTATCCCGCGCGGCCCCCAGGATTTCCCAAGGCAATCCACAGACTTGTCCACAGGCCAGCTGTCCGTGGACTCTTATCATTGAGCCATGGCCGCCGTTCTCCCCTCCCCTTTGCCCGCTGGCGCTTCCAGCGGCTCTTTGAGCTCCGACGAAGTCTCTCGCCTGCGCGTCCCGCCGCACTCGATCGAGGCTGAGCAAAGCGTGCTGGGGGGCCTGCTGCTGGACAACAGCGCCTGGGATCGAGCATCTGACTTGCTGCACGAGAGCGACTTCTACCGCCACGAGCACCAGCTGATCTTCAGCGCCATCAGCCAGCTGGTGAACAACTCCAAGCCGGCCGACGTGATCACGGTGTTCGAACAACTTCAGATGCAAGGCAAAGGCACCAACGTGGGTGGCCTGTCTTACCTGAACGCCTTGGCACAGTCGGTGCCGAGCGCGGCCAACATGCGCCGCTATGCCGAAATCGTGCGTGAGCGTGCGGTGCTGCGCAAGCTGGTCACGGCCGCTGATGACATCGCCACCAGCGCGTTTTCACCAGAGGGGCGCAACGTCTCTGAAATCCTGGACCAAGCCGAAGCCAAGATCATGAAGATCGGCGAGGAAGGCAACCGCAACAAGCAAGGCTTCCACTCGATGGATGGCCTGGTGGTGGACCTGCTGGACCGCGTCACCGAACTGGCCGACAACGGTGCCGAAGACGTGACCGGCGTGCGCACCGGCTTTTTTGACATGGACAAGATGACCGCCGGCCTGCAAAAGGGCGACTTGATCATCTTGGCGGCCCGCCCATCGATGGGTAAAACGGCGTTTGCGCTGAACATCGGCGAGAACGTCGCCGTCAACGAAGGCCTGCCCGTTGCCGTGTTTTCGATGGAAATGGGCGCCTCTCAGTTGGCACTGCGGATGGTCGGCTCGATCGGCCGCATCAACCAGCAGAACCTGCGCACCGGACGCCTGAGCGACGACGAATGGGGCCGCCTGAGCGAAACCGTTGAAAAGCTGCGCACGGCCAACGTCTTCATCGACGAAACCCCTGGTCTGAGCCCCAACGAGCTGCGCTCACGCGCGCGCCGTCTGGCGCGTCAGTTTGGTGGCACGCTGGGCCTGATCATCATCGACTACCTGCAGCTCATGAGCGGCTCAGGCGGCAACGAAGAGAACCGCGCCACCGTGATCGGTGAAATCTCGCGGGGTCTGAAGGCCTTGGCCAAAGAGCTGCAATGCCCAGTGATTGCGCTGTCGCAGTTGAACCGCTCGGTCGAAACACGGCCTGACAAGCGCCCGATGATGTCTGACTTGCGCGAATCGGGCGCCATCGAGCAAGATGCCGACGTGATCATGTTCATCTACCGCGACGAGTACTACAACAAAGAATCCAAGATACCGGGCATCGCCGAGATCATCATCGGCAAGCAGCGTAACGGCCCGGTGGGCAGCCTGAACCTGGCCTTCTTGAAGTCGAACACGCGCTTTGAGAACCTCGCGCCAGGCACCTATGTGGGCGATGGCGACCAGTACTGATCGTCGCTACGGCTTCGCGCCGTAACGCCCCCATGAAAAAGGCCCCTGACGGGGCCTTTTGTCTAACGCGCTTGAGTTACGGTGCTCAGTCGCGTTCGCCGCCCAGCGCCGTCAGCAAATTCAGCAGCGACACGAACACGTTGTAAACGTCGAGGTAGACGTTCAATGTGGCGGTGACGTAGTTGGTTTCGCCACCGTCCATGATCTGCTTGAGGTCATAGAGGATGTAAGCCGAGAAGATCAACACCGACATGGCGGACACGGCCAGCATCAACGCGGGCATTTGCAGCCAGATGTTGGCAATCGAGGCCACCAGCATCACCAGCACCCCCATGAACAACCACTTGCCCATGCTGGAGATGTCGCGCTTGACCGTGCTGGCCAGCGTTGCCATGCCCGTAAAAACCAGCGCTGTGCCGCCAAAGGCCGTGGCAATCAGCTGACCGCCATTGCTCAAACCCAGCACCGCGCCCAGGGTACGCGACAGCATCAGGCCCATGAAGAAGGTGAAGCCCAACAGCAGGGCCACGCCCACACCAGAGTTCTTGTACTTCTCGATGGCAAAGAAGAAGCCAAACGCGATGGCCATGAAGGCGACAAGCCCGATCAGTGGGCTGCCCGAAAAGAGACTGAAGCCCATGCTCACACCCAACCAGGCGCCCAACACCGTGGGCACCATCGACAGGGCCAACAAAGCGTAGGTGTTGCGCAGCACGCGCTGGCGGTCAACGCCCAATGTGGTGCCGTACACCACATCCAAAGATTTCAACGAACGGTCCATGTGTCCTCCGGGAAAGTCACGCCGGCTCAAAGCCAAGCCATGGTCGTTTGACCCTGTGCCCATTGTAGGGTCCGCAGGACATCGGCGTGCATCAAACCGCTTGTGCGCGCCGCCTCATCGACTCGTAAAGGCAGATCGCCGTGGCCGCAGCCACATTGAGCGACTCTTCGCCGCCCGGCTGCGGGATGCGCACGCGCAGGGCGCAGCGTGCCATGACATCGGGCGCCACCCCCTGCCCCTCGTGGCCCATCACCCACGCACAAGGCTCGGGCAATGCCACCGAGTGCAGCAAATGGTCTGTTTGCAGACTGGTGGCCACCAAGGGGACATTCAGCGCGTGCAAATCCTCGGGCGTGAGTTGCTCCAGCACGTGCAAACCAAAGTGAGCACCCATGCCTGCTCGCAGCACTTTGGGAGACCACAAGCCTGCCGTGCCCTTGAGTGCCAAGACTTGCGTCACACCCATTGCGGCCGCGGTGCGCAAGATGCTGCCCACATTGCCGGCATCCTGGACCCGGTCAAGCACCACCGTCGCCGCGTCAGGTTGAACCCGCTGCCCAGACGGCAATGGCGTCACGAATCCAAGCCTGGCAGGCGACTCCAAGCCTGTGAAGGTCTTCCACAAGGCCTCAGGGACCACCACCACCTTCTCAGCTTGGCGCGCCAAAGCGCTCAAGTGGCGCGCCTGGGCGTCGTCACCAGCCGCGTCGCCATGCTCGCCCAGCCAGGCCGCCTCGGTGATCACGGCCACCGGGACGTCCACGCCTCGGGCCAGCGCCGCGCTGCACAGGTGATCGCCTTCAAGCCAGACCTCACCGAGCTTGCGGTAAGCCAAAGGCTCCTGCGACAGCCGGCGCAGCTTCTGCACCAAGGGGTTGTCGCGCGAAGTCACCGTCTGCGTTTGGCGCACGCGCGATGGGCGATCGGCGAAGGGGTTGCTCATGTCAGCTTCTGGGGTTTGTCGAGTGCGCTGAAGGCGCCGGGGCGCTCAGCGGCATGCGCCGCAGCCGCCAACACCGCCTTGACCGGTGCATAGCTGCGACGGTGCTCAGGCGTGGCGCCGTGCTCACGCAGCGCCGCCAGGTGCTCGGCAGTCGGGTAGCCCTTGTGCCCATCAAAGCCGTACTGCGGGTAGGCTTGGTGCAATTGCTGGCACAAGCGGTCACGGTGCACCTTGGCCAAAATGGATGCGGCCGAAATGGCCTGCACTTTGGAGTCGCCCTTAACGATGGCCTGTGCAGGCACATGCAAAGGCGGCACGCGGTTCCCGTCGACCTGCACCAACGCAGGCTTGAGCCGCAGGCCCTCGACCGCGCGGCGCATGGCCAGCATGGTGGCCTGCAGGATGTTGAGCCGGTCGATTTCCTCGACGCTGGCCTGCGCGATGCAGCAGCACAGCGCTTTGGCCTTGATTTCGTCGAACAGGCGCTCCCGCTGGCGGGCGGTCAGCTTTTTCGAGTCGGCCAGGCCGACGATCGGTTGGGTGTCGTCCAGGATCACCGCAGCCGCCACCACCGGGCCTGCCAATGGTCCCCGACCGGCTTCGTCAACGCCGGCGAGCAAGCCGACCACGTCCACACTGGCCAGCAGATCAAGTTGGGTCGGATCGCTCATGGTTTGCGAAAGGCGTTGGGCGCAGGCATCAGCGCGAAGCCAGCACCTGGGCGATGGCTTCGGTGGCCGCCACCGCGGTGTTGCGGCGCAGCTGGTGGTGCAATTCCAAGAAGCGCTGCTGCACGGACGCCGCGCGCTGAGGCTGGTCGAACCAGGCCAGGACGTCGGCTGCGAGTTGTGCCGGGTTGGCCTCGTCTTGCAAGCGCTCTGGCACCACAAAGTCAGACAGAAGCACATTGGGCAGCCCCACCCAGGGCAAGTACGCCATGCGCTTCATGATCTGCCAGCTCAATGCGCTGATCTTGTAGGCGATCACCATGGGCCGCTTGAACAAGGCCGCCTCCAAGGTGGCGGTGCCACTGGCGATCAGCGTCACGTCACATGCAGCCAGGGCCTCATGCGACAGGCCATCCAGCAACTGGAGCGGTGCGTTGGGGGCATGCGCTTGCACCATGGCCTCGATCGACTCGCGAAAGCTGGGCACCACGGGCAGCACAAAGCGCAAATCAGGACGTTGCTGGCTCAGCAAGGCCACGGTTTGCAAAAATGCTGGCGTGTTGTGCAGCACCTCGCCCCGGCGGCTGCCTGGCAACACGGCCACGACCGGCGCATCGGCAGACAAGCCCAACGTGGCACGCGCGGCTTCGCGCGGTACCTCCAGCGGAATCGCATCAGCCAAGGGGTGGCCCACGTACGTGGCAGCGATGCCCTTGTCGTGATACAGCTTGGGCTCGAACGGGAACAGGCACAGCATGTGGTCGGTCGAGCGGTGGATCTTGTTGATCCGGCCGCCACGCCAAGCCCAGATCGAGGGGCTGACGAAGTGAACCGTCTTGATCCCTTGTGCTTTCAGGCGAGCCTCCAGGCCCAAGTTGAAGTCGGGCGCATCAACGCCGATGAACACGTCAGGGCGTTCTTGCAAGAGCCGATCGCCCAGATCACGGCGAATGCCCCAGATCTCACGGAAGCGCCGCAGCACCTCCATGTTGAAGCCGTGCACGGCCAGCTTCTCGTGAGGCCACCAGGCCTCAAAGCCCTGAGCCGCCATGCGAGGGCCGCCGATGCCCACGGGCGCCAGCGCAGGCCAGCGCTGCTTCATCCCGCCCAGCAACAAACCCGACAACAAATCACCAGAAGTCTCGCCAGCGACCATCGCCACACGGGGCGTGCGGACCAACGCTGACACAGACGAAGCGTCGGCCATGCTCAACGCACGATCCCACGGGTGGCGTCGGCCAAGAAGCCCAACATCTTGTCGATGTCTTGATCGGCCTCAGGCACCTGCCCCCTCAAATCGGCCAACTCCAGGCAAGCCGCGTCCAGCGTCAAGCCCTTGCGGTACAGCACCCGGTACATTTGCTTGAGCACGCTCAGGCGCTCAGGCGAATACCCGCGACGACGTGGGCCTTCCTGGTGAACGTTCTGGGCAGACGCTGGATTGCCCGCGGCCATGACGAAAGGCGGCAGGTCTTGCGACAAGCGGGTCTGGAAGCCCACCATTGCAAAATCACCTATGCGCACGAATTGGTGCACGCCACTGACGCCACCAATCAAGGTGTAGCTGCCAATGTCGACGTGACCTGCCAATTGAACCGAGTTTGCAATCACGTTGTGGTCGGCAATCGCGCAATCGTGGGCAACATGCACGTAGGCCATGATCCAGTTGTCGCTGCCAATGCGCGTGATGCCCTTGTCCTGCACCGTGCCCGTGTTGAAGGTGCAGAACTCGCGGATGGTGTTGCGATCGCCAATGAGCAGTTGCGTGGGCTCGCCCGCATACTTTTTGTCTTGCGGATCAGCTCCGAGTGAGGCGAACTGGAAAATCCGGTTGTCGCTGCCGATGGTCGTGTGACCTTCGATCACGCAGTGTGCGCCCACGGTCGTGCCTTGCCCGATGCGGACGTTGGGCCCGATCACCGCATACGGACCAACCGACACCGACTCGTGCAGTTGCGCCTGAGGGTCCACCAAGGCGGTGGCATGGATGTTCGCCATCTGCGACCTCAAGAAACCTTGCGCACCGTGCACATCAGCTGTGCAGACACGGCCAAGGCGTCGCCCACATAGGCTTGCGCGTTGAATTTGTAGATGCCGGCTTTGTGGCGGTCCATCTGCACGTCAAGCAACAGCTGATCTCCGGGCTCAACAGGGCGCTTGAAGCGCGCGCCATCAATGCCCACGAAGTAGTACACGGAGTTGTCGTCCACGCCAGTGCCCTGCGTTTCAAACGCCAGCAAGGCCGCCGTTTGCGCCAGGGCTTCGAGCATCAACACACCTGGCATCACCGGGCGGTTGGGGAAATGGCCTTGGAAGAAAGGCTCGTTGATGGTCACGTTCTTGAGCGCACGGATGCGAACGTTCTTTTCCAACTCCAGCACGCGGTCCACCAGCAAGAAGGGGTAGCGGTGCGGGAGTTTTTCGAGGATCTTGTAAATGTCCATCAGCTTTTGATCTGTTTCTCAAGGGTGCGGATGCGGTCACGCAGGGCATGGAGCTGCCTCAGGGTGGCCGCGTTCTTTTCCCAAGATGCGTTTTCATCAAACGGGAAGGCTCCGCTGTACAAGCCGGGCTTGTGCACGGAGCGCGAAATGAGGGTGCCAGACGACACGTGCACATGGTCGGCCAGGGTCAAGTGCCCCAGGATCATGCCCGCGCCACCAACGGTGCAATGCTTGCCAATGCGGGCACTGCCAGCCACGCCGACACAACCGGCCATGGCCGAGTGCTCGCCAATGTGCACGTTGTGCCCGATTTGAACGAGGTTGTCGAGCTTGACACCGCGTTCGATCACGGTGTCGCCCAAAGCACCACGGTCGATGCAGGTGTTGGCGCCGATCTCGACGTCATCGCCAATGCGAACGGCGCCGAGTTGCTCGATCTTGACCCATGTGCCCTGATGCGGCGCAAAGCCAAAGCCATCGGCCCCGATGACCACGCCACTGTGCATCAGGCAACGCTCGCCGATCACACAGTCAAAACCCACGCTCACATGAGCCGACAGGCGTGTATGGGCCCCGATGTGCGCTCGGGCACCCACGGTGCAGTGCGGCCCGATCTGCGCGCCCTCGCCCACCCAGGCACCAGCCTCCACCACGGCCAAGGGCCCGATGCTCGCGCCGGGCACGATCACCGCACTGGGGTCAACCACGGCTGATGGGTGGATGCCTGCGGACGCACTGGGGCGGGTCCGGGCAGCCCACCACTGGGTCAATCGGGCGAAATACAGGTAGGGGTCGGGCGTGACAATGGCTGCGCCTCGCGCCACGGCATCCTCGGCCACCTGCGGGCCGACGATGACGCAAGCGGCCTGCGTGCTTTGCAGTTGCGAGCGGTACTTGGGATTGGACAGGAAGCTGATGCCAGAAGCCGTGGCCGCCTCCAACGGTTCGATGCGCGTGATGCGCAAATCAGCATCACCATGCAATTCACCACCCAAGGCTTGCACCAATTCACCCAGGGTGACAAACCTGTCAGCGGCGACGCCCACCATCAGTGGAGCCGGCCGCGCATCTGACTCAGTCACTTGAGAGAACCGCCATTGAGTGACTTGATCACCTTGTCGGTGATGTCAACACGGGCACTGGCAAACACGGCTTCTTGCACGATCAGGTCAAATTTTTCCTGATCAAAAATCTGCTTGACCACGCGGTTGGCCCGCTCCAGCACCGAAGACAACTCTTCGTTCTTGCGCTGATTGAGGTCTTCCTGAAACTCGCGGCGTTTGCGCTGCAGTTCGCGGTCTTGCTCAACCAAATCACGTTGCCGGCGAGCACGCTCGCTTTCGGCCAAAGTTGGCGCGTCTTTCTCAAATTTGTCTGAGGCGGACTTCAGGCGGATCTCAGCGTCACCCAGCTCCTTCTCGCGACGGCTGAACTCGGTTTCCAGCTTGGCTTGCGCCGCCTTGGCCGGCGCGGCATCACGCAGCACACGGTCAAGGTTGACAAAGCCAACCTTGAGCTCCTGGGCCTGAGCCACAGCCATGGCACCGAGCAACAAGGCGCTGCCGACAAGGGTCTTGATGATCGAGGTCATGATCAGAATGCGGTGCCAATCTGGAACTGGAGTTTCTGGATTTTATCTTGATCGAAGTAGCGGAAGGGCCTGCCATAGCTCAATTTGAGCGGTCCGACCGGCGACACCCAGCTGATGCCCACGCCGTAGGACGCACGGAAATCAGCGGTCTTGATCGGCTCCTTTTCCCCCCAGACATTGCCCGCGTCGGTGTAGCCGAACAAACGCAAAGTGCGGTCGTTACCAGCGCCAGGGAAAGGCACATACAACTCAGCATTCAGGTTGATGCGCTTGGTGCCACCCACGTATGCGCCTTCAACGTCAACCGGGCCCAGCGAGCTTTGCTCGAAGCCACGCACGGTGCCGAGACCACCGCCATAGAAGTTCTTGAACACAGGGTATGGTTTGCCAGACAAACCGATGCCGTAGCCAAACTCGCTGTTCAGACCGAGAGTGAAGCGGTTGGTCAGCGGGATGAACTGCTGGAACTGGTAGTCGCTTCGCAGGTAACGGGTGTCTCCGGCGGCACCCCACTCGAAGTTGATGCGCTGATAGCGGCCCGAGGTGGGCGCGATCAGGCTGTCACGGGCATCACGCGCCCAACCCACCGTCAAGGGGATGGACAGGCTGCGCTCGCCAAAAATGGCGCGGTGAACGCGGTAGCTCACGGGCAGACCAGTCGTGCCCTTGATCGCAGTTTGCTCGGCGCCTGCGCCGAAGAACACCGTGTCAAATTCGGTGAACGGAACGCCAAAACGCACCGCGGCACCTGGCGTCACGATCTGGTAGTCACCACCCTGCGAGCTCAAGGGACGCGAGGTGCGATAAAACACATCGTACGAGCGCGACACGCCCGAGTCGGTGAAGTACGGGTCCACCGTGCTGACCACGATGGTGCGGTTGTACTTGCTGGTGTTCAGGTCGATGCCGAGGTAGTTGCCCGTGCCAAAGACGTTGTCTTGCTTGACCGATGCGGTCAATGTGAACTTTTCGGCGCTGGAAAAGCCCGCACCCAGCATCAAATTGCCGGTGGGCTTTTCTTCCACGGTGATGGTCAGGTCAACTTGGTCGGCTGTGCCGGGCACTTCCACGGTGTCGATGCCAACTTGCTTGAAGTAACCAAGGCGGTCTACACGGTCACGCGAGAGCTTGATTTTCTGACCGTCGTACCAAGCCGACTCGAATTGGCGGAACTCTCGGCGGATCACCTCGTCGCGGGTGCGGGAGTTGCCAGCGACGTTCACACGACGCACGTAAACGCGGCGCTGGGGTTGCGCCACCAACACGGCCACAGCCTGGCCTTTCTCACGGTTCAGCTCTGGCTTGAAGTCAACGCGGGCAAACGCATAGCCAAAGGCTGCGAAGCGGTCGTTGAAGGCCTTGGTCGTGGTCGCCACATCTTCGGCGCGGTAAGCCTCGCCTGGCTTGATCGTCACCAACTTGCGGAAGGTGGCTTCTTTGCCCAGGTAATCGCCTTCCAACTTGACGCCTGTCACCACATATCGCGGGCCTTCGGTCACATTGATGGCGATCGAGATGTCTTGCTTGTCGGGCGAGATGGCCACCTGGGTGGACTCGATCTTGAACTCGAGGTAGCCCCGGTTGAGGTAGTAAGCCTTGATCGTTTCCAGGTCGGCATTGAGCTTGGAGCGTGCGTACTGGTCTGACTTGGTGTACCAGGTCAGCCAACCGCCCACGGTCAAGTCCATCTGCGACAGCAAGGCGCTTTCAGAGAAGGCCTGATTGCCGGTGATGCGGACGCTCTTGATCTTGGTGATCTCGCCTTCGACCACGGTGAAGGTGACGTTCACGCGGTTGCGCTCGGCAGGGGTGATGGTGGTCACCACCTCGACGCCATACAAGCTGCGGGTCAGGTATTGGCGCTTGAGTTCTTGCTCGGCACGGTCAGCCAAGGCTCGGTCAAAAGGTTGGCCTTCGCCGATGCCCACGTCTTTGAGCGCCTTGACCAGAGCGTCTTTGTCGAACTCCTTGGTGCCAACGAACTCAACGCGAGAAATCACCGCGCGCTCTTCCACCACAACCACCACCACGTTGCCGTCGATCTGGATGCGCACGTCCTTGAACAAGCCCGTTGCAAACAAAGAGCGCAGGCCCGCAGAGCCCTTGTCGTCGGTGTAGGTGTCGCCCACGCGGAACGGTAGCGAGGCAAACACGGTACCGGCATCGGCCCGCTGCAAGCCTTCAACACGGATGTCCTTGAGCACAAAAGGCTCGGCAGCCCATGCGGACTGCACCAAGGAAGAGGCCAGCAAGGCAGCCAGCAGGGTCGGCTTGAGCCGAACAGCATTCATGAAAGGGATGTGCATGCGGGAAACTCAGTGCGCAGCCCAGAGGCGCGCCAGGTCGTTGTAGAAGGCCAGTGACATCATCATGAGCATGATGGCAACGCCACCACGCTGCAGGCGCTCCAGCCACTTTTCAGAAACTGGGCGGCCCGTGACGCCTTCAAAAAGATAATACATGAGGTGTCCGCCATCGAGCACCGGCAGCGGCAGCAAGTTGAGCACGCCCAGGCTGACGCTGACCATCGCCAAGAACCCGAGGTAATAAACCCAGCCCAACTCAGCCGAACGGCCGGCATAGTCGGCGATCGTCAAAGGGCCGCTGAGGTTCTTGACCGACGCCTCACCCACCAGCATCTTACCCAGCATGCTCAGGCTCAAAGCCGATACATCCCAGGTTTTGACCACAGCCAGGCGCAAGCCCTCAAAGGGGCCGTACGCGACCTCGACCGTGGCGGGTGCCCCACCCAGTGCCGCATCGATGCGCGGCACGCGTTGGCCTTGCACGTCCTTCATCACCGGCGTCAAGGACAGCGGCATCTCGCGTCCGTCACGCAAGATCAGCAGCGACAAGGTCTGAGCCTGGCCATCGATCTGGCTGGCACGGATCATCTGGCGCAGCTGCCCTGCATCCACAGGCACTTGCCCGTTGACTTGCAGGACACGGTCACCGTGGCGCAAACCTGCGCGCTCAGCGGGGCCACCGACCACAACTTGGTCGATCACAGGCGGCGCGTAGGGCCCCGTCAGACCCAGACGCTCAAACAGTTGCGCGTCCACTTCAGAGGCGGAAATCTGGGTCAGCGGCAGCACCATTTCCCGCTCGTGTCCGGGCACTGTGTTGCTGGCGTCTCGGTGCTGCACGCGCAAGCGCAGGTCTTGCCCACGCAGCGCAGATTGGGTGAAATGCCACTGAAGGTCGGTCATGGACTGCACAGGCTGCCAGTCGCCCTCGTCGGCGTCTGGTGGCAACTGCGCACGCACGGCCACCACCTCGTCACCCGACACCAAGCCGGCCTCCGCGGCCACGCTGTCGGCCTTGGGCTGAGCCATCCAGGGCTTGAGCTCTTGCACACCCACCCAGTTCACACAGGCGTACAGCAACACGGCCAAAATCAGGTTGGCCATCGGCCCCGCCGACACGATGAAGGCCCTTTGGTGCAGAGGCTTGCGGTTGAACGCACGTGGCAGAGAAGCGGCATCCACAGCCCCCTCACGCTCATCGAGCATCTTCACGTAGCCGCCCAAAGGCAAGGCCGACACGACGAATTCGGTTTCGCCTTTTTGCTTTGACCACAACACACGGCCAAAGCCAATCGAAAAGCGCAATACCTTGACATCGCAGGCCACTGCGGCTCGGTAGTGCCCATATTCGTGGATGACCACCAAGACCCCAATGGTCACAATGAAAGCCAGAACAGTCGTCAGCATCAAATGACTCCGGTGAAGTCAAACATGAGGGGGGCGCACGGGGTCAAGCAGCAATGCCGTTGACGATGGCCGCAGCCAAACGGCGGGCATCTTGGTCCAGCGCCAACAAGCCGTCCACCGATGAGGCGGCGCCCGATGGCATCACACAGTCAGACAAAGATTGCGCGTTGACGTGGTGGATCTGGTCAAAGCGGATGCGTCGGTTCAAAAACGCCTCCACGGCAACCTCGTTGGCCGCATTGAGCACACAGGTGCTGCCGGGCACGCCCAACAGGGTCTCCCAGGCCAGTTGCAGAGCTGGGTAGCGCTTTGCATCTGGCGCCTCAAACGTCAAGGCAGACAGGCGGGTGAAGTCGAGCAAATCGGCACCTGACTCGATGCGTTCGGGCCAGGACAAGCCGTAGGCAATCGGCACCCGCATGTCAGGTGTGCCCAATTGCGCCAGCACCGAACGGTCCCGGCACACCACCATCGAGTGGATGATGCTCTGCGGGTGCAAGACCACCTTGATCTGCTCGGGCTCAAGGTCAAACAGCCAACGCGCCTCAATGACCTCCAAGGCCTTGTTCATCATCGTCGCAGAGTCGACCGAGATCTTGCGCCCCATCACCCAATTCGGATGCGCGCAAGCCTGCTCTGGCGTGATGTCTTTGAACGTGGCGGGATCGCGCTGACGGAACGGTCCACCCGAGGCGGTCAGCACGATGTGGTCGATGCGAGCGCCCCAAGTTGCAGCGTCTTCCGGCAGGCATTGGAAGATGGCCGAGTGCTCGCTGTCAATGGGCAACAAGGTGGCACCGCCCTCGCGCACCGCCTGCATGAACAAGCCCCCCCCAACGACCAGCGCTTCTTTGTTGGCCAACAGCAGCCGTTTGCCCGCACGGGCAGCGGCCAGACAAGGTGGCAAACCGGCCGCACCCACAATGGCGCCCATCACCACGTCCACCTCCGGATGTGAGGCGATGTCGCACAGACTCTGTTCGCCACTGAGCACCTCGGTTGGCACCCCTGCCTCGCCCAACCGGGTGCGAAGCGCGGCGGCGTAGGTCTCTTGCGGCATGACAGCGAAGGACGGGCGCCATTGCAGGCATTGCGCGAACAACTCGTCAACGCGTTGCGCACCGCTGATGGCAAACACCTCGTAGCGATCTGGGTGCCTGGACACCACATCCAGCGTGTTGGTGCCGATCGAACCGGTGGCGCCGAGCACGCACACCTTCAAACGACGCGACTGAGAGGCATCAACCATGGCAAAGGGACATCAAAGCAAGGGACAAGGGCAGCACCGGCAGCAAAGCATCGATGCGGTCCAGCACGCCGCCGTGACCAGGCAACAACTGGCTGCTGTCTTTGGCACCGGCTTGGCGCTTGATCATGGACTCAAACAAATCCCCCACCACGCTCATGGCCGAGAGAAAGGCCAGCGCGAAAGCCGCGCCAACCGGGCCCAAGCCCATCAGCAAGTGGCTGTAAAGGCTGGGTGAGTCGACACCCCACGAGCGATCCAGCCAAACCCAGAACACGGCCAACGCACCAACGGCGATGGCGCCCGCAACTGCACCTTCCCAGCTTTTGCCTGGGCTGATGGTGGGCGCCAGCTTGCGACGGCCGAAGGTTCGGCCGCCAAAATAGGCCCCGATGTCGGCCGCCCAGACCAGGCACAGCACCGACAACAGGAAATTCAGGCCCTGCGCACGGCTCTCAACCAACGCAACCCACGCCCACACGAGCAAGACCACACCCAACACGCGACGCGGCCATTCGGCCAAGCCGTTCCAGTGGGCATTGCCATAGCGCAACGCGGCTGCACCACCAACGACCCACACCAGAACGGCAGCCTGCCACAGCGCAGCGGGGCTTGAAAACCCCAACAGCGGCAAGCCCAGGCCATGAACATGGGCCTGGGCAGCGGTGCCGGTTGCAAGCAAGGCATTGCCAGCGGCATGCCAAACGGCCAAACCGAGCTCTTGCGCAGCGAGCACGCACGCACCACACACCGCCGCACCCATCAACACCGCACGCCAACCTGGCGCACCGTTGAGCCGCGACCACTCCCACCCCGCGGCAGAGATGAACACCAGGGTGAACACCGCAAAAGGCCAGGCAGCTTGGGCCATCAACACCGGCAAGAGGATGCCCACGAGCACCAGTGCCGTGATGACGCGTTGTTTCAACATGGTTCGATGTCCTTAAGGGTTACCAGAGGAAGAAGCGGACAAGGCATGGCCGATCCCGCCCTCCCCCTGCCCCGAGCTGCCCACATCGCCAAAACGGCGCTCACGTTGGGCGTACACGGCCAAGGCTCGGTCCAATTCATCGGCATCAAAATCTGGCCAGAGGCATTCAGTGAACACCAATTCAGCGTACGCACTTTGCCAAAGCAGGAAATTTGACAGGCGAACCTCGCCACCAGTGCGGATGAACAGATCGGGGTCTGGTGCGTAGCTCATCGCCATGTGGCGGGAGAGCGCCGCTTCGTCCAACTTGTCTGCTGCCACGCCGGCCGCAATGGCACGCTGGCACGCCTGAACAATGTCCCAACGACCACCGTAGTTGAAGGCCACCGTCAAGGTCAGACGCGCGTTTCCCACGGTAGCAGCTTCCGCATCCAACAAGGCATTGCGCACCTTCTCAGACACATTGGCAAGATCACCGGCAATGCGAATGCGCACGCCATCGGCTTTGAGCTTGGTCAGGTGCTTGGACAGCGCCACCAGCAGCAGCGACATCAAACCAGAGACCTCTTCCTCCGGGCGCTTCCAGTTCTCTGAGGAAAACGCAAACACCGTGAGGTAGCCAATGCCGCGGTCAGCCGAAGCCTGCACCACCTTCACCAGGGCATCCACCCCCGCCTTGTGACCCAAACCGCGGGGCATGAAGCGCTTGCGTGCCCACCGGCCATTGCCATCCATGACGATGGCCACGTGGCGAGGAACAGACTCTGAATGCGGTGAAGTGACAGCCATGAATCTCAGTGCGTCCGGCGCAAATGCGCCTCAGAAAAACAAGAAGGCGGCCCCAAAGCCGCCTCACCCCTGCCAACGCTCGGTGGCAAAGAACAGGCTCAGACCGCCAGGATCTCGGCCTCTTTCGACTGCACCAGCTTGTCGACGTCAGTGATGGTCTTGTCGGTCAGCTTCTGGATCTCGTCTTGCGAGCGGCGATCGTCGTCTTCGGTGATTTCTTTGTCCTTGAGCAGACGCTTGGCATGGTCGTTGGCGTCACGGCGCAGGTTGCGCACAGCCACCTTGGCGTCCTCCGCAGCTGACTTCACCACCTTGATCAACTCACGACGGCGCTCTTCGGTCAACGCTGGCATGGGAACGCGGATCAAATCGCCTTGCGTGGACGGGTTCAGGCCCAGATCGGACTCGCGAATCGCTCGCTCAATCTTCGGGCCCATGCCCTTTTCCCAAGGCTGGACACTGATGGTACGAGCGTCAACCAGCGACACGTTGGCCACTTGGCTGATCGGCATCATCGACCCGTAGTAATCAATCTGCACTTGGTCCAAGATGCCTGGGTGGGCGCGGCCTGTGCGGATTTTGGTCAGATCGTGCTTGAAAGACTCGATCGATTTGAGCATTTTCTGCTCAGCGTTTTTCTTGATTTCAGCGATGCTCATGGACAACTCCGGGCGTTTGCGTCAAACAGTGCAAACGCATAGGACAGGAAAATGGAGGACAGGCGCCGGGCGATCAAACGTGGACCAAAGTGCCTTCGTCTTCGCCCATCACCACGCGCTTGAGCGCGCCTTGTTTGAAAATCGAGAACACCTTGAGGGGCAGATTCTGGTCACGGCACAGCGCAAACGCTGTGGCATCAAGCACCTGCAGGTTCTTGATCAAAGCCTCGTCGAAGGTGATGGTCTGGTAACGCGTGGCCGAAGGGTCCTTCTTGGGGTCGGCCGTGTAAACGCCATCCACCTTCGTCGCCTTGAGCATGATCTCGGCACCGATTTCAGCACCGCGCAAAGCGGCGGCCGTGTCGGTGGTGAAGAAGGGGTTGCCCGTGCCAGCGGCGAACACAACGACTTTGCCCTCTTCGAGGTACTGCAAAGCCTTGGGACGCACGTAGGGCTCAACGACCTGGTCGATGCTGATGGCAGACATGACGCGGGCGGTCATGCCCTCTTGGCGCATGGTGTCAGCCAAAGCCAGCGAGTTCATCACCGTGGCCAACATGCCCATGTAATCGGCCGTTGCGCGGTCCATGCCAACCGAACCGCCTGCCACGCCGCGGAAAATATTGCCGCCACCGATGACCACGGCCACCTGCACGCCCAGCGCTGTGACCTCTTGGATCTCCTGGACCATGCGCACGATGGTGGCACGGTTGATGCCATATGCATCGTCACCCATCAGGGCCTCGCCGGAAAGTTTCAAGAGGATGCGCTTGTAAGCGGCCATGCTGACGTCCTTGTTGGTTCACTTTTGTGCGAGGCTCAAGGTTACCGCACCTCAAGCCCCATCGATCTCTGGCTC
>CANCFV010000076.1 GCA_947377275.1 Burkholderiales bacterium | reverse complement strand
CGCCCAACTGCGCCTGGAAGCCGCCGCGCTGCAACGCCCGCCGCGCCGCGCCAAAAGTGGGGCCAACGTCACGCAAATGCACTACGCCCGCCAAGGCATCATCACCCCCGAAATGGAGTACGTGGCCCTGCGCGAGAACCAGCGCCGGCTGGAGGCGCAAGACGATTGGCGCAGCCAATACGGCATGGACGCAGAGCGCGAGGCCCGCTTGCGCGGCAACCCGATGGGTGCGGCCATCCCGCAATTCATCACGCCCGAGTTTGTGCGCGACGAGGTGGCCCGCGGCCGCGCCATCATCCCGGCCAACATCAACCACACCGAGTTGGAGCCCATGGCCATTGGGCGCAACTTCCTGGTCAAGATCAACGCCAACATTGGCAACTCGGCCGTGACCTCGTCGATTGAAGAAGAGGTTGAAAAGCTCGTGTGGGCGATCCGCTGGGGCGCCGACAACGTGATGGACTTGTCGACGGGCAAGCACATCCACACCACGCGCGACTGGATCGTGCGCAACAGCCCCGTGCCCATTGGCACCGTGCCGATTTACCAAGCGCTCGAAAAGGTGGGCGGCGTGGCCGAAGACCTGACCTGGCAGATCTACCGCGACACGCTGATCGAGCAAGCCGAGCAAGGCGTGGACTACTTCACCATCCATGCGGGTGTGCGCTTGCCCTTCATCCACCTGACGGCCAACCGACGCACGGGCATCGTCTCGCGTGGGGGCTCGATCTTGGCCAAGTGGTGCATCGCGCATCACAAAGAGAACTTCTTGTTCACGCACTTCGAAGAGATCTGCGAGATCATGAAGGCATATGACGTGAGCTTCTCGCTGGGCGATGGCTTGCGTCCGGGCTCGCTGTCAGATGCCAATGACGAAGCGCAGTTTGCCGAGTTGAAGACGCTGGGCGAGCTGACCCAAGTCGCATGGAAGCACGATGTGCAGACCATGATCGAAGGCCCTGGCCATGTGCCCATGCACCTGATCCAGGCCAACATGACCGAGCAGCTCAAGCACTGTCATGAAGCGCCCTTCTACACCCTGGGGCCACTGACCATCGACATCGCGCCGGGCTACGACCACATCGCCAGTGCCATTGGTGCGGCCATGATCGGCTGGATGGGCACGGCCATGCTGTGCTACGTCACACCCAAAGAACACCTGGGCTTGCCCAACCGCGACGACGTCAAGCAAGGCCTCATTGCCTACAAGATCGCGGCCCATGCGGCCGACGTCGCCAAGGGCCATCCGGGCTCGCGTGCGCGTGACGATGCGCTGTCGCAAGCGCGTTTCGACTTCAGGTGGCAAGACCAGTTCAACCTGGGCCTGGACCCTGAAACCGCCCGCGACTTCCATGACGAGACCCTGCCCAAGGACGCCTCGAAGGTGGCGCACTTTTGCTCGATGTGCGGCCCCAAGTTCTGCTCGATGAAGATCACGCAAGAGGTGCGCGAGTTCGCCAAAAAACAAGGCGTGAGCGAGCAACAAGCCCTTGAACAAGGCATGGCCGACATGTCGGCGCAGTTCAAGGACGTGGGCGGGCAGCTCTACATCCCGATCAAGGCTGAAGGCCCACAAGCCGCTTGAAAGGGATCGCCATGTGTGATGCCAACTCGATGGGCACGGGTTCACGCCGCATCGGCATTGCCGGTGCGGGCTTGCTGGGTCGCCTGCTGGCCTGGACTTTGTCGGCGCAAGGCCATGAGGTCAGCGTGTTCGACCCCGCCCCTGACGCCATCGCGCGCCACGATGGGCAAGGTGCCGCGGGCTTCACGGCCGCCGGCATGCTCAGCCCCCTGGCCGAGCGAGAAACGGCCGATGGCGCCTTGGCAGACCTGGGCTGGCGCTCGATCGCGCTGTGGCAGCAAACCTGCGAGGCACTGGCTGCAGCCGATGTGAACCTGCATGCAGCACCACTGATGCACCACAAGGGCAGCTTGCTGGTGGCCCACGGCAGCGACCTCGGCGCGGCTCGGCGTGTGCTCAACCGGGTGGACGACCGCCAAGCCGCGCAGCACCGCCGCCCGCACAGCATGGGCGTGCGCGACCTGGCCCTGATCGAACCGGCCCTGCACAGCAGCAGCGGCCCCTTGCACGCCTGGATGCTGCCAGGCGAAGCCCACATCGACACGGTTCGCACGCTCGATGCGCTGCACGATCAGGCCCACGGCGTGCATTGGCATTGGGGTCTGCGCGTGAGCCACCTGACGCCGGGTGGCTTGCACGTTCAGCCGGCGGGCGATGCAGGGGCCGACAACCAGCACCTCACCGTGCACCCATTCGACTGGGTCATCGATGCGCGGGGCACCGGCGCCAAGGCAGCGTGCGCTGTGCGCGGCGTGCGGGGCGAGGTGGTGTGGCTGCACGCCCCCGGGCTGCATTTGCAAAGACCCGTTCGGTTGCTGCACCCGCGCCACCGCGTCTACATCGTCCCCAGGCCCAACGAGGTGGTGCTGGTGGGCGCCAGTGAGATCGAATCAGAAGACCGCTCGCCCATGTCCCTGCGCAGCGCGGTGGAGCTCATGGCCGCCGCTCACAGCGTGCTGCCCTCGCTGGCCGAAGCGCGCATCTTGCGCATGGACGTGAACCTGCGCCCCGCCCTGCCCGACCATGCCCCCGAGGTCCACGTGGAACCAGGCCTGCTGCGCATCAATGGCCTGTACCGACACGGGTGGCTGCTGGCGCCGGCCTTGGTCGAACAGGCCCTGCACCAAGCTGGCCTGGTACGCCATGCCGACATCACCTTGAACCCTTGACACCACGCGCGACGCCATGACCGACCCCATCACCATCCGCACCGACCACGGGCCGCTCAGCTTGCCCAGGGGATGCACCGTGGCCCAGGCCTTGGACACGCTGGCGAGACAACACCCAACAGCCACCACCGAGGGCGTGGCCACCGCCGTCAATGGCCAGTTCGTGTCTCGCCAAACCCGCCTGCAGCACGTGCTGCAAGACGGCGACGCCCTGCTCTGTTTCACCGCCATCACCGGAGGTTGAGATGACCGCACACACCCTTCACACGCCTTGGCGGATCGGCCACACCGCACTGCAAAGCCGCTTCTTGCTGGGCACCGCACAGTACCCATCACCCAAAGTGCTGCAAGAGGCCATCGAGGCTTCGGGCGCGCAAGTGCTCACCTTGGGCCTCAAGCGCACACTGGGCGTGCCTGGCGGCGGCGACAACGGCTTTGTGGACATCATCCGCCGGGCCGCGCGAGAACATGGCGCCCACTTGCTGCCCAACACCGCTGGCTGCCGCAGCGCGCGCGAAGCGATTGCCCTGGCCCACATGGCCCGCGAGCTGCTGGACACGACCTGGATCAAGCTCGAAGTGGTGGGCGATGAGCAAACGCTGCAACCCGACCCCGTCGAATTGATCGAGGCCGCGCGGCAGTTGGTGCACGACGGCTTTGAAGTGCTGCCTTACTGCACGGACGACCTGGTGAGCTGCTTGCGCCTGGTCGACGCAGGCTGCAAGGTCTTGATGCCCTGGGGGGCACCCATTGGCTCGGGCATGGGCCTGCTCAACCCCTGGGCCCTGCGCACGCTGCGTGCGCGCTTGCCTGACACCACGTTGGTCGTGGACGCGGGCTTGGGTGCCCCCTCGCATGCCACGGCCGCCATGGAGTTGGGCATGGACGCCGTGCTGCTGAACTCGGCCGTGTCGCAATCGGGCGACCCGGTGCGCATGGCGCGCGCGTTCAGGCACGCCATCGAAGGGGGCCGCGCGGGTTTTGAAGCGGGGCTCATGGCCATCTCCGATGTGGCCGTGGCCACGACCCCCGTGGGCGGCCAGCCCTTTGTGTTGTTTTGAAAGACGCCATGCCACACGCCATCAACGAGCGCCCCCCCATCGTCTGGAGCATCGCCGGCACCGACAGCAGCGGTGGCGCAGGCCTGAGCGCCGACCAGCGCGCCGCCGATGCCATGGGCGTGCACCTGTGCCCGGTGGTGGCCTGCGTCACGGCGCAGCACTCACAGGGCGTGGAGGCGGTGTTCTCTTTGCCGGTCGACCAGCTGGACGCGCAACTGCAGGCCCTGGCACACGACATGCCGCCTCGGGCCATCAAGACCGGGCTGCTCGGCAGCGTGGCCGCCATCGCCTGCGTGGCGCGTTGGGTCGACGTGTTGCGCGCCCAGACGCCCATCGGGCAAGACCCTCATCGCCACCTGGCGCTGGTGGTGGACCCGGTGCTCAAGGCCAGCGCAGGTGGCGCAGCTTTCAGCGATCCGGCCATCGTCAAGGCCTACCGGGACCTGCTGCTGCTGCGCGCCACCGTCATCACGCCCAACCGGGCGGAGGCACGGGCCCTGCTGGGCATGCCCATCCACGCTGACGAGGGCTCCGCAGCTGCGCAGTCCCACACCGTGCCCGATCTGGCCTTGGCGCTGGCCGAGAAGGGTCCGCGCTCGGTGATGGTGACGGGCGGCGATGCCTGCGAGCACACGGCGCCAGACGCCGCCACTGACCGCCACGTCGCCCATGCCGATGACACCCACAGCCTCGACTGGCTGCACACACCGCAGGCCCAAGGGTGGCTGAGCGCCCCGCGCGTGCCCACCTGGCACCACCACGGCACGGGCTGCACCTTGGCCACGGGCATCGCCTCAGGTTGGGCCCTGGGACACGGCCCGGCCGATGCCTGTGTGCTGGCCAAGATGCTGACGCACCACGCCCTGTTGCACAGCCATGCTGCAGGCGCAGGGCGTGGCCCTGTGCGAGCCCGCTCGGGCTTTGCCACGGGCCCGGCCCACGGCGGTGCGCCTTTGCCCCACCTGGGTTTGGGCCGCGAGCTGCCGTGGACATTGCAAAGGCCCGCGCAAACCTTCGTGCCTTACACGGCCCCCGATGACGGCCTGTACGGCATCGTGGCCTCGGCCGAAGGCATCGGGCGGGCACTGCAAGCCGGTCTGCGCTGCCTGCAGTTGCGGCACAAAAGCCCTGTGGGGCTGGACGCCCATTTGCCGCGCAGCCTGCAACTGGCCGACGAGGCCGGGGCCCAGCTCTTCGTCAACGACCACTGGCAAGCGGCCTTGGCGCAAACCGAGCCGACGCCCACTGGCAAGCCCGATGCCCGTGGCGCATGCAGCCACAAGGCGCAGGGCCTGCACGTGGGCCAAGAAGACCTGCTGGCCTTGACCGCCGCAGAGCGCGCCCAACTGCGCGCAGCCCATGGCCGCGTCATGCTGGGCCTGAGCTCACACAGCGTGTGGGAGCTCGCGCGCGCCGCGGGTTGTGGCGCCAGCTACATCGCCTGCGGACCCGTGCAACCCACCACGACCAAAGACATGCCCTGGCGCCCGCAAGGCATTGACAACCTGCGCTGGTGGGTGGCCAACAGCCCCGCCCCGGTCGTGGCCATTGGTGGCTTGCTGACCGAGGACGATCTGACGCGCTTTGCGGCCTGCAACCCAAGTGCACTGTGCGTGGTCCGGGCACTGGGCACCAACTTGGCCGAGGTGCAGGCCGCCCTGCCCAAGCTGCGCGCCGCGGTGCGGCTCGGCCGTCAAGCAAGCGAAGGCATCACCCCAGCGAGCCCACCTCTGCCGCACCCGGTGCTGTGACCCCGCGCTAATCGCGGGCCAGGTGCTGCGCACGAAGACGCTCAGTGCGCGTCGTCGTCGCTGCCACGGCGGCCGTGTTCACCCGCCTCGTGCTCAGCGTCAGCGCTCCCTGTTGCCCCCGAGCGCTGCGCGCCATCAGGGGCCGGCGCGGTCTGCCATTGGTACAGACCAAAGGCCAAGGCCGCCGCACACATCAACACGGCCAGCCAGGCATGGTTGCGTTTGAACACATCGCCACCGGGGGTCTTGGAGCGCCCAGTCACCATGGGCCACACGTGGTTCTGCCGCCGGGCCAGGCTGATCCACAGCATCAAGGCGATGTGACCGAGCACCAGCACCAGCAGCGCATTGCCCAACAACTCATGCGCTTCTTCCACCAGGTCTTCAAACAACTCGCCAAACCAGTCTTGGTAAGCCAGGTAGCCCGAAGCGGTGGTCACGAGCACCATCAGCATCAAGAACATCACGCCCAAAGGCAGCATCAGGTTGTGCGTCGACCGCAGCGCGGGCCACTGCCCTTGGCGCACGGCGCGAGACCAGGCGGGCAGCCCTTGCAGCTTGCGCACCATCACCGACAACCGGGCGTGGCGTGGCCCGACCAAGCCCCACAGCACACGCCAAGTCAGCAAACCGGCCATCGTGTAGCCGAACGTCACGTGCAACCAACGCCAGCCATCGGCATCCGATGTGGCGTAAGCCCCCGCAAAACAAGCGGCCAGCAGCCAGTGAAAAGCCCTCGTGGGGGCATCGAAGGTGCGTCGCCCACCGGGGGCGCTGCTTGGCATTGTCTCGGTCACGTCCATCTCGGTCCTCTTGCACCAGGCCTGACGACCCAGGCCCCATGGCCGAGATGTTGAGCCCGCGGCATGAAGGCGAGCTGAAGCCCTCGTGACCCGCGGGGCTCAGAGCCCTTCGTCGGTCAGCCACTCGCGCAGGGTGCGGACCATGTCGCGGTCGTGGTGCAGCCAGGCGTTCTGGCGGTAGTCGTTGTAGTAGGCCTCTTCGGCACTTTGGGTGCCCAAGGCTTCGTACACGAAACGCAAGACCATCTGCCCTGCCTGCGGCTCTTCGATGGTGATGCGCAAGGCAATCGGCGTGGTCTCGTCATGGGGCTTGGGGGTGAAGACCAGGCTGTCCATGGGACGAGACTCGACCTCGTCGTCAAACGCATGCTGTCCAAAATGCTGGCGGCGCTTGAAAAGACCCGGCTCGCTCTCTTGCCACTCGCAGCGCTCCGGGCCGTTGGGAAAGCGCTCGGGCGTCTGCACGCGCGCCAGCAGGCCTCGCCACAATTGCTCGCGCGTGAACATGGGCACGGCGGTTTGCACCGACACGCGGGGGGAGTTGATCTCGATGAGGTGTTCAAAACGCATGGCGTGAGCTTACCTTGACGCAAAAGACCGGATGCGTCACCAGGATGCACTCAGCGTCAACCCCGTCACGGGGCAAGGGCACTACACTCGACACTGTTTTTGAACACATCAGCCGCGTCAAAAGCGCGGCCGCATCCCATGTCTCAGTGCGCGACCACCCCTTCGGCCCCCACCGCCCAGCCCATCCAGATCGTCCCCAAAAAGTCCGTGCTCAATGCGCATGGCTGCGGCGGCGACTGCACGGTCGAGGACGATTCGCAGGCCCGCTGGCCTCGCACCAAAGTGTTCGAGCTGTTCAACCTGCCCTTCAATGACCTGATGTGGCAAGCGCAACAGGTGCACCGCGAACACTGGGACGCCAACGAGGTGGAGCACGCCACGTTGCTGTCGGTCAAAACCGGCGGCTGCGAAGAAGACTGCGGCTACTGCCCCCAGGCCGCTCGCTACGACACGGGTGTGGAAGCGAGCAAGCTGATGTCACCAGCCCAGGTACGCGAGTCGGTGCTGGCAGCCAAGGAAGCCGGCGCCAGCCGCTTCTGCATGGGTGCTGCCTGGCGCGCGCCCAAAGACCGCGACATCGAGAAAGTGGCCGAGCTGATCGGCGTGATCAAGGCGGAAGGCCTAGAGGCCTGCTGCACGCTGGGCATGCTGACCGACACGCAAGCCAAGTCGCTCAAAGACGCGGGCCTGGACTACTACAACCACAACCTCGATACCGCACCCGAGCTGTATGGCGACATCATCACCACGCGCGACCAGCAGGACCGCCTGGACACACTGGCCCATGTGCGCAGCGCCAGCATCAAGGTGTGCAGCGGTGGCATCGTGGGCATGGGTGAGACCCGTGAAGGGCGCGCTGGCCTGATCGCCCAATTGGCCAACCTGCCCACGCACCCTGAGTCGGTCCCGATCAACGACTTGGTGCGCGTACCCGGCACGCCTTTGGCCGACACGCCGCCCTTGGACCCACTTGAGTTTGTGCGCACCATCGCCGTGGCCCGCATCACCATGCCCACGGCCCGCGTGCGCCTGTCGGCTGGCCGCCAAGCCATGAGCGAGGCCGTGCAGGCCATGTGCTTCTTGGCCGGCGCCAATTCGATTTTCTACGGCGACAAGCTGCTGACCACGGGCAACCCCGCCTTTGATGCCGACCAGGCCTTGCTCAGCAAGCTGGGTCTGCGCAGCGGCAAGGCCGTGACGGCCCGCGTCAACGCAGGCTGATTCAGCGCTTCTTGGGCACCCAGGCCCAGATCATCTCGCACTGAATGGGCTCTTGCCCTGACTCGTCGGTGATGGTCACCGGGACGGTGACCTCACCTTTGTCCTGCGTGCGGATCTGCTGGATCTGGTCGGAGCGCAGTTGCACCACGGCCTTCATGTCGCCCACCGAGCGCTTGAGGTAGTCCACCTTCATCGTCTTGATCAGCGGCAGCTTGTCGTCGGGCACGTTCATGCCCACGCAAAAGCCGGTGGCCGTTTCGGCCAGCAGCGCCATGCCCGCAGCGTGCACGCCCTTGATGTGGTTCTGCACCGCCTTGCGGTTGCGGATGCTGACCACCACGCGCGCGGGCGTGATCTCGTCAAAGCGCAAGCCAGCGGTGCCGACGAAAGGCACCAACTTGCCCAGCAGCAGGCTGGTCAGCCAGGGACGCAGGCCCGCGGGCACACGTTCGAGTTTGGCCACGGTGCGGGCGAGTTGGTTGGGCTTGCTCATGGAAACTCCTGCTGGGCGGCGGTCAGATGGGGCTGCATGGTAACGCTCCTGCGGCCTGTGGCCGGCCCAGCGCGACTCAGGCAGAGAGCAAACCGCTCAGCGTGCTGGCATCGAAAGCGGTCCAGCCGGGTGCGATGGCATCGAACTGGTCCTGAGGCACGCCCATCCAACGGGCCAAGGCCAGGGCCAGCTGTTGAACGCCCATCGTGGGCAATAAACGGCCCTGCCCCACGTCTTGCGGGCCACCCAGTGCGGTGCCGGGCCACTGGCCATAAAAACGGCCGCCTTGCACCGAGGCGCCCATCACGAGATGGTGCGAACCCCACCCGTGGTCGGAGCCATCGCCATTGCCGCTGAGGGTGCGCCCAAAGTCGCTGGCCGTGAAGGTGGTGACCTGGCGCGCCATGCCCATCTGCCCCAAAGCCGCCTGGAACCCGACCAGGGCAGAGGCCAGCTTGCCCAACAACACAGGGTGCTGACTCAACAGGTTGTCGTGCAGGTCAAAGCCCGGCAGCGACACGAAGAACACCTGCCGCTTGAGGCCCAGTGTGGACTGCACCGAGATCAAACGGGCGACCATGCGCAGCTGCACCGCCAAGGCGTTGGCCTCGTCAAACAAGCCGGTCAAAGCGGGCGCGGTGGCCAGGGCCGATCGCAGACGTTGGTTGACGTCGATGGCGCGGGCCATGATGGTGGCGTGGTCGGCCGCCAGCACGTGCTGTTGACGCGTCTGCGTCACCAATTGGCGAAACGCCTGTGAGGCGCCCGCAGAGCCAAACAGCGGCGTGTTCAGCGGACCCAGCGTGGGCACTTCGCTGGGGTTGACCATGTAGGGCACGGCATCGTCACCCGAGAGGTAAACGGCATTGCCCGCCGTGTTGATGCAGGTGAGGGAAGCCGTGCCATTGCCAGACAAGGCCACATCGCCCATTTGCCCGCCCCAGCCGGTGGCCGTGCCCTCGGTGCCGTACGACTGCCACATCGACTGCTGGTCGTTGTGCGAGAAGAGCTTGGCGGGCAGCGGCTTGCTCTTGTCGATGTACTCCTGGCGTGTGGTGGGCTGCACCAGGGGCCCGATGTTGAGCAGCGCGGCCAACTGGCCCGCATCGAACAAGGGCTTGAGCGGCGCCAAGCTCGGCGCCAAGGCCAACTGACCGCCCGCCACCGAAGGCGACAAGGCCGTGGCCGTCAGGCTGTCGCGCGACAAAGCCACGCTGCCACGCGTGCGGGCATAGGTCTGGTAGCCGGGCAGGTCGAACGGGATCAGGGTGTTGCCCTGGTCGTTGCCGCCTTGCAGGAACACGCAGACGATGGCCTTGTAGTCGGCCCCAGAGGCCGTCTGTGCGGCGGCATCGGCCATGTGGGCCAAGTTCAGAGCCAGAGGCAGGCCGGCGCCCGCCACAGACAAAGCCGCGCTGCGTTGCAAGAAGCGCCGACGGTGGAGGGATTCGAGGGTCATGTTCGGCGGGCCTCAGCGCTGGACGAGGTATTCGGGGCAGCACATGATCAACAGGAAGGCGGTGACCACACGGTCGCGCCGCTGGTTGACCGAGCTGCCCAACACCGCGCTCGCACCTGCTTGCACGGTCGCCAGGGTGTCGGCCGACAAGGTGCGCCCGCTGAGGCAGAGGTTGAGCTGATCCACCAAGGTCGGTACGTCATTGGCCAGGGCCAGCCAGCGGTCGTAGTTGGGCACCAGGCCATTGCCACCCGAGGGCATCACCGCCAAGAGGAAGTTGACGTAGCCCATCACCGTGGACTCGTTGGTGATCTGGAACTCGGGCGCCACCAAGCCTGCCGAGGCGGCGCCCGAGTGCGGCGGCACATAGCCGGGTCTGAAGAAATTGAACACCGAAGGCGAGCGCAATGGGGCTTGGCCCAGCTTGTCGCTGCCCGCGGTGTCGGGGAAGTTCCACTGACCGTCGGTGGAGCTGATCTGCGTCAGGCGCAGCCACTGCAAGAAGCGCAGCATGGGCTCGCGCAGCTTGCCGTGTTGCTCGGTGGGCTGGGCGGGCAAGGAGCTGTTGAGCGCGGGCAGGTTCAGCTCGGGGCGAGCCTCAGGGTCGGACAAGACCGCGCGGATCACCTGGGCCAAGTCACCCCGCACGTTTTGCTGCAGGCCCGACACATTGAACACTTGCGCCACCCGCGAGACATAGCCCTCACTGGGGTTGCTCGTGACCAGCCGCTGGATGAGCAGGCGGGCGATGAAGGGGCCCACGTTGTGGTGCATGAAGATGGCGTCCAGCGCCAGGCGCAGGGCATCGGGGCCAGACGTGCCTGCGCCAATCGCCAAGCCCAAGGCGGGCACGCTGATCTCGTCGTCGGTGTGCCGGTCGGAGTGGAAGTCCATGGGCCGGCGGAAGTAGGAGAAATCGCCTTCGGGCTGCAGCGGGTTGAAGCCATCCACGTCCCAGCCGGTGAAGACCTTGGCCAGCTCGGTGACGGTGTCTTGCGTGTAAGCATCGACCGCGGGCTGGATGGCCGAGCCATTGAAGTTCAGCTCGTTGAGGCCGATGGTGAACAGCTGGAGCAGCTCGCGCGCGTAGTTTTCATCGGGGCGACGGCCCGAGGCATCGGCCTTGGCACTGCCTCGCATGCTGAGGTACACGCCCATGGCTGGCGACAAGGTGATGTGCGTGAGCAGGTCGCGGAAGTTGCCAAAGCAATGTTGTTCGAGCAGCTCCCACCAGGCCAGGCAGGCAAACTGCTTCCAGTAAGCCACCATGTTGAGCGGCGAGACCACGAAGACCTCGCTCAAGGCCAGCACCACGCGCTGGCGCAGCACATCGGGAGCGATGCAAAGGTGGCGCCACAAGGCCTGGTCCAGGCCATAGTCACCTCGGGCGAACGAGGCATTGTCGTAGCCACGCGAACGGGCCCACTCCCAGGGCGAGTCGGCCACCGGCAGGGCCAGTTGCGCGTCGAACCAGGCGTCGCCGCCATCTCGCACCAGCGCAGCGACCTCTTCGGGTGTGGCACCGAGGCCGCCCTGGTTGAGCAGGCGTGCGGCACGTGACTCGGTCATGGCCTCGAACGGCTGAACGCCGCCGCCGCAAGCGGTCAGGGCGGCCGCCGCGGCCGCCGCGGTCAAGGAGGCGCATTGCAGCCCCTGCACAGACCGATCTGGCTGGGGCGTGGGGGGCTTGCTGCCACCGCCGCCACCGCAGGCGCTCAGGGACACCGCCCCCACCAAAGCCAACGGCCCCAAGGTCGTGCCTCCGGTCTCTCTGATCTGGACTGGCGCGCAGGCATCACTGGCCAGCGACATGCTCTCGCGCATGGTGTGTTCGATCCCCATATGGTCAACGGCGCCACTGTAGTGGCCTCGAGGGCCGAAATGCATGAGACGCCCTGCCCGTCGATGCGCTTCCCCCCATCCGCGGGGAGCCACTCGCCGCGCCAGACATCAGCCCCTGAGCGCGCGGCGCGGATGCACGCGCCAGCCCACCACACACAGCCCAGCCAGCAAAAACGACACCACGCCAGGTTCAGGCACGGCGCTGGCATGCACGTAGAGCGGGCCAGGCTCGAACGACTTCAGCGAGGCCGTGAAACCGAAATCGCCGCCCGTGAGGGTATTGCCAGCAGCCGTGGAGGAAGTCAGTGTGTAAAACCAGTCCAAGCGATCAAAGCTCAGATCGGTGGTCAAACGGATCACCTGGGGAACGTGGAAAAAGGCGGACTGCTGCCCGGTTTCGCTGCCAGACAAGACCTGGGCACCGTCAAGGTAGAAGGTCCATGAAAGATCGCCGACTCGCTGCCCCTCCTCAGCCAGCCCTTGCGGCGTCCAGAGGACCGTATCCACGGTCGCCGTCCAGTGGTCACCACCCGCCGCGTGGTAGCTGGCCTGTACGTGGTCACCCACGCTCAGCACACCGCCTTGGCCTGTGGCGTTAACCACGGTGTGGATGCCATCGTAGGTGTAGTCAAACGCATACGTGGACTCAGCATGGGCTGGCGCGGCCCAGACGGCCGCACCCAGCGCGATGGCAGAGCACACATCATGAACACGGAGAGAAGGATTTGGCTTGAACATGGCGGACTCCCTGGTTTGTCGCTGCCGCCTCAAGGGCGGCAAAGCCGATGTTGAATCTCGCGCCCGCCGAATTGAAGCCCCCCACGCCCCCCAGCATGGCGGGAAATTGTGTCAAGGTGTGGTGGATGCATCAAGCCGCTGACAAGCAGCCCTGGCGCTCTCGCAGCACCTGGGCCGCCTGCACCATGTTGCGCAGAGCGGCCTCGGTCTCGGGCCAGGCGCGGGTCTTGAGGCCACAGTCGGGGTTGACCCACAGGCGCTCAACGGGGATGACCTCGCAGGCGCGCTCCAGCAAGCGCACCATGGCATCAACGCTGGGCACGCGCGGCGAGTGGATGTCGTACACACCCGGGCCGATCTCGTTGGGGTAGGCGAACGCACCAAAGCCATCGAGCAAAGCCATGGCCGAGCGCGAGGTCTCGATGGTGATCACATCGGCGTCCATGGCGGCAATGGACGGCAAGATGTCATTGAACTCCGAGTAGCACATGTGCGTGTGGATCTGGGTGTCGTCGCGCACGCAGGCCGCACTGACCTGGAAGGCGTGCACCGCCCAGTCGAGGTAGGCGACCCAATCACGTTGGCGCAAAGGCAGGCCCTCGCGGAAGGCCGGCTCGTCGATCTGGATGACGCGGATGCCAGCCTTTTCAAGGTCGGCCACTTCGTCGCGGATGGCCAGCGCCAGTTGCAGCGCCGTGGCTTGGCGGGGCTGGTCGTCGCGCACGAAAGACCACTGCAGCATGGTCACTGGGCCGGTCAGCATGCCCTTCATGACGCGCTCGGTGAGCGACTGCGCATAGCGCGTGGTCTCCACCGTCATGGGGTCGGGTCGGAAGACGTCACCGTAAATGATGGGTGGTTTGACGCAGCGCGAGCCATAGCTTTGCACCCAGCCGTTCTCGGTGAAGGCGTAGCCCCAAAGCTGCTCGCCAAAATACTCGACCATGTCGTTGCGTTCGGCCTCGCCATGCACCAGCACGTCCAGGCCCAGCGCCTCTTGCTTGCGCACGGCCAGCTCGATCTCGTCTCGGATGCGTTGCAGGTAGTCCAAGGCTGTGAGCTCGCCGCGCTTGTAGGCCGCCCGCGTTTGGCGGATCTGCGCCGTTTGCGGGAAAGAGCCAATCGTGGTGGTCGGCAGTGGCGGCAGCTGCAGGGCCTCACGCTGCACAGCGGCGCGCTGCACAAAGGGGCTGTGGCGCTGAGCCATCTCAGGGCTCAGGCGGGCCAAGCGTTTTTGCACCAAGACCTGGGTGACGCGGCCCGAATGGCGGCGCGAGCACACGGCCTCGTCGCAAGCCGTCAGGTTGGATGCCACCGAGGCCTCGCCCTCGCGCAAAGCGCGCGACAGGGTGCTGATCTCTTCGAGCTTTTCGCGGGCAAAAGCCAGCCAGGACTTGATCTCGGCGTCGAGCTTGGCCTCAGGCTGCAAGGACACCGGCACGTGCTGCAAGGAGCACGAAGGCGCGATCCACAGGCGGTCTTGCAGGTCAGACTGCAGCGCTTGCAAGAGCGGCAACTGCTTGCGCAAATCGGTGCGCCAGATGTTGCGGCCATCAATGACACCCACCGACAAGACCGCGTGCTCAGGCAATGCGGCGCGCCATGCGGGCAGCTGCTCTGGGGCGCGCACCAGGTCGATGTGGAAGCCCTGAACCGGCAACTGCGTGGCCAGCACCGCGTGGTCGGCAGCGGTGTCAAAGTAAGTGGCCAAGAGCAGCTTAAGGGCCGGCGTGGCGAGCTCATCGTAGGCGGGCTGGTAAGCGGCCAGCCACGCGGCGGGCAGGTCCAGACACAGGGCTGGCTCGTCGATTTGCACCCAGCTCACGCCACGCTCGGCAAAGCCTTGCAAGATGCGTTGATAGGCCTTCACCAGCTTGGGCAACAAGGTGAGCTTGTCAAAGTCGGCATGCTCGCCATGGCACTTGGCCAGCCACAAATAGGTGATGGGCCCCAGAACCACCGGCTTGGGCGTGTGGCCCTGCGTGATGGCCTCGTCCACCTCGTCAAACAGCCAGCTCACGCCGCCATCAAAGCGGGTGTGCGGGCTGAGCTCGGGCACGAGGTAGTGGTAGTTGGTGTCGAACCACTTGGTCATCTCCATCGCGGGCTGCGCGGCGTTGCCTCGGGCCAGCTCGAAGTACTGGCTCAGGCTGAGGCTGCGCGCGTCAAAGCCAAAGCGCTCGGGCAAGGCGCCCAAGGTGGCGCTAAGGCTCAGGGTCTGGTCGTACCAAGCGAAGTCGCCCACGCTGACGAAGCTCAAGCCGGCTTCGCGCTGCCATTGCCAATGCTGGCTGCGCAAGGTGGCGCCCACCTCGCGCAGCTGCGCTTCGGTGCGCTCGCCGCGCCAGAAGCCTTCCAGGGCGAACTTGAGTTCGCGTTGCGCGCCCATGCGCGGGAATCCGAGGATGTGTGAGTGAGCCATGTGCTGCCTGCTTGCCATTTTGATGCGATGGCGGCAGTGTGGTCACTCACACCACATGAATCAAGCGAGATGTTTTCACACTCACATGAATTTCATTCATGCATGCTGTCTGGCGTCATCAGAAGGGCGAGGGGCCACTCACGCGAACCAATTCGTCTTTCAAGCGGGCGTTCTCGGCGCTCAGCTCGGCAATGGTTTGACGCAAGCGCATGACCAAGGCAGCCACAGCCTCGGGCGAGGTGGGCAAGGGTTCGTCACCGGCTGCGGCGGCATCGCCTTCGGTCGCGGGCTGGTTGAGCATCTCGGCCACCGCCGCCGCACGCTGGCTGGACTTGGCCTCGCGCACCTGGCGCGCCGCCTGCTGCAGCTCCTTCTTGCCGCCGGCCACAGCCGCGACCTGCTGATCAACAGGCAATGACGCGACGGCCGCCGCCGCGTTGATCGAGATGTCGCCCGCCTTGACCGCCGCGACCAACTCGGGCGCTGCGGTCTTCTGGATTTTTTCGATCTGGCTGACGGTGGTGCTGCTGATGCGCGCGGCGCGGGCAATGGCCTCGCGGCTGTTCAGGGCCTCGGCGCTCGGGGCTTCGGCTGCGGGGTCGGCTGCGCCTGAAGCGGCCCCCACAGCGGCTCGCTGGGCCTCGTCACCGGCCTGCGCCAACGCGGCTTGCAAGGCCTGTTTGCGCGCGCTCATGATGTCCTTCTTGCGCAGCGCCAACACGCCGCGCTGGAAGTCAGACACGCTGCGGCGGCCCAGGTGCTGGTCGATCATCCACAGGTGCACGTCTTCCATGCAGGTGAAGCGCGGGTTTTGCACCGTGTTGAAGGGGATGCCGTGCTTGTGGCAGATGCCATAGCGGTTGTGCCCGTCGACCAGCACATCGCCCCACAACACCAAGGCATCGCGGCAGCCCTCGGCCAGGATGCTGCGCTCCAGCGCGTCGTGCTCATCGGAGGTCAGGGGGTCGATGTAAGCGCGCAGTTCGTCAAGGACGGTGATGTTCATGGGCAGGCACAGCAAAGGCTCTCAGGCGGGGCGCCATTGTAAGGAGGCGCATCAGCCCAGCGCGAAGGCCTGGCGAAAGGCATCGGCAAACGCCGGCGAGGCACTGATGGCCAAGGTGATGCTGTGGCGCGGCACACCCGGCGCTTGCAGCTGGGCGCTGATGCGGCCCGTGGTCTCGTCAAAGTGAAGCGACTCCACGGCGGTGTACTCGGCCTGGCCTTGCAGGTCGTGGTCCCAGTCAAAGCCCTCGTCCACTGGACCCCGGCAGTCACCAAAATGGCGGTGCGCCCACGACAGCACCTGAGCCACCTCGGCGTGCACCGCCGCCACCTGCGCCGCACCCACGACCGAAGCCATGGCCTCGAAGGTGGCCACGCCATCGGCGTCTTCGCTGTGTTCAAAGTCGAGGTAGTTCAATGCGGGCGTATCTTGCATGGGGTGGCACTGTAGGGCATGGCCGCATCACGGGGAATCAACATGAATGGATTTCACGCAGGCCGCATCTAAGACAAAATGGCTCATGCTTGAAATCAGACACCTCCGATCGCTGGTGGCCATTGC
>CANCFV010000075.1 GCA_947377275.1 Burkholderiales bacterium | reverse complement strand
TGACACGATCACCCCGCCTTCCAACGATTTACTTGCCGATAACCCATGAGCTTGATCCCCAAAAAAGGCACTGTGTATGTGGTTGATGACGACGAGGCCGTGCGCGACTCGTTGCAATGGCTGCTGGAAGGCAAGGACTACCGCGTCCGTTGCTTCGACTCCGCCGAGTCCTTCCTGGCCCGCTTCGACCCCCGCGAAGTCGCCTGCCTGATCGCTGACATCCGCATGGACGGCATGAGCGGCCTGGAACTGCAAGACAAGTTGCTCGAGCGCAAGTCGCCCCTGCCCATCGTGTTCATCACTGGCCACGGCGACGTGCCCATGGCGGTGGACACCATGAAAAAGGGCGCGATGGACTTCATCGAGAAGCCCTTCAAGGAAGACGCCCTGGTGGCCCTGGTTGAGCGCATGCTCGACGAAGCCCGCTCGGCTTTCTCGAGCTCGCAAGAAGCCGCCAGCCGCGAGGCCCTGCTGTCTCGCCTGACGACCCGCGAAGCGCAAGTGCTCGAGCGCATCGTGGCCGGCCGCTTGAACAAGCAGATCGCCGACGACCTGGGCATCTCGATCAAAACCGTTGAAGCCCACCGCGCCAACGTGATGGAAAAGCTCAACGCCAACACCGTGGCCGACCTGCTCAAGATCGCCCTGGGCGCCAGCGCCCAACCCGGCGCCGCCTCCAAGTAAGGGCATCGCTTCAGCGCGGCACACACCGCGCACACCGTAACAACGGACCTCAAGGCCGCCTCACCCACCCGTGGCGGCCTTTTCCATTTTGATTTGTCAAACCTGCCAACCTCGGAGCAGCCCATGACCGCCCAACTCATCGACGGCAACGCCTTGTCCAAACAACTGCGCGGCGAAGTCGCCACGCGCGCCGCCAAGCTGACCGCCCAAGGCTTCAAGCCCGGTCTGGCCGTGATCTTGGTGGGCGACAACCCAGCCAGCCAGGTGTACGTGCGCAACAAGGTCAAGGCCTGCGAAGACAGCGGCTTGCACTCTGTGCTGGAAAAGTACGACGCTACCCTGAGCGAAGCCGAGTTGCTGGCCCGCGTTGAAGCGCTGAACAACGACCCCAGCATCCACGGCATCTTGGTGCAACTGCCCCTGCCCAAGCACATCGACGACCACAAGGTCATCGAAGCCATCTCGCCCTTGAAAGACGTCGACGGCTTCCATGTCGCCAGCGCCGGTGCCTTGATGGTGGGCGAAGTGGGCTTCAAGGCCTGCACGCCCTATGGCTGCATGAAAATGCTCGAATCCATCGGCATGAGCGACCTGCGCGGCAAGCACGCCGTGGTGATCGGCCGCTCGAACATCGTCGGCAAGCCCATGGCCATGATGCTGCTGGCCGCCAACGCCACGGTCACCATCACCCACAGTGGCACGGCCGACTTGGCCGCCATGACCCGCCAAGCCGACATCGTGGTGGCCGCCGTGGGCAAGCGCAATGTGCTCACTGCCGACATGATCAAGCCCGGCGCCGTGGTGATCGACGTGGGCATGAACCGCGACGACGCCGGCAAGTTGTGCGGCGACGTCGACTTCGCTGGCCTCAAAGAGGTGGCCAGCCACATCACCCCCGTACCGGGTGGGGTTGGCCCGATGACGATTACCATGTTGTTGGTCAACACCATGGAAGCGGCTGAACGCGCCGCAGCAGCAGCATGAGCACCAACCCCCTTCTTGACACCACCGGCCTGCCCCAGTTTGACCAGATCAAACCCGAGCATGTCACCCCCGCCCTGGACGCGCTGCTGGCCGAGGCCGAAGCCGCGCTGAGCAAGGTCACCAGCCCCGACGTGCCAGCCGATTACGACGCGCTGTCGTTGTTGCTCGACGTGAGCACCGAGCGCATGGGCAGCGCCTGGGGCGCCGTGGGCCACCTCAACAGCGTGGCCGACACGCCCGAACTGCGCGCCGCCTTCAACGAAAACCTGCCCCGCATCACCGAGTTCTACACGCGTCTGGGCTCCGATGAGCTTCTGTACGCCAAGTACAAAGCCCTGAACGCCGCCCAAGCCAAGCTGCCTGCTGAGCAGCGCCTGAGCCCTGCCCGCCAGCGCGCGCTCGACAACGCCCTGCGCGGCTTCGTGCTGGGTGGTGCAGAACTGCAAGGCGATGCCAAAACGCGCTTTGCCGAAATCCAAGAACTGCAAGCGGCCAAGTCGCAAGCGTTCTCGGAACACGTGATGGACGCCACCGATGCGTTCGCCCACTACGCCAGCCTCGACGAGCTGGCCGGCGTGCCGCAAGACGTGATCGACGCCACCCGTGCGGCGGCCGAGGCCGAAGGCAAAGATGGCCACAAGCTGACCCTGCACATGCCCTGCTACCTGCCGGTCATGCAGTACGCCACGCACCGCCCGCTGCGCGAAACGCTGTACCGCGCCTACGCCACGCGTGCCAGCGAGTTCGGCCCGGCCGAGCGCGACAACGGCCCCTTGATGCAAGAGATCCTGGCCCTGCGCCAAGAAGAAGCCAAGCTGCTGGGTTACGCCAACTTCGCCGACGTGTCGCTCGTGCCCAAAATGGCGACCAGCCCTGCCCAAGTCGCCGAGTTCTTGCGTGACCTGGCCAAGCGCGCCCGCCCCTTTGCCGAAAAAGACATGGCCGAGCTGCGCGAGTTCGCCAAGACCGAATGCGGCCTGGTCGACTTGCAAGCCTGGGACGTGGCCTTCGTCGGCGAAAAGCTCAAAGAAGCCCGCTACGCCTTCAGCGACCAAGAGGTCAAACAGTACTTCACCGAGCCCACCGTGTTGCAGGGCCTGTTTGGCCTGATCGAGAAGCTGTTTGACGTGCAGATCAAGCCAGATTCGGCCCCGGTGTGGCACGAGTCGGTGCGCTTTTTCCGCATCGAACGCGCGGGCTCGCTGGTGGGCCAGTTCTACCTCGACCCCTACGCCCGAGCCGGCAAGCGCCCTGGCGCCTGGATGGACGACGTGCGCGGACGCTGGAAGCGCCCTGACAACGGCCAGACCCAAACACCCGTAGCGCACCTGGTGTGTAACTACGCCAAGGGTGTGGGCGACAAGCCTGCCTTGCTGACGCACGACGACGTCACCACCCTCTTCCACGAATTCGGCCATGGCCTGCACCACATGCTCACGCAGGTGGACGACATTGGCGTGGCAGGCATCAGTGGTGTCGAATGGGACGCCGTGGAGCTGCCCAGCCAGTTCATGGAGAACTTCTGCTGGGAGTGGGACGTGGTGCAGGAACTCACCCACCATGTGGACACGGGCGAGTCCTTGCCCCGCGCCTTGTTCGACAAAATGAACGCCGCGAAGAACTTCCAGAGCGGCATGATGACGCTGCGCCAGGTTGAGTTCTCGTTGTTCGACATGCGACTGCACGCCGAGCCCGAACAAGCCGCCAACGTGCAGGCCGTGGTCGATGAAGTGCGCCAAGAGGTCGCCGTCAACGTGCCGCCCTCGTTCAACCGCTTCCAGCACAGCTTCTCGCACATTTTTGCGGGTGGTTATGCGGCGGGCTACTACAGCTACAAGTGGGCTGAAGTGCTGTCGTCTGACGCCTATGCCGCGTTTGAAGAAGCGGCTGCGCAAAACGGGGGCGTGCTGAGTGCCGAAGTGGGCCTGCGTTACCGCCAGGCCATTCTGGAAGCCGGTGGCAGCCGTTCGGCCATGGACAACTTCAAGGCCTTCCGCGGCCGCGAGCCGCAGATCGACGCGCTTTTGCGTCACCAAGGCATGAGCTGATCAACAGGACCCGCACATGAACGCCGCTCGACACACACGCACCCTGGCTTGGCTGGCGCTCGGCCTGATCGCGGCTTCGCCGGCCTGGGCGCTCTACAAAGTGGTGGGCCCCGATGGCAAGGTGACCTACACCGACCGTCAACCGGCAGACGCCAAAGCCCAAAGCGTCAAGGCGGGCGCGTCGGCAGGGCCTTCGACTGAAGGCTTGCCGTACACCTTGGCGCGTGTGGTCAGCCGCTACCCCGTCGTGTTGATCACCAGCTCGAACTGCACTTCGTGCGAGGCGGGTCGCCAGTTGCTCAAGGCCCGCGGCGTGCCTTTCGCCGAAAAAACGGTGAGCACCCCTGAAGATGCCTTGGCCCTGTCCAGCCAAGAAGGCACCGACCAAGTGCCCGTCATGCGCATTGGCGGTCAGCAGGTGCAGGGCTTCTCGTCCACCGAGTGGAACTCCTACCTGGATGCGGCCGGCTTTCCGGCCCAGTCACAGCTGCCAGCCAGCTACAAGAACCCGGCACCCACATCGCTGTCACCCGCGCAGCCCAAAGCCGATGCCAAGGCCACCCATCCTGGCCGTGCCGAGGTGAACACCGGCGAGCTTCCCATTGTCCCCACGGAAGGCAATTCGCCTGCCGGCATCCGGTTCTGACGTTTGAGCGCACCTTCTTTGACCTCTTCGAATTTTGACCCGTCCCAAGTGCAGGTGTGCATCGTGGGTGGCGGCCCCGCCGGCTTGATGGCTGCGCAGCACCTGTCTGCCCAAGGCTGCCGCGTGGACGTGTTCGACGCCATGCCCTCGGTGGGCCGCAAGTTCTTGCTGGCCGGACGCGGAGGCCTCAACCTCACGCACTCAGAAGGCTTTGACGCTTTCTGCAAGCGCTTTGCCGAGCGTCAGCCAGTCCTCACGCCAGCATTGCAGGCGCTGACGCCAGAGGGCGTGTGCCAATGGGCTCAGGCCTTGGGCATCAGCACCTTCGTGGGCACCTCTGGACGCGTGTTCCCAACCGACATGAAGGCCGCGCCGCTGTTGCGCGCTTGGTTGCACGCCTTGCGGCAAGCGGGCGTGCGCTTTCACATGCGCCACCGCTGGCTGGGTTGGGCCGACGACGGAGGCTTGCGCTTCAAGGGCCCCCAAGGCGACGTGACCGTGAAGGCACAAGCCACCGTGCTCGCACTGGGCGGCGCAAGCTGGGGCCGCTTGGGCTCAGACGGCGCTTGGGTGCCCCACTTGCAGGCGGCCGGCGCCGAGGTGGCACCACTGCAAGCGGCCAACTGCGGCTTCAACGTGGCGCCCACAGGCCCTGACCGCGCCGGCTGGAGCGAACACCTGCGCCAAAAGCACGCTGGTCAGCCCGTCAAGCCCGTGTCCATCACCTTCGTGGGTGAAGACGGCACGGCCCAACGCCAACAAGGCGAATTCGTGCTGACCGACACCGGCATCGAAGGCAGCCTGGTCTACGCCTTTTCGTCACGCATCCGTGAGCAGATCAATGCGCACGGGCACAGCACGGTCTACCTGGACCTGCTGCCCTCGCACTCGCCCGAGCAGGTGCTCAAGGAAACGCAGCGGCCCCGCGGGCCTCGCAGCTTGTCCACGCACCTCAAAAGCTGCCTGGGCCTGCATGGCTTGAAAATGGCATTGCTGCACGAGCTGCTCAACCCCGCCGAGTTGCAAGACCCGCGCACGCTGGCAGAGCGCATCAAAGCCTTGCCCGTGCAATTGGTCAGCCCTCGCCCGATCGACGAGGCCATCAGCACGGCCGGTGGCGTTCGTTTTGAGTCACTGACCGCAGGCTTGATGCTCCAGTCGCAGGCCGGCGTGTTTTGCGCTGGCGAAATGCTGGACTGGGAAGCACCGACCGGCGGCTACCTGCTGACGGCCAGCATGGCCACGGGCCAGCAGGCCGCACAGGGCGTGCTGGACTGGCTCAGAAGCCCAGCGTCTTGACGCCTTCGGATGTGCCCAGCAGGCACACCGAAGCCTTGTTGCGTGCGAACACGCCCACGGTGACCACGCCGGGCCACTGGTTGATGTCGGACTCGAACTGAGCCGGGTCGGTGATTTGCAAACCGGTCACGTCGACGATGACGTTGCCGTTGTCGGTGGTCACGCCTTCGCGCACTTTGCCCGAGCCACCGATCTTGGCAAAGGCACGGATCACCTGCGCCGAAGCCATGGGAATCACCTCGACCGGCAGCGGGAAAGCGCCGAGCACCTTCACCAGCTTGGACTCGTCGGCGATGCAGACGAAGCGCTCGGCCAGGTCGGCCACGATTTTTTCGCGGGTCAATGCGGCGCCACCCCCTTTGACCATGTTGCCTTGGTGATCGATTTCGTCGGCGCCGTCGATGTAAACGCCCAAGCCCGTGACCGTGTCAGAAGGCAAGACCTGGATGCCCAGCGCTTGCAGGCGCTCGGTGCTGCGAACAGAGCTGGAGACGGCGCCCGTGATCAGGCCGGGCTGGGTTTTCAGGGCATCGCCCAGCGCGTCGATGAACTTGTCGACGGTGGAACCGGTGCCCACGCCCACGATGCTGCCGGCTTGAACGTATTGCAGGGCGGCGCGGCCCACCAGGGTCTTGAGTTCGTCTTGGGTCATGAGGGTGTCTCGTCAGATCGGGATCGGGGTCAGGTCAGTGCAAAGGGTGACGGCCAGCGGCCGGGGCATCAGGTGCTGCGGCCGCTCAAGCTCATCCATGCGGTCAAAGCGCCAATGAAGATGGGCTGGTGCAGCATGTAAAAGCTCAGGCTCCATTGTCCCAAAAGGCTCAAGGATCGGGTGACGCGCGGTGTGAAACCTTGGGCGGGATTGTCGCCGCAAGTGGCGCTTCGCAGCCAATGGGGGCGCGCTTTCATCAGCCATTGCGTGCCGGCAAGGCCCCAGCACATCACACCAAACCAGGGCAACAACGGCACGTGGTCTTCTGTGATGGGTTTGTGGGTGACCAGACCGATCCAGTTGGTCCAGCGGGTGTCAAACCAGGGGTCGGACACAAAATGCGGCAGGGCCACCGCCACCGCCCCCAGCAACCACAAACCAGCGCCCAAAGGCGAGAGCAGCCTGGCCAAGATCAGCATGACGGCCATGCCGTGCAGCACGCCGAAGTAGATGTAGCTCTCAGGGAACATGAGCGCGCTGCCCGCACTGACCAGCACCGCGCAGCCAGCCACCTGCGCCCAGCGGCGCCAAAAGCGCGACCAGCTTTGCCCCTGTGCGGTGGCCACCGCTTGCCCGGCACCGGCACACAGCAGGAACGTCGACAAGATGCAGGTGCGCTGGGTGGTCCAGAACGGGTCGGCGTAAAAGTTGGACGCGGTCAGGCGGAAATTGCTCAGGTCAAAGCAAAAGTGGAAGGCGGCCATCCAGAGCAAGGCCAGGCCCCGCAGGGCGTCGATTCGGTCAAAGCGGCTCATGTGCGCAGCGTACCCGATCGCTTGGTGCTGGAAACGTCATGAACGCGTCGCGGCGCTGTCACATGGCCTGATCAAGATGGACGCATGCGGACCTGGTTCAACGCCCCCATCGACAACCCGCTCTTGCGAGCGCTGGCACCCACAGCGGCCAAAGTGGGCGGGCCCGCATCGGCGCCGCACAACGCCATGGCCAGCGCGGCTTTGCCAGGCACCGAGACCGAAGCCAGTGAGCACGGCGATGAGGGCCACATCCGCATGCGGGCGGTGTGGATTTCTGATGTGCACCTGGGCACGCCCGGCTGCCAGGCCAAAGCCTTGCTGGACTTCCTCAAGCGGGTGGAATGCGACACGCTCTACCTGGTCGGCGACATCATCGACGGCTGGCAACTGCGCCGCACCTGGTACTGGCCGCAGGCCCACAACGACGTGGTGCAAAAGCTCTTGCGAAAGGCGCGCAAGGGCACACGCGTCATCTTCATCCCGGGCAACCACGACGAGTTTGCGCGCAAGTACCTCGACCAAGCGTTTGGCGGCATCGAGGTGCACGAGGAATGGATCCACACCACGGCCGATGGTCGAAAGCTGTGGGTCACGCATGGCGACCTGTACGACGGCGTGATCCAGTGTGCACGCTGGCTGGCGCTGCTGGGCGACTCGCTGTACGAGTTCACGCTCAAGCTCAACAGGCACCTCAATTCGTGGCGTGCGCGAGCCGGGCTGCCCTACTGGTCGCTGTCGAAGTACCTCAAGCTCAAGGTCAAGCGAGCGGTGAGCTATGTGTCTGACTTTGAGTCGGCACTGGCGCGTGAGGCGCGCAAGCGGGGTGTGGACGGGCTGGTGTGCGGCCACATTCACCACGCCGAGATGCGCGACATCGAGGGCATCTTGTATTGCAACGATGGCGACTGGGTCGAGAGCCTGAGCGCCCTGGTTGAACACCCCAATGGTCAGCTCGAAATCGTGGACTGGGGCCGCGTCATGGCCGAGGGCTGGCCGCTGCAGACCGAGGGATGTCAGCCAGCGTTGCACAGCCGGTGAGGGCCATGGTCATCTCCAGCTCGTCGCGCAAGATGCGGATGACGTGGGCCACGCCCAAAGCCCCTTGAGCCGCCAGGCCCCACATGCAGGGGCGCCCCACCAGCACAGCAGCTGCCCCCTGCTGCAAGGCCACAAAGGCATCACGGCCACTGCGGATGCCGCTGTCAAACAGCACGGGCACCCTGCTCTGCACGCGAGCCACCACGGCAGGCAGGGCGTGCAAGCTCAACGGTGCACCTTCCAGCACACGCCCGCCATGGTTGGACACGATGAGGCCGTCGACGCCAAGGGCAATCGCTTGGTCGGCGTCATCGGGGTGGAGCACGCCCTTGACCAGCAAGGGCAAGGTGGTCTGAGCGCGCAGCCATTGCAGGTCACCCCAATCGGGGGCCTGGGCCATCCAGCCATCGAAGACGGCGCTCTGGTCCTCGGTCAAGGTGGGCATGGGGGCTGCGGGCGGCAGGTTCACGGCCTGCACGTGCGGCGGCAACTGCAAGGTGGCGCGCTTGATGGGCGCATCGACCGTGAACACGATGGCGGAGCAACCTGCGGCCACCGCACGCTGCAACAACTGGGCGGTTCGCGTGCGGTCGCCTTGCCAATACAGCTGAAACCACGGCCCCGGCACCGGCGTGTCGCTCTGCGCGGCGCTGGCCTGCATGATGTCTTCGATGGGCTGGCTGGCCAGGCTGCTGATCACCAATTGACCGCCTTGCGCCGATGCGGCCATGGCCGAGCCCACTTCGGCATCGGCGTGGAACAAAGCTTGGTAGGCGATGGGGGCCAGCAGCAGTGGGTGCGCCAGCGACTGGCCAAACAACGCCAGCCGGGTGTGCCCGCCCTTCACCCGCGCCAAAGGCCGCGGCATCAAGGTGACGGCAGTCAAAGCCGCTTCGTTGCCGGAGTCTGCACCGTCTTGAAGGTACTGCCAGACCTGCGGGTCCATGCCCGCCTGAGCCAAAGCAGCGTAGGCCTGGGCGCGTGTGGGTGAGTTGGGTGCAGCCATCAGGTCTGGGCCCAGCGGCGCAAGAGGTTGTGGTACGTGCCGGTGAGGCGAATGACGGCATCGGCTTCACCGATGTCTTGCCGAAGTTGCAGCAAGGCCATGTCCATGTCGTAGAGCAGGCGGCGCTTGCCCGGGTCGGCCACCATGCTTTGCAAAAACATGAAGCAGGCCTGGCGTTGGCCCCGGGTGACGGGCGTGACCGCATGGATCGACGACGATGGGTACAACACCAGTGAGCCCGCTGGCAGCTTGACGCTGTGGGTGCCGAAGGTGTCTTCGATGGTCAGCTCGCCGCCGTCGTAATCATCGGGGTCAGACAAGAACAAGGTGGCTGAGATGTCAGCGCGCACATAGCCGCCCGAACCATCAGGCGCCAGGCGCATGGCGCTGTCGGTGTGAAAGCCATAGGCGTTGCTCTGACCGCTGTAGCGGTTGAAAAACGGCGGCAGCACCTTCAGGGGCAAGGCCGCCGCAAAGAACACAGGCGAACGGTTCAGCGCTTGCAGCACAAGCTGGCGCAAGGCGGGCAGCTCGGCTGCGTCTTCGGGGAGCTGTTGGTTGTTTTTGGCCTGCGCAGCTTGGGCGCCGGCGGTGGCAGCCCCGCTGACCCAGGTGGCTTTCGCCAGCAGTTGTCGGGCCGCAGCCAGCTCATCGGGCGTCAGCAGGTCGTTGATCGTGACGAGCATGGGTGCGGCTGCCTCGGTGAGGGTCAGAACTTGTATTCAGCGGTCAGCACGGCGGTGCGGCGCGGGCCGGGCACGGTAAAGCCACCGTTGTCATAGACCGAATCGTAGTAGACCTTGTCGAACAGGTTCTTGATGTTCAAGCGGTAAGCCCACTTGCCTTGTTCGTAAGCCACCATGGCGTCCCAGCGCACGTAGGAAGGTGCGGTGTTGGGGTGGTATTGGCCATTGAGGGTGGGCGCGGCAGAAGCCACCACCGCCGTCGAGTTACCCGGGTTGAACGCCTGGCGGTCACCCTTGGCCTCCAAGCCACCGCCCAGCTTCCACTTGTCGGTGAGCTGGTATGTGCTCCACAGGTTGAAGGTGTATTTGGGTGTGTTGCGCGCACGCTTGCCCACGTACTCTGGGTTGCCGTAAACATAGGCGCCGGTCTGAACGCCGTTGACCACCTGCCAGTTTTCAGAAACCTCCAAGATCTTGGCGTCCATCAGGGCCAAGCCTGCAAAGACCTCCCACTCATCGGTCACGCGACCAGCCGCTTCCAGCTCGATGCCGCGCGTGCGGCGCTTCTTGGTCAAAACAGCCGAAGTGGACTCCAGATCGGTGCTGCGCTCCCAATCCTTTGTCGCCTGGTACACCGCGGCACGCAAGGACAGGTCGCCATCGGCCAAGAGCCACTTGGCACCCAGCTCAATGACATCACTGCGCTCTGCGGGCAAAGGTGCCACGGTCAGTTGATAGAGGTCGGCCGTCGGGCTGAACGAGTCGCTCCAACCCAGGTAGTAATGGGTGTCTTCAGAGGGGTGATACGACAAGGCGCTGCGGTAGCTGTTCTCACCGAACTTCAGCTTGGGCGACGTCGCGCTGCTGTAGTTGGCGTCCATCTGGTCACGGCGCACGCCCAGCGTGGCTTTCCACTGCGGGATGAACTCGACGGTGTCTTGCGCATACAGGCCGTAGGAGTCGCTCTTGAACGACGTCGCGGCCGTGGTGGCTTGCTCGTAGGGTCGGAAGTCAGGGTTGGGGGAGCTCGAGGGCGTCGCCGCGGGGTCAAAATTGCGCAGGCCATTGCGCCAGCTGTTCTCTTTCAGGTATTCGAAGCCCACCAGCGCTTCATGCTTCATGCCCAAGGCATCGAACTTGGTTGAAAAGTCCGATTGCAAGGTGATGGTCTCGTAGTCCATCGACCGCGTCACGTTGCCCCCCACACTGCCCGCGGCATTTTGGACCGTCGTCAGGCTCGGGGTCTTGGCCCAGTAGCTGCGCTCGTAGTCGGCCACGCGCAGTTGGGTGCGCAATTGGCTGGTGGGCGAGATGCGGTATTCATTGACCAGGCTGGTGATGCTGGTGTCGCTGAGGTCGAAGGTGCGGTCGATGCCGAAAAAGCTGCTGGCTGGCAAGGCCGTGCCGGGCGCGCGCGTGGCCGGGTTGAACGACACGCCGTAGTCGGGGTTGTCGTCGGTCTTGGCCTGGTAGTGGTTGATCCAGAACTGGTTGTCGGTGTGCAGGTTCAGGCCCAGGCTCAGGGCCACACCAGCGCGGTGCACATCGGCTTGTGTGCCCGTGGTCGGGTTGACGCGCCAGTTGCCCTCATCACGCTGCATCGCGTTGACACGGATGGCCGTGCGCTCGTCGATCACCTTGTTCAAGTCGGCCGTGGCTTCGCGGTAGCCATCGGTGCCCACGCTGCCCGTCACTTTGTACTGGTCAAGGCGCAAAGGGGTTTTGCTGACCTGGTTGATCACGCCGCCCGCTTGGCCACGGCCGAACAACATGGCGCCTGCGCCTCGCAGCACGTCGATCTGCTCGAGGTTGAAGGTCTCGCGGTTGTACTGAGCGGTGTCTCGAATGCCATCCAGGTACAGGTCGCCGAAGGTGTAGAAGCCGCGCAGGTTCATGTTGTCGCCCGAGCGACCGCCTTCTGACGCATTGAACGACAGACCCGACACGTTGCGCAGCGCTTCGCGCAACGAGCCCACTTGCTGCTGCTCCATCAAGGCGTTGGTGACCGTGGTCACCGCTTGCGGGATGTCATGCGGGTCTTGCAAGACCTTGCCGACGCGTGTGGTGCTGGCGCGCAGCCCATCGGGCTTGTCGGCTTGGGTCTGCACGTTCACGGCGGGCAGCTCCTTGGCGGGCCCGGCAACCGCTTGCTGTGCCAGGGCCACAGGGGCCAGCGGCGAGAAACCCGCCAGCATCAGCGCGCCCAGCGGCAGCAGGCCAGATCGAACGTGTTTGAGCGATTGCGGGTCGGCACTCACCACGCCTTGGCGTGTGGTGTTCAAGGAATCATTGCGGGACATGGTCAGTCAATCCTGGATGGTTCAAATCATGTGTGTTGGCTGGCTGGCTCAAGCGCGGGGCTGTTGGCTGGCTGGCTGCGAATGGGGTGGCGGGCACAGGGCCCGCGCAAGGCATCACTTGGTCAAGATCAATTTGTCTTGCCGCGTGATGCGTAGGCGGTAGGCATTGCCTTTGTGCGCAATCAGCAGCTCTCGCTGGCCGTCGAACAGCGACTGGCTGTCGACGATGCGCACCGGCTCTGCTGAGCCGTGCTCATGCGCAGGCAAGGCGCCGTCAGACCGAGGTGCTTCAGCAGTGGCGTCGCTCATGGCTTGACGGTCGGATCGGTCACAAAACCGATCTTGCTCAAGCCCGCGCGGGCCGCCTCGGACATGGCCTGAGCCACGTGTTCGTAAGGCGTCACCCGGTCAGCGCGGATGTGCAGCTCCGGCTGGGGTGTCTTCGTGGCAGCCTCTTGCATGCGCGCGCTCAAGGTGGTGGCGTCCACCTCTTGTTCGTTCCAGAAGGTGTGGCCGTCTTTGTCGATCGACAGGGCCACTTGGTCCGGCTTGGTCACATTGAGCTGCGACGAGGCTTGGGGCAAGTCAACCTTCACCGCGTGCGTCATCAATGGCGCCGTGACCATGAAGATGATCAACAAGACCAGCATCACGTCGATCAGCGGGACCATGTTGATCTCGGCCAAGGGCGCGTTGTCGTCGTCTGCTTCTAGGCTTCCGAATGCCATGTTGCGGCTCCTCAGTTAGACGACAAGTTCTGCGCGCGGGCCAGCGCAATGACTTTGTCACTGGCGGTGCGTGCATCGGTCTGGCGGGGCGACGCTTTCACGCCATTGGCCAGCAGGTTGAACACGTCGTACGCGAACGAGTTCAGCTGCGTGAGCGTGTTGCGGTTGCTGCGGGCAAAAGCGTTGTAGGCGATGGCCGCGGGGATGGCCACGGCCAAGCCAATGCCAGTCATGATCAACGCCTCACCCACGGGGCCGGCCACCTTGTCCAAGGTGCTTTGCCCTGACAGGCCGATGGCAGCCAGCGCGTGATAAATGCCCCACACTGTGCCAAACAAGCCCACAAAGGGGCCGCTGGAGGCGACGGTGGCCAGCACGGTTTGACCGAACTCCATGCGCGCCTTGTCTTCTTCGATGGCGCGGCGCAGCGCACGGGTCAGCATGTCGCCGGGCTCGCCTGCGCTGATCAGGCTAGAGCCTTGCTCGCGGCGGCTGATCTGCTCCACCGCGGTGAAGCCATGGTGCAGCAGGTGCGAAAACGGGTCGTTGGCGCCTTGCATGCCGATGTGACCGGCCACGGCTTCCAAGTTGGGCGCATCCCAGAACTTGCTCAGGAACTGCTCACTGCGGCGGCTGCTCTGGATGTGGCGCACGGCCTTGCTCAAGATCAGGTACCAGGTGGCCACCGAGGCGGCCAGCAACAAGGCCAGCACAAAGCGGGCGACGCCATCGGCGTGGACCCAGAAGTTGGCGAAATCGAGTGATTCGTTCATGAGGCGTCAATCCTTGAAACTGAAAACAATGGGGACCAGCACCGTCGCGGCCACGGCTTCACTGCCTTGGCGCGCCGGCACAAATTTCCAACGGCTGACCGCGCTGGATGCCGCGCGGTCCAGGCGCTCGTATCCTGACGAAGTGCGCACCTCGACCTGCTTGGCCTGACCTTGCGCATCCACCCACACCTGGAGAACGACCTTGCCCTGCTCACCGTCTTTGCGCGACAAGGAAGGGTAGGCGGGGGCCGGGTTGTCCAAATAGGCAGCGTCGAAACGGGGCGCGATGATCGGGGCGGTCGATGGGGCAGCGGTCACGCCGTTGGCACTGCCGCCTGCTGAGCCACTGTTGTTCGTGGCTGCACTGTTTGTGACCGCCGGCGTGGGCACAGCGTTTGGCTTGGTGGCTGCGGCTGCCGCTTTGTCGACGGGCGCGGCAGTCACGGCCGGCGCCTCTGCGGTCGTTGACAGCAAAGGTTTGGCCATGGCGGGCGCTGCTTTGGGCGCGGGGCTTGTCTGGGGGCGAGCTGGCACCGGCGGCACAGGCTTGGCCTGGGCAGGAGCAGCTTTCGCCTCCGTGCGCGCGACAGGCGCTGCCGAGGTCATCACCGACACCATGGTGATCGGTTCTGGCGGAACCAACGTTGGGCCCTTGGCCATGCTCCACGCCCACAACACACCCACGTGCGCCAACACGATCGTGGCCAGCGGCAGTGGCTGCAAGCGGGGCGCGTTCTGGGGGTGACTCAAAGTGGCTGACATGTGACTGGCTTTTCTCAACACAGACGCAATCATAACTGAGAATGATTCGCATTTCAATAGATAAGGAAAGGTTGCCTGATGCACATCAAACCGAACCGGCAAAATGGCGCCCTCACCCAAAACACAACACCACCATGGCTTTCGCTGACAACCTCCGCCAACTCCCCCCCGTGTCCCACCTGAGCGCCCTGGAGTTGCAAGACGCTGCCGGACAGACCGTCGCCCGCATCGAAAACAAACCCGGTCAAGCCGGTTCGCTGGCCGTCTACGCCGCCTTGGCGGCCAAGCACGGCAGCATCAACTCGCAAGCCGCACAAGAAGGCCTGACCATTTACGCAGAGCACACCGAAGATGCACGAGCCCACCCAGGCAAGCACCCCAACATCGACCGCCTGCTTGCTGTGATCGCGCAGAACACGCCACTGACGGTCGACCTGATCCCCGCCTGACCGGGCCCGTGCCCTCCTTGCCACCCCGGCCCTCACGGGCCAGGGTTTAAGAAAGCCGAATGGCGTGCAGTTCGAGGTGAGCGACGCAGGCCGGCGCTGCGAGCCGGATCAACCGATGCGGAGCGACGCCATGAACCCAGCAGCTCGCAACGCGGCCATCGGGCTGGCCGTGATCACCCTGGCTGGGGCCTGCGCCCTGCCCTACCAGCGCTCTCAAATGCTCGACAAGCGCTGGCCCGAGATGGCCGCGCAAACCCCGCCACAAAGCGACGTGCTTCTGCGCAACTTGCAGCACAGTGCGGACTACCTGCAGTCCAAAGGCTCGGTCGACATCGTGCTGCGTGACCGTTGCCACGCCGACGATGCAACCCGCAGACAACACCTTCCCGGTGGACTACGAGGCGCAGCACATTCCCACGGGCACAGCCTCAAACCGCTTTGACTGGAAGCTCAACCCCAACCCCAACGCCAAGCGGCCCCATGTTCCAAAAGCTGTTTGGCAGGGAGGCCCCAGTGACGGGGCAAGGCGCCATCGCCTGGTCAGGACAGGTCAGCTCCGACATGAAGCTGCCGGCGCGGGCCTATGCGTCGGATGGTGATCGGGTCAAGGCCGAGGCATACCAAAGCCGGCTGTCCATGGGCGAAAAAGCACTCCAGTCGACTGGCAACTGGACCGGGCCGCATTCCGTGGCCATGGTCACGCGGTGGAGGTCAAGCAAATTGGCATCCACCTCGACCTGCGCAACCGCCAAGCGTCGAGACCCTCACCAAGGTCATGGGGTCCTCGTGCGGCATGGAGACGCTGACCCGAGACGAGTCCAAGCAAGTGCGTCAAGCGCTGCAAACCTTGCTGGCGGCGGGCTGAAGCGGGGGCATCACCAAGCTCAGCGGGAAAGGCCAGCACGACGGCATCGACGGCAAGTTGACCCTGGCCTTGGGTGCCTTGGGTGCCTTGGGACCAGGCCAAGCCATCAGCTTCGCCAAGCAACTGAGCTCGTTGGGCGAATTGACCATCTCCGGCGAGATGCTTCCGCCCATGGCTCGCCAGATGGCGCAGGCGTTCAGAACATGCTGGCCATGCTGGACCACTGCGTCATGGCGCTGCTGAACAACGAAAGCCCCACTGCATTCGCGATGGACGACAAACGAGAACCACCGGAACCTGCGGACGAAGCCCCAGAGGCTCTGGCGCCTGCTCAAGCCAATGAAGAACCCTCAAGGTCTGTACCCGCGCCCACCGCGCCCCCAAGCTGCAAAACAGTAGCCGCTTTTAGGGGCGTATGAGCCCACTCTTTGAGGCCCGGCCCCGCGCCCAAAAGCAAACAGCCCCGCAAGCGGGGCTGTTTTTCGTCAAGCCTGCGAGAGGCCTGAAATCACTTCTTGATCAGACCGAAGGCCTTCAGCAGAGGCTGGTAAATGTTCTTCCACTCGTTGGCGTGGATTTTGTCGATGAAGGCGATGCCAGTCTTGGGGAACAGGCCGGTGTCGATGGGGGCAGCAGCAGCGCCAGAGACGTGGGCGACTTCTTGTTGGTTCAGCGTACGCATGGTGTGTAGTCCTTGATGGTTGATTTTGGAAGCGACAAATGACTTGCCACGTGCATCACTGTATGAACACTGTCAGTTAAATGACATTCGGACATTCGCCAAACGGCCGTTTGAGATATGTCGCGCTATCTCCCTGTGTTGACCCTTTTTGTCAGGAATGCACCCTGACGATGCTGGTTATACGACTTGCATTTGGGTTAAGCCGGGCACACGATGCGCCGCGGCAACTCGCCATCGGGTCGAATTCGCCATGAAAAAGGCACCCATCGGGTGCCTTTCTGAGCGTGCGCTGACAAGGTCAGCAGGCACTTGCCTCAACCCACCCACTTGCGCGCGTTGGTGAACATGCGCGCCCAAGGGCTCAAATCGCTCTTGTCGCCGCTGGTCCAGCTCATCTGCACGTTGCGGAACACGCGCTCGGGGTGCGGCATCATGGCCGTGAAGCGACCGTCTGCCGTGGTCACGCCGGTCAAACCGCCGGGAGAGCCATTGGGGTTGAACGGGTAAGCCTCGGTGGCCGCGCCGATGTTGTCCACGAAGCGCAGCGCCTGGTGCACCTTGGCCGCATCCCCGCGTTGCGAGAAGTTGGCAAAGCCTTCACCGTGCGACACGGCAATCGGCAGGCGGCTGCCGGCCATGCCCGCGAAGAACAGCGATGGGCTCTCGAGCACCTCGACCAAGCTCAAGCGCGCCTCAAAGCGGGTGCTTTGGTTGGTGGTGAACTTGGGCCAGTCGTGTGCGCCAGGGATGATCGGGCTGAGCGCGGCCAGCAT
>CANCFV010000074.1 GCA_947377275.1 Burkholderiales bacterium | reverse complement strand
CAAAAAGCAAAAAACCCAAGTGAAATCAATCACTTGGGTTTTGCATTTGGCGGAGAGGGTGGGATTCGAACCCACGGTACCTTGCGGTACGCCTGATTTCGAGTCAGGTACATTCGACCACTCTGCCACCTCTCCGAATCTGGTGTCGCCGTGGCCTACAGCGTAGAACGCGATTGTAGCAAGTTTTTCAGGGCTTGAGCACTTCAAGACCACCCAGATAGGGGCGCAGCGCCACAGGCACCCGGATCGAGCCATCGGCTTGCTGGTGGTTCTCGAGCACGGCCACCATGGCGCGACCCACGGCCAGGCCCGAGCCATTCAGGGTGTGCACCAGCTCGTTCTTGCCTTGCGCATTCTTGAAACGCGCTTGCATGCGGCGCGCCTGGAAGGCTTCGCAGTTGGACACCGAACTGATCTCGCGGTAGGTGTTCTGCGCGGGCAACCAGACCTCCAAGTCGAAGGTTTTGGTGGCGCCAAAGCCCATGTCGCCGGTGCACAGCGACATCACACGGTAAGGCAGTTCCAGCTTTTGCAGCACGGCTTCGGCGTGGCCCACCATGTCATCGAGCGCAGCGTAGCTTTGCTCCGGCGTGGTGATTTGCACCATCTCAACCTTGTCGAACTGGTGCTGGCGGATCATGCCGCGCGTGTCGCGACCGGCGCTGCCCGCCTCAGAGCGGAAGCAAGGGCTGTGGGCCGTGAGCTTGATGGGCAATTGGTCGACCGGCACGATGGTGTCGGCCACGAAGTTGGTCAGCGTCACTTCCGAGGTGGGGATCAGGTACCACTTGTTGCCCGCGGCATCGCCGTCACCCGAAGTGACATGGAAGAGGTCTTGCTCGAACTTGGGCAACTGGCCTGTGCCTTGCAAAGCCTTGGCCTGGACCATGTAGGGCGTGTAGCACTCGGTGTAGCCGTGCTCTTGGGTTTGCACGTCCAGCATGAACTGCGCAAGGGCGCGGTGCAGGCGAGCGACGGGGCCTTTGAGGAAGGTGAAGCGCGAGCCCGACAGCTTGGCGCCGGTCTCAAAGTCCAGGCCCAGGGGCGTGCCCACATCCACGTGGTCTTTGGGCTCAAAGGCATAGGTCTGCGGCGTGCCCCAGCGGCGCACTTCCACGTTGCCCGACTCATCAAGGCCCACGGGCACGCTGTCGTGCGGCAGGTTGGGCACGGCGGCCAGCATGACGGACAGCTCGGCTTGCAGCACGTCCAGGCGTTCGGCGCTGGCCTTGAGTTCGTCGGCAATGCTGGCCACTTGGGCCATCAGGGCATCGACCTCGGCAGCGGTGTCTTCACCCTTGGCCGCCCTGCCCTTGAGCCCGCCAATTTGCTTGGACAGGCTGTTGCGCTGCGATTGCAAATCTTCGGTGCGCGACTGGATGGTCTTGCGCTCGGCTTCGAGCTCACGGAAGCGCGCTTCGTCCAGGAAGGGCTGCGGGGTCTTGCGTTTGGCCAGGCGGGCGAGCACGCTGTCGAGGTCTTTGCGCAGCAGGGCGATGTCAAGCATGGTGAGTCAAAGAGGTTGAAATGCGTTGAAAAGTGGCGGCGCCATGCACGGGCGCCATGCGTTCATTGTGCGTTGCGCTCAGAGGGCAGCGGGCGGTCCAGCCCGGTGCCGCCCAGGCCCTTGGGCAGCGGGAAGCGCACGTGCTCTTCCACGCCTTGCATGCGCCGCACCGACACGGCGCCCAGCGCCTTCAGGCGCGCAATGACTTGCTGCACCAGCACGTCGGGGGCCGAGGCACCAGCGGTCAGGCCCACAGTGGCCAGGCCATCGAACCAGGCCTCTTGCAAATCGTCGGGGCAGTCGACCATGTAGGCCGGCGTGCCCAGGCGCTCAGCCAGCTCGCGCAAGCGGTTGCTGTTCGAGCTGGTCGGGCTGCCCACCACGATGACGATGTCGACCTGTGGCGCCATCACCTTGACCGCGTCTTGGCGGTTTTGCGTGGCGTAGCAAATGTCTTGCTGCTTGGGTTCGCGGATCTGCGGGAAGCGGCGCTTGATGGCATCCAAAATGACAGCAGCATCGTCCACCGACAAGGTGGTTTGCGTGACCACGGCCAGGCGGGTTGGGTCTTGCACGGTCACCTTGTCGACATCGGCCTCGTCTTCGACCAGGTAGATGCCATCGGACAACTGGCCCATGGTGCCTTCGACCTCGGGGTGCCCCTTGTGGCCGATCATGATGAACTCGAAGCCTTCGCGGCGCAGCTTGGCCACCTCGATGTGGACCTTGGTGACCAGCGGGCACGTGGCGTCGAAAATGGCAAAGCCACGGCGCTCGGCCTCGCGGCGCACCTCTTGGCTCACGCCATGGGCACTGAAGATCAGCGTGGCGCCGGGCGGCACCTCGGCCAGGTCTTCAATGAAGATGGCGCCCTTGGCCTTGAGGTCGTTGACCACATAGGTGTTGTGCACGATCTCGTGGCGCACGTAGATGGGGGCCCCGAACTGGTCGAGCGCACGCTCGACGATCTCGATGGCGCGGTCCACGCCGGCACAAAAGCCGCGTGGCTCGGCCAGCAGCACCTCGTGCACCTGCTTGGGCACGCCCGTTTGCAACTCGGTGGCCGCCATGCTCACAGCACCCCGATGAGCTGCACTTCAAACGACACGCTCTGGCCAGCCAGGGGGTGGTTGAAGTCGAACACGGCGCTGTCGTCCACCATCTCGCGGATCACGCCGGCAAACGAGCCTTGGCCATCTGGCGTGGGGAACTGCACCACATCGCCCACCGACCAGGTCTCATCCAGATCGCCCAACTGGCGCAACAAAGACAAGGCCACGCGCTGGATCATTTCAGGGTTGCGCGGGCCGAAGGCTTCGCCGGGCTCGAGCTGGATCACCGTGCGCGTGCCCTCGGCCAAGCCAATCAAGCGGGCCTCCAGCGCAGGCGAGAGCTCGCCCGAACCCAGCGACAGGGTCGCAGGCTTGTCGTTGAATGTGTTGACCAGTTCGTCACCGTCCGGCCCTGTCAGTCGGTAGTGCAGGGTCAGGAAAGAGCCGGGGGCAACGAGGGGCGCAGCAGTGGTCATGGGGGCACACCCACCCGTGAGGAGGATGGGTTATCTCAAGCGTGAAAACGACAATTTTAGGTTTGAGAACGGCCCCCCGGAGAAAAAGACCATGAAAGACCTGCCTGCGGCGCTGAGACCGCGCGAAAAACTGCTGGCCCTGGGGCCCGCCGCGCTGGCCGATGCCGAGCTGCTGGCCTTGTTGTTGCGCACCGGCATGAAGGGCTTGGGCGTGCTGCAAATGGCCGAGAAGGTGCTGTCTGACCTGGGTGGCTTGAGCGGCTTGCTGCAGGCGCAGCCCGCGCAGCTCAAAGGTGTGAAAGGCCTGGGCCCGGCCAAGCGGGCAGAGCTGCTGGCCGTGATGGAGATGGCGCGGCGCAGCATGAGTGGTGAGCTCAAGATGCAGCCGGTGTTCAGCTCGCCGCAGCTCGTCAAAGACTATGTGCAGATGCAGCTGGGGCACTTGCCGCATGAGGTGTTTGCCGTGCTGTTCTTAGATGCCCAGCACCGGCTCATTGCGTGTGAAGAGCTTTTCCGCGGCACCTTGACGCAAACCAGCGTGTACCCGCGCGAGGTGGTCAAGCGCGCGCTTGAACTCAACGCCGCCAGCCTGATCCTGGCGCACAACCACCCATCGGGCCTGCTCGAGCCCTCGCGCGCCGACGAGCTGCTGACGCAAACGCTCAAGAGCAGCCTCAACTTGGTGGACGTGCGCGTGCTGGACCACCTGGTGGTGGGGCGCACCGGTGCGCTGTCGTTCGCCGAGCGCGGTCTGATCTGAGCCCAAAAGCGGGGGCTGACCCGCGTGGCGCAGGTGAACGGAAGGCCCCTGAGTTTGAGTTAGGCTTGCATCCGTGACCCAAGCCAAAAAGCCACCTGCCAACACAACCCTGCGCGACTTCGCTGACCTCAAGCGCGCGTTGGGCAATGCCGCCAAAGAGGCGGCTGTGCGTGCTGAGCAAGAAAAGCTTGAGCGCGAGTTGCGCGAGGCTGAGCAACGTGTGCGCGAGTCCGACCGCCACCTGTTCCAGCAGGTGGTCGGGCAAGTGCATGGCTTGCAGCCCACGGGTCGCATCGAGCCTCAACCCAGCCGCCCCAAGCCGGTGGCGGTTCGCCGGCAAATGGACGAGCAAGCCGTGATGCGCGAGTCGCTGTCAGACGAGCTCGACGTCGAGAGCCTGCTCGAAACCGACGAGTCGCTGTCCTGGCGCAGACCCGAGCTGGGCCTGGAGATCGTGCGCAAGCTGCGCCGCGGTGTGTGGGCCTTGCAAGGCCAGATCGACCTGCACGGCCTGCGCACCGACGAGGCCCGCGAACAGGTCAGCCAGTTCTTGCGTGATGCAGGCAGCCAAGGGTGGCGCTGTGTGCGGATCGTGCACGGCAAAGGCCTGGGCTCACCGGGCAAACAACCGGTGCTGAAAGACAAGGTCAAGCGCTGGCTGGTGCAAAGCGACCGTGTACTGGCCTTCGTGCAGGCGCGCGCCGATGAAGGTGGCAATGGCGCGCTCGTGGTGCTGCTGGCGCCTGGCAAAACGCTGGGCACACCCGTCACGTCGGGTTTTTGACCACTCGACCAAGGCCTGCTGGCCTCACACGCCCTTGTTGCGCATCCAATCGGCCGTTTGCATGAACGACTCGCGCAGGCGCGTGGCCAGCACGGGGTCGACGTCCAACTCGCTCATTGCCTGCGCCATGCAGGCCACCCATTGGTCGCGCTCCTTGATGCCGATGGCAAAGGGCATGTGGCGCGCACGCAAGCGCGGGTGCCCGAACTGCTCGATGTAAAGGTTGGGGCCGCCCAGCCAACCACTGAGAAACCAATAGAGTTTGTCGCGCGCGGTGCTCAGCGATTCGCCATGGGCGTGGCGCAGCTCGGTGTAGCTGCTTTCCAGGTCCATGAGGTCGTAGAAACGGTCGACCAGGGCGCGCACACGGGCATCGCCACCGATCAACTCATAGGCCGTTGTCGCTTGCGCGCCGGCTTGATCATCATCGGGTTCAGACATGGCGGCACTGTAACGCGACCGTGGCCAGCAGCCAGTGCTGCACGGCCAAGGCCACTCAAGCCATCAAGGCCGAGCCAGCAAGCGGGTGGCCACTTGCACCACGCCTTGGGCAGCGGCACTGCCTGGGTGCAGCTCTAGCAAAAGCTGGCGACGCTGAATGGCTTCGCGCACGCTGCTGTCAAGCGGGATGTCGCCCAAGAAGCTCAGCCGCGGGGGCACACCACCGGGGCCTTGCACAAAGCGCTCAACCACCTGCTGGAGCTGATTGCAGATGGTGCGGCCATCACCCTGCCGGGTCACCTGATTGACCACCAAGTGCAACTGCTCGCGCCCTTGCTGAGCCGACAGCACCTTGATGGTGGCATAGGCGTCGGTCATGGAGGTGGGCTCGGGCGTGGCGATCACGATCACTTCATGGGCCAAAGACACGGCATAAAGCACGACATCCGAGATGCCCGCGCCGGTGTCGATCAAGATGACGTCAAACCGAGGTTTGACGGCTTCAAAGATGTTGACGAGCTGCTCTCGCACCTCGCCGGTCAGGCGCGAATACTCGACCAGGCCCGACCCGGCCAGCAAGACAGAGAATCCACATGGCGCAGCCAAGATGGCCTCTTCCAGCTGGGCCTTGCCCGTGAACACGTCGTGCAAGGTGATCTTGGGGTAGAGGTTGAGCACCACATCGAGGTTGGCCAGCCCCAAGTCGGCATCGAGCACCAGCACCTTGAGGCCTTGCCGCGCCAGCGCAGCAGCCAGGTTGGCGCTGAAAAAGGTCTTGCCCACACCGCCTTTGCCGCTGGTGATGGCCACCGTGCGGGCAAGTCGGACAGTCGGGGTCGACACAGGGGTTTCGGGAGCAGACATGGACACCATCATCATGTGGTTTTCGGCACAGACCAGTCTGTACCTGAGTCCGAAAGGAGGTCAGATTGCCCAAGCGCCCCAAACAAGAGGCTCTTTTCTTCGGCACTGACCACCGTCAGGGGCGGCATGTCCAGGCAGGTGCGGTTGCGCCCCTCTGCTTTGGCACGATAGAGCTGTTGGTCGGCACGCTCAGACCACAGCGTGGCCGATGAGCGAACCCATTGCGGCGCAAAAGCCCCGCCAATGCTGACGGTGACCGACAACTGCTGGCCACCGATGATGGCCACGGGCTTGAGCGCGACCTTCTGGCGGATGCGCTCTGCCACGGCCTGACCGAAGGCCGGGGGGCAGTTGGGCAAGATGATGGCGAACTCTTCGCCACCCACGCGCGCCACCAGGTCCATGGGGCGCACGCAGTCTTGCAGGCAGTCGGCCACGGTCTTGATGACGACATCGCCGGCAGCGTGGCCGTGGGTGTCGTTGACTTTCTTGAAGTGATCGATGTCTGCCACCAGCAGCAGAGCAGGCTCGCCCACACGGGCGACGCGGTCGATCTCGCGAGCGATGGCGGCTTCGAACTGGCGGCGATTGGCCAAGCCCGTGAGGGCATCGCGGCTGGAGACGTCGCACAAGCCGTCGATGACGGCCTGCAACCAGTCGGGCGATCCAGGCGTGACGCTGTGAGGGGGCGTCCACCCCGCCTGGGTCAGCAGACTCAAGGCCGACTCCAGGCGCAGACCGCTGCTGACGCTTATGGCGTCGGCCAGGGTCACAGGGGCAAGGTCAAGGGAGGCGATGGTGAGACTCCGCAATCTGGGCAACAAGCTCTGGCTTTCAGTCTAGCAGCCTTGCCATGACGCAAACGGTGAAAAAGGAACGAATCGCATCCCATCTGCCCGCTTAGAAAGACCAGCCGCACGGGCAAGCTCAAGGTCCTGCCTCGGGTGACCGATAACCCAAACGATGCCTGCCTTCGGTAGGACACCCATTGGCAAAGCTGCCCATGAACACTTCCGTCTCAGACAACTTGAACCTCGCCGCCGACCGTGAGTTTGTCTTTCACGCCCGAGACTTCGCCCGGGTGCGCTCGCTCATCTACGACCGTGCAGGCATCAGTCTGCACGAAGGCAAACAGGCGATGGTGTACAGCCGCTTGTCCCGCCGCTTGCGCGAGACGGGGCACATGTCTTTCGAGTCTTACTTGCAATGGCTGGAAGCCGGCGCCGGTGCGCAATCGCAGCAAGAGTGGCAGGAGTTCGTGAACTGCCTCACGACCAACCTGACCGCCTTCTTCCGCGAAGAGCACCACTTCCACGCCCTCACCGAATGGCTCAAGGCACGCGGCTCGCAGCCCACGCGCATCTGGTGCTGCGCCTCGTCCACGGGCGAAGAGCCCTACTCGCTGGCCATCACGGCCGCCGAGGTCCTGGGCATGCATGCACCGGTCAAGATCACAGCCAGCGACATCGACACCAATGTGCTGGCCACCGCCTCGCGTGCGGTGTACGACGCCAACGCGCGCGGCCTGGATGCACAGCGCCTGCGCAACTTCTTCTTGCGCGGCAAGGGCGCCCATTCGGGCAGCATCCGGGTCAAGCCCGAGGTGGCGCGCATGGTGGAGTTCAAGCCTTTCAACCTGATGCAGGCGAGCTGGTCGCTGGGCGAGCCCTTCGACATCGTTTTCTGCCGCAACGTCATGATCTATTTCGATGCGCCCACGCAGCGCAAGGTGCTGGAACGCATCCACGGCGTCATGAAACCCAAAGGGCTGCTGTTTGTGGGCCACTCAGAAAACTTCACCGAGTCACGAGACCTGTTCTTGCTCAAAGGCAAGACGGTGTACGACAAGGTTTGAACCCGGCTGCCAAAGGACATCCTCAGATGATCAGCACCACTTCAGGCGTCTCGCGCCTCGGCACCCCAGCCGTTGCCAACCCTTTGCTGAGCTCGGCCAGTGCGCTGGGCAGTTCGCAGGTGAACCGAACGGATCGGCTCACCAAGCTCAAGGCGCGCGTGCCCAAGCCGGGTGAAGCGTCGTTCTTCTTTTACGACGCCCATTTCAAGGCCGAAGCGGTCAAGATCCTGCCAGGGGAGTACTTCGTGTTCCAAGAAGACATCCTGATCATGACCACGCTGGGCTCGTGCATCGCCGTTTGCCTGTGGGACCGTCAAGCCAAGGTTGGTGGCATGAACCATTTCATGCTGCCCGACAACGGAGGCGGCAGCAGCGACTCGGGACGTTACGGCTCGTTCGCGATGGAGCTGCTGATCAACGAAATGATGAAGCTGGGCGCCTCGCGCATGACGATGGAAGCCAAGGTGTTTGGCGGCGGCGCCGTCATCAGCGGCATGAACACGATCAACGTGGGCGAGCGCAACACGGCGTTCGTGATGGATTACCTGAAAACCGAACGCATCCCGGTGGTCTCCAAAGACGTGCTGGAGATCTATCCACGCAAGGTGTGCTTCTTGCCGCACAGTGGCAAAGCCATGGTCAAGCGACTGGCCCCAACCAACCCCGAAGCCATCGTGCAGCAAGACCGCGCAGCCGCTCAAAAAGCCGCGCCGGCAGCCAGCAGTGGCGGCTCCATCGACCTGTTCTGAGTACGGAGACACGACATGCCCAAAATTCGCGTGGTGGTGGTGGACGACTCCGCCCTGGTCCGCAGCATGCTGACCGAGATCATCAACCGGCAGTCCGACATGGAATGCATTGGCGCGGCTGCCGACCCCTTGGTCGCCCGCGAGATGATCCGCAACCTCAACCCCGACGTGATCACGCTGGACGTGGAGATGCCCCGCATGGATGGCATCGACTTTCTGGCCAAGCTGATGAGGCTGCGCCCCATGCCGGTGGTGATGGTGTCGACGCTGACCGAGCGCGGCGCCGAAGTCACACTCAAGGCACTGGAGTTGGGCGCCATCGATTTCGTGGCCAAGCCCAAGATCGGCGTGGCCGATGGCCTGCGCCAGTTGGCAGATGACATCACGGACAAGGTGCGCATTGCCTCACAGGCACGCATCCACCGCACCCCTGCGCCTTCGGCTGCGCCCCCTGCGGGTGGCGCAACGGGTGCACCACAGGCGCCCAGCTCGATCGCGCGCAGCGGCACCAGCACGGGCATCTCGCGACCCGCCAGCAGCGCTGCCCCCACAGCGCCAGCGGCCTCGCACAGCCTGGGCCGCTTGTCGACCGAAAAGATCATCTTCATTGGCGCCTCAACGGGCGGCACCGAGGCCACCAAAGAGGTGCTGCTGACGCTGCCGGCCGATGCGCCCGGTGTGGTCATCACACAGCACATGCCGCCGGGCTTCACGCGCAATTACGCGGCCCGGCTCGACAACCTGTGCAAGATCAGCGTGAAAGAGGCCTCCGATGGCGAGCGCATCTTGCCCGGCCACGCTTACATTGCACCGGGTGGCATGCACCTGAGCGTGGAGCGATCGGGCGCGAACTACATTGCGCGCGTGCAAGACGGTGACCCGGTCAACCGCCACAAGCCCAGCGTGGAGGTGCTGTTCAAGTCAGCGGCCCGCGTGGTGGGGCCCAACGCCATCGGCATCATGCTGACCGGCATGGGCGCTGACGGTGCCAAGGCCATGCGCGAGATGCGCGACGCGGGGGCTTATTGCGTGGCGCAAGACGAGGCCACCTGCGTGGTGTTCGGCATGCCGCGCGAGGCCATTGCCGCGGGTGCCGTGCAAGAAGTGTTGCCACTCAACAAGATCACAAGCCACCTGATGGACCACCTGCGCGCCACCGTGGGCCAGGCCCTCAGCCGGGTCTGACGGACCCAGACCGAGACACAGCCACGGCCCTGGTTGGCGCAGGCAGCCACGTCAAGGTCGGCCCACGAACAGCATCACGGTGGGCCCCACGATGGGGCTGTGCACGATGGCCGCGTACACCGGGCCCAAGGCCGTGTCTGCGCCGAGGTACAGGCTCATGCCCGTCCTTTTGCGGCCCTGCCCCACGTCTTGAGGCCGCTCCCAGGCATTGCCCGCCTCCACGCTGGTGCCCAGGTACAGACCGCGCGTGAGTGACATGTCGGCCAAACGGTATTGGTAACCCAGTCGCAGCAAAGCCACTTGCGGACCACTGACCTGGAAGGGCGCGTAGCCTGACAGCTGCTGGAACCCCCCCAAGCCAAAGCGCGGCACCTCGGGCTGTGCGCCATCGGACAGGCTCACCCGAGCCAAGCCATTGATGGCATGCACACCCCACGAATGCACCCACTGCCCTTGCAGTGACATGTGCCGGGTGTGGCCGCTGGGGCCAGCATCAATGGCATCCACGATGCGACGGCCCTGCATGTAGCTGCCCTCAACGCGCCAACCTTTGGTGGGGAAGAAGGCGTGGTCAAGCTGGTCAAACACGCCCTTGAGACGCCAGCCCTGCTCGCGCCAGCGAGACACCTCACCCAGGCCTTGCGACGCGCGGGCAAGGCTGTAGTCGGCGCTGGACAAGGAAGGTGCATCGCGCCAGACCTCGTTGACCCAGCCCAAGCGGATCTCGCCCAGCTCGCGCCAGTTGACACCGGCGTCGAGGTTGATCGAGCTGGTGCGCTGCTCCACCAAGGCATCGAGCGGCCCGTTGGGGTCGCGGTGGTAGCCCAACGTGCGACGCTCGAGCAGGCCTGCTGCGGCCACGAAGCCGCTGAGCCCATCGGGCAGCCGCCAAGCCATGGGGCGATACAGCTCGCTGCCCAGGGCTGGTGAGGTGCCCAAGCGCAAGAAGTTGCGCCACTCGGTGCCCGCACGGTCCAGCCAATGGCGGTTGTGCACCAGCTTGAGGTTGAAGGCGCTGCGGCCCCGGTTGTCGGCGCTGAAGTCCAGCCCCATCAGCAGGTAGTCAGGGCCCCAGGGCTTGTCCTCCAGGTCGAAGACCAGGCCTTCTTGCCCCTCGGGGCTGCGCACCAGGCGGTAGTCGGCGCGCTGGTAGTCGCCACTGGCGGCCAGCACAGTCACATCTCGCTCGGCCTTGGCGACGTCGAAGGTCATGCCTTGCTGGGTGAGCAAGATGTCGGAACGTGCCTCGGGTTGCGTCAGCTTCGAGCCCTCGAAGCGCACGAAGCTCAAGGGTGCCGGCGGGGTGGTGCGCTGGCGGCGCTGGGCCATCCATTGGGCATAGTCGGCCTCGCTGAGCTTGAGTTCTTGCATGCGAAGCACCAAGGCCTCGGCTTGCAATTCACCCAAGGCCATGAAGTCGCGGGCGCGGTCAAAGTCGGCTGCGCTCAGACCCTCCAAGGTGGGCGCGATCAAGATGTCCTGCGGGCTCAGCGTGCGCAGGCTTTGCTGCACGTTCTGCTCGGTCAGGATGTTGATCATCTGCGAGGTCACCCCCATCAGGCTGGACAGCGTTTCCCGCCTGCCCAAAGGCGTGCCGATGTTGACGACGATCAGGCGCTGGGCCCCCATCTGGCGGGCCACATCGACCGGCGTGTTGTTGACCAGGCCGCCGTCACCCAAGATGCGGCCGCGCACCTCCAGCGGCGAAAAAATGCCGGGCACCGACATGCTCGACCGCAAGGCCGTGGCCAGGTCGCCGTCACGCAGCACCACGGCCTGCCCGCTTTCCATGTCAGTGGCCACCGCCCGGAACGGCGTGGGCAAGGCGTCGAAGTCCTTGATCTGACGGGCCGACAAGGTCAAACGGCGCAGGTGCGATTCCAGGCCTCGGCTGGACAGCGATCCCAAGGGCGCTTTGATGCCATCGGCGCCCACACCCACCTCCAGCAAAGGCGAGACCTCGAAGTCTTGCTCTTTGCGGCGCTGCGACAGCTCGGTGCGGTCCACCCGAGAGGCAAACACATTGCCCCAGTCGAGCTTGATGACCTCGGTCTCGATCTCTTTGGCCGACAGCCCGCTGGCGTACAAACCGCCCACGATGGCGCCCATGGACGTGCCGGCGATCACATCGACGGGGATGCGTTCGCGCTCCAGGACCTTGAGCACGCCCACATGGGCCAGCCCCCGCGCGCCGCCCCCCGACAGGACCAGGCCAATGCGCTGCCTGGCCTCGGCCGCACCGGCTGGGCTGTGCGCCCCCACAACCCCTGTGAGCACGCAGGCCAAAGCCAACATGTGGCGCCACAGCGGGCGCCGGATCAGGGCAGGGCGAAGGTGGCAAAGGGCTCGTGTCACGTCAATCGTCAAGGGCAAACGCATGCGGGCATTGTGCCGCGTCAAACCTGTCACGCCTGGCAGGCCTCAAGCCCTGCGCCGCTTGACGTGCGTCAAGCCAGAACGGCCTGAAAAGGCGCCAGATGGCGGCATGGGGCATGGATGCCCGCAGCGCAAGGAGAAACACACATGCAAGCCTGGATTGACTTCTTCACCACGGACTACGGTCTGCTCAGCGCCCTGATCATCTTGGCCATGCTGTGCGGCCTGGGCTACTTCGTTTGGTACGTGCTCAAGCACGTCAAAGAAGACACCGAACGCCACGATCGTTTGCTGCGCGAAGCCGGTCGCACCCACAGCTGATCGGCCCCTGGCGGGCGGGCCCGCTCCTTGCTGCTTGACAGCGCATGGAACCTGCACGCACCCTCTTGATCCGCCACGCCGACTGCGTGGCCACCATGGACGACCAGCGCAGCGAATGGCGCGGCGCATCGGTCTTGGTCCGTGGCAACTTGATCGACCGCATCATTCCCTTTGGCGAGCCCCTGCCGCACGCCGATGAGGTCATCGACGCGCGCCATCATGTCGTCATACCCGGACTGGTCAATACGCACCACCACATGGTGCAGTCGCTCACCCGGGCGGTGCCTCAGGTGCAAAACGCCGAACTGTTCGGGTGGCTCAAAGGCCTGTACCCGATCTGGGGCAAGCTGACCCCCGACATGGTGCGCGTGTCCACCCAAGTGGCCATGGCCGAACTGCTGCTGAGCGGCTGCACCACCTCCAGCGACCACCACTACATCTACCCAAATGGCACCCGGCTGGACGACAGCATCGACGGCGCCCAAGCCATTGGCATGCGCTTCACCGCCTCGCGGGGCAGCATGAGCGTGGGCGAAAGCGCCGGCGGCCTGCCCCCCGATGCCGTGGTTGAACGCGAACCCGACATCCTCACCGACACACAGCGGCTGATCGAGCAGTACCACGATGCCGCGCATGGCTCGATGCTGCACATCGCAGTCGCGCCGTGCTCGCCGTTTTCGGTGAGCCGCGAGCTGATGCGCGAGGCCGCCCTGCTGGCCCGCGACAAAGGCGTTCGCCTGCACACCCACCTGGCCGAGAACGACCACGACATCGCCTACACCCGCGAGAAGTTCGGCTGCACCCCGGCCCAATACGCCCAAGACCTGGGCTGGGTGGGCGCAGACGTTTGGCACGCCCACTGCGTCAAGCTCGACACCGCCGGCATCGCCCTGTTCGCCCACACGGGCACGGGCGTGGCGCACTGCCCTTGCAGCAACATGCGCCTGGCCAGCGGCATCGCGCCCGTGCGCAAGATGCTCAACGCGGGGGTCCGAGTGGGACTGGGTGTGGACGGCAGCGCCAGCAACGACGCTGGCCACATGCTGGCAGAGGCCCGCCAGGCCATGCTGCTGGGCCGCGTGGGCCGCTCGCTGGACGCCTTCGGCTGCGACCACGGCCCCAGCGAAATGACCGCCCGCGACGTCTTGCGCCTGGCCACCCGGGGCGGTGCACAGGTGCTGGGCCGCGCCCACGAGATCGGCCAGATCACGCCTGGCTACTGTGCCGACATCGCCATGTTCCGCACCGACACCCTGGCCATGGCCGGTGCCGCCGTGCACGACCCGGTAGGCGCCTTGCTGATGTGCGCAGTGCCTCAGGTCGACCACAGCCTGGTCAACGGACGTGTGGTGGTGCATGACGGCCAACTCACCACCGTCGACCTGCCTGCCTTGGTGGCGCAACACAACCGCTTCGCCAAGGCCTTGGCCGAGGCATCGGGGGCTTGATTGACTCGCCTCAATCCATCACATTTGCGCGATGATCCGCTCAATGTTGCGCTCGGCCAGCGCCGCTGTTGACAGTGCCGGGTTGGCGATCAGCGAGTCCGGGAACAACGAGGCGTCCATCACATACATGCCCGGGGAGCCCTTGACCTCACCGATGTCGCTGGTTGCCAGGCCGATGGGGCAGCCGCCCAGCGGGTGGTAGGTGGCGTTGTCGCCCACAGCCTTACCGCCAAACCAGCTCCTGTTGTAAGTCGCGCCATTGACCTTGTTGATCTTGTCGTACACGGTGCGGGCGCTGGTGACGGGCTCGTCCTTGGCCGTGGCAGACCATTGCAACACCGCCTTCTGCGCTTGCGCGTCATAGGTGAAGTGGCCGAGCTCCGGCGTCTGCGTCATCGTGATGTGCGCCGTCGAGAACAGGTCGATTCCCAGCGGAATGGCAATGTTCATGGAGTACACCTGCTGTTTGCGGTGATCCTGCGCGTCGATGCCGGTGACCGGCAGCACAGAGGTCTTGGCACCCGTCGATGTGAACACATTGCGGACCATGAAGATCTCGCCGTTGGAGCTCCACCGCGTCCCGATGTGTTCGTTGAGATTGGGCAGCGTGCCCGTCGCCCGACACTTCACCAACAATTGCGTGGTGCCAATGCTGCCGCCCCCCAGGAACAAACGATCACAGCTGATCACGCGTGTGGCCAGCACGGCCCCTGACACGTCGATTTGCTTGGTGGACACCATGTAGCGCCCATCGGCTGCACGGCTGATGGACGTGACCTCCGTCAGCGGCTGAATACGGACCAAACCCGTGCCAAGCGCTTCGGCGATGTAGGTCTTGTCCAGACTCATCTTGCCGTAGTTGTTGCCAAAGCCGCCTTCGGTGCCCAGCGCAGATTTGGGCACAGCACCGGCCTCTTCCTGCTCCATGTAGGCCATGTCGTAGCCTGAGTCGAGCGTGCGCCATGGGATGCCGGCCTTGGCCGCTTGGGCACATGCCACGCGTGCGTACTTGTGATATGCACTGGCTTGGTAATAAGCCGGGCGAATTTTGTTGCCCTTCAAGGCCGCCAGAGCGCGTGGATAGTAGGTTTTGTACATCTCATTGATGTCAACGCTGGCCGGCATGATGCGCTGCAGCGTCTCGCGATACGGCGTGATCAGCATGGCCAAGTTCACCAGCGACCCGCCGCCAACGCCACGCCCCAAATAAACATCCATATTGGGAGATGACACGACATCAAGGATGCCCGCTGATACAGGCACTTTCAACAGGCTGCTGATTGGCAGAACGCCACCGATGGTCGAGAACACAGCGGTGATGCGATCCTTGAACCACATCGAGCGGTCATCGGGCGCAAAGGGCTTGCAGAAAATCTTGCCGTCTTTGCCGGGCGTGTTCCACAAGCGCCCCATTTCCAGCATGGTCACGCTTTGCCCTTTTTGCGCCAGACGCAAGGCCGTCACCGAGCCACCGTAGCCTGTGCCCACCACCAAGTTGGACACGTGCTCGTCGCTTTGGGCAGCGTACGCGTCCTCCGTCATCAGCATGCCAAGCGTGGCCGCAGAGGGCACACCCATGCTCAACGCCCGCATGGGCAAGCCCACACTGCTTAGCCCGAGCTGGGACCCAATCGCCAACACGCTTTGCCCCCATTGGCGTCGGCTCAACTTTTTGTTGCTCGTCATGATTTTGATTTCACGCTTGAGTTGCAAGGTCAGCGATCGTAGCGAACCAAGCAAGTCAATTCATTGCCTTTGTCGGTCAGCGATTGACAGTTCAAAGCAAACATGGGGTTTATCAGGACGCAACGCACAGCAAATGACCGCTTGTTTACCCGCCCGTTCATTTGCATGCCCCCACAAAGACAAATGCCCACCAGGCTCAACACCTGGTGGGCATTCGAGATCGCCGAGCGAGGCGCGGACCCAGCCGCGCCCAGACACATTACATGCCCATGCCGCCCATGCCACCCATGCCGCCGCCCATGTCGGGCATGCCGCCACCTGCCTCGTCCTTGGGGGACTCGGAGATCATGCACTCGGTGGTCAGCATCAGCGACGACACCGAAGCGGCGTTTTGCAGTGCCGTACGGGTCACCTTGGTTGGATCCAGGATGCCCATTTCGATCATGTCGCCATAGGTGTCGTTGGCAGCGTTGAAGCCAAAGTTGCCCGAACCGTTCAGGATGGCATTGACCACGACCGATGGCTCGCCACCGGCGTTGGCCACGATTTCGCGCAGAGGCGCTTCGATGGCCTTGAGCACCAGCTTGATGCCGGCGTCTTGGTCAGGGTTGTCACCCTTGATGGTGCCAGCAGCTTGCTTGGCACGCAGCAGGGCAACGCCACCGCCAGGCACCACGCCTTCTTCGACGGCAGCACGTGTGGCGTGCAGCGCATCTTCAACGCGGGCCTTCTTTTCCTTCATTTCGACTTCGGTGGCAGCGCCCACCTTGATCACGGCAACGCCACCGGCCAGCTTGGCCACGCGCTCTTGCATCTTTTCACGGTCGTAGTCGCTCGTGGCTTCTTCGATCTGGATGCGCACTTGCTTGACGCGCGCTTCGATGTCGGCAGCAGCACCAGCGCCATCGATGATGGTGGTGTTTTCTTTGCCCACTTCAACGCGAGCCGCTTGGCCCAGGTCAGCCAAGGTGACCTTGTCGAGCGCCAGGCCGACTTCTTCAGCGATGACCTTGCCGCCCGTCAGGATGGCGATGTCTTCCAGCATGGCCTTGCGGCGGTCGCCGAAGCCAGGGGCCTTCACAGCCACAACCTTCAAGATGCCGCGGATGGTGTTCACGACCAAAGTAGCCAGGGCTTCGCCTTCGACTTCTTCGGCAATGATCAACAGTGGGCGGCCAGCCTTAGCGACTTGCTCCAGCGTGGGCAGCAGGTCACGGATGTTGGAGATCTTCTTGTCGTACAGCAGCACGAAAGGGTTGTCCAACAAAGCGGCTTGCTTTTCGGGGTTGTTGATGAAGTAAGGCGACAGGTAGCCGCGGTCAAACTGCATGCCTTCAACCACGTCCAGCTCGTTGTTCAGGCTCTTGCCGTCTTCAACGGTGATGACGCCTTCCTTGCCGACCTTGTCCATGGCGTTGGCGATGATTTCGCCGACGTCAGCGTCAGAGTTGGCAGAGATGGTGCCGACTTGCGCGATTTCTTTGGAGGTGGTGGTGGGCTTGGATTGCTTCTTCAGCTCGGCGATCAGGGCCACAACAGCCTTGTCGATGCCGCGCTTGAGGTCCATCGGGTTCATGCCGGCGGCCACGTACTTCATGCCTTCGCGCACGATGGCTTGGGCCAGCACGGTGGCGGTGGTGGTGCCGTCGCCAGCGTTGTCAGAGGTCTTGGAAGCGACTTCCTTGACCATCTG
>CANCFV010000073.1 GCA_947377275.1 Burkholderiales bacterium | reverse complement strand
TTCACCACCGCCCAAGCCGATGAGGTGGTGGCCATCTTGGCGCCCATCGTGCGCACCTTCTTGTCGGAAAGCGCGGCCTGACCATGAAGCCCGGACACAGCCTGATCAAGCATTACCTGCAGTTCAAGGACCTGCGCGAGCAGGAGTACACCTACCTGTTTGACCGTGCGGCCATCATCAAGCAGCGCTTCAAAAACTACGAGAAATACCAGCCGCTGGCCGACCGCACGCTGGCCATGATCTTCGAGAAAGCCTCCACGCGCACCCGCGTGAGCTTCGAGGCCGGCATGTACCAGATGGGCGGCTCGGTGGTGCACCTGACCACCGATGGCAGCCAGCTGGGCCGCTCAGAGCCCATCGAAGACAGCGCCAAGGTGATCTCGCGCATGGTCGACCTGGTGATGATCCGCACCTACGAGCAGGCCAAGCTGGTGAAGTTCGCGGCCAATTCGCGCGTGCCGGTCATCAACGGCTTGACCAACGAGTACCACCCCTGCCAGATCCTGGCCGACATCTTCACCTTCATCGAGCACCGTGGTTCGATCAAGGGCAAGGTGGTGGCCTGGGTGGGCGATGGCAACAACATGGCCAACACCTGGCTGCAGGCGGCCGAGATCCTGGGCTTCACGGTGCACGTGAGCACGCCCAGTGGTTACGAGATCGACCCTGAGGTGGCCGGCATCACAGACACGTCCTGCTACAAGGTCTTCAAGGACCCGATGGACGCTTGCCGTGACGCCAACTTGGTGACCACCGACGTGTGGACGTCGATGGGCTACGAGGCCGAGAACGAGGAACGCAAGAAGGCGTTTGCCGACTGGTGCGTGGACCTCGACATGATGGCCGTGGCCGCGCCCGACGCCCTGTTCATGCACTGCCTGCCAGCGCACCGGGGCGAAGAGGTCGAGGCCGATGTGATCGACGGGCCTCAGTCGGTGGTGTGGGACGAAGCCGAAAACCGCATGCACGTGCAGAAGGCGCTCATGGAGTACCTGCTGATCGGGCGCATTGGTTAAGCCGAGACTTCAAGCCCAGGCAATTCCGCGATGCGCTCACGCCATTCGCTCACCCAGTGGATGACGCGTTCAGGAGGCATGGGTTTGGCGATCCAGTAACCCTGAGCCAAATCACAGCCTTTGCGCTGAAGGTGCAGCCAATCTTCAACGGTTTCAACGCCTTCGCCGGTCGTGGTCATGTCCATGTTGTGGGCCATGTTCACACTGGCCTCCAGGATGCTGTTGAGGGCACTGTCTTGGTGAGCCTTGTGCACAAAACGGCGGTCAATTTTGAGCTCGTCAAAGGGCAGATCGTGCAATTGCGCCAGTGACGAATACCCCGTGCCAAAGTCATCGATGGACAGCCGCAAGCGCTTGAGCCGCAGGCGAGTGAGGATGTCTGTGAGCGACAACACATCGGTGTTCAGCCGACTTTCAGTGATTTCCAGCACCAAGTGGCCCAAGCCAACGCCCGCCTCTTCCGCATGGCGGGCAAGCTGGTCGGGGAAACTCAGGTCATGCAGGTTGTCCATCGAGATGTTGACGGCGACATGCAAATTCAGTCCGGCAGCCGTCCATTGCTTGACGTGCTGAAGCGCGCCATGCGGCCCAGCAATGACGGCCTCTGTGAGTCGGTTGATCAGGTCGTTTTCTTCCGCCACCCCGATGAAAGCGTCCGGATAGATCAGTCCATGCTCAGGATGGCACCAACGCACCAGGGCCTCCATGCCCACCACCTGCCCGGTGCGCGTGCACACCTTGGGCTGATAGTGATTGATCAGTTGCCCGCTCTCGATGGCATGTGCCAGGTCGGATGCCGCCACCTGATGGGCTGCACGGGGCTTTCTGGGCTCGGTTGTGCAATGGCCGCCCATCTTGTCCAACAGCCATTTCAACTGGTCTGGCTGGACAGGCTTTTGCAATGCGCCCAACAATTTCAGACCATGCGCGTGCGCCAGCTTCTCGGCCATTTTCACCGTGCGCTGACATTCGCCGCTAGCCAGGATCACACTGCCTTGAAAGCCAAGGCTGCCCAATCTCCGAATGACTTCGATGCCATCCACGGTGGGCATTTGCAAGTCACAGACAATCAGGTTGATGTCGAGGCCGCCATTCGATAGGGCATCCAGGGCCACCTCCCCTGACTCGAAGCACAGCACCGACTTGCAACCCAGCGCACGCAGTTGCATCGCGATCAGCTTGCGCATGAACCCTTCGTCATCGATGACAAGGACCCTGAGATCTGCCATTTGCGCGCTCATTTTGTGGGCTCCCTGGTGTATTCAGCCAAATGAACGTGGACCTGTTCGAGTTCCGCCAGCAGGTCGCTGATGGGGGTGCCCATGGCTTGCTGCGAGCGGGCACCATGCTCTGCGGCTTCGCACAAGGCGCCCAGCCGCAGCGCACCCACCGATCGCGCAGCCGATTTGAGCTGATGCGCCACCTGGCGAATTTGGTCGAAGGACTGGGTCTCCGAGGCCAGGCGCAACGTGGCACCCAGCTCGGCGGATGAAGCCTCAAACTCCATCAAAAGCTCGCTGATGGTGTCTTCGTCATCGCCCACCAGGGCACGCAGCACTTCGATGTCCATGCTCCGGGTCTGTGGCGTCGTCACCAAAGCGGGCATGGGCGCGGGCTCGATCGCATTTGGGCTGGCGACCTGAAGATCGCTGCCATGAACGGGCAGCCAAGTCACGAGGCTGCTGCGAAGCTCGTCCAAAGCGATGGGCTTGGTCAGGTACGCATCCATGCCGCACGCCAGGGCCCGCGTTTCCTCGCCTGTCAGCGCGTTGGCGGTGAGCGCCAGGATGGGCATGCGGGCCAGGCCTTGCTGGGCCTCCTCCTCACGGATCTTGCGTGCCAGGTCATAGCCATCCAGCAAGGGCATGTGCAGGTCAGACAACAGCAGGGCATGGCGTCCGGTGCGCCACAGGCTCAATGCCGCCTCGCCATCGGCAGCCACTTCGCAGGCATAGCCCAGCATGTGCATCTGGCGCTTGATCACTTTCTGGTTGGTGGGGTCGTCTTCGGCAACGAGCACCACATGCCCTGAAGACAGCGGCCGAGCGTGCGTGTGCGATGTGTTCGCGGCATCACCTTGGCGTTCTTCGCTGTCATCGTGGACCACCTCCGGCGACCGTCTCCCTGCCAGCACCGCCACCGCACGCAACACATCTTGCACATGGGTGCGCCCCAGCTGCGCCACCTGGGGTGACACGTGGCGGAGGGGGCCATGGAGGTTGCTGCCCACGAGCAAGTGCCTGACATGTGCCAGATGAGGGGATTGCATCCAGTCGTCCCATGACGCCTGTGCGGCGTCGCCATCTGGTGTATCGCGGATCAGCATCACCGACTCGAATCTGCCTGCCATGGCTTTGGCATCATCAACGTCAAAACACATGTGAACCTGCGCTCCGGCGTGCTCCAAATAGGCGGCAAAGCTGTCGCAGCGGAAGTGGCGCCCAGGCAGAAGCAGGCACTCGACGCCGGACAGGTCGATCGACGCTGGCATCGCCACATCCGCTTCGGCAGAGAACAATGGCAGCGTGGCAGTGAAGGTTGAGCCATGGCCAGGGACGCTGTGGGCAACGATGCCGCCGCCCATGAGCTCAATCAGCCTGTGGCAAATGGCCAGGCCCAGGCCGGTGCCACCGAAGCGGCGCGTGGTGTCTGCATCCGCCTGCGTGAAGGGCTTGAACAATCGGCCCAAGGTTTCGGGCGTCATGCCAATGCCGTCATCCAGCACCACCACTTGCCAGCTCTGCATGTCGTCGTCGCCGGGCAGAATTTGCATGTCGACCTGGCCCCAGCGCCGCTCGGTTCCAGCACCGAACTTGACGGCATTGCCAGCCAGGTTGAACAACACCTGCCGCAGCCTGATGGGGTCACCCAACACATGCGAGGGCAAACGTGGGTCGATGAACACATGGAAGTCAACGCGCTTTGCCATCGCCACAGGCGCAATGGCATCGGCCACCCCCTCGGCCAGACTCACCAAAGCGACGGGCACCGCTTCCATTTTCAAGCGGGCGGCGTCGATCTTGGTGAAGTCCAGGATGTCGTCAATGATGGTCAGCAGCGCTCGACCTGAGTCGACGATCGTCTGGATGCCATCTTGTTGCTCTTCGGTGAGCCGCGTGACCTTGAGCCACTCCGCTGTGCCAATGACGCCATTCATGGGCGTGCGAATCTCGTGGCTCATGGTGGCCAGGAACAGCGACTTGGCCTGGTTCGCCTGCTTGGCCAGCCGCGTGGCTTCGAACAGGGCGAGCTCTGTTTCTTTGCGCTCAGTGATGTCCTGCGCGGCACCGGACAAGTGCTCAATCCGGCCATCGTCGCTGAAGGATGAGGCCTTGCCACTGGCCGCAACCCAACGCCAGCTGCCGTCTTCGTGCCGAAGCCTGTGTTCATGCACATACCGGGGCGCTCTTCCGCACAAATAGTCGCGAACAGCCCGCAGTTGGCCGGGTCGGTCGTCAGGATGGATGCGATCCAGAATGAATGTGCCTTCGGCCACCAGGGGTGTGGCGGTGTCCACCCCAATGATGTCCAGCCAATGGCCGCCCAATTTGCAGACGCCGCCATCCGCATCCATCTCCCATGTACCGCAATGGGTGCCATCGATGATCTGGCGTTGTCTTTCTTGCTCTGTTTGCAAAGCCCAGCTTGCACGCTTGATCTCGCTGATGTCCATGGCAATGAGCACGTAGCTGTCAACACGGCCATCGGGGCCCATCATGCATTTGATGTCCAGACGCACCCAGTGGATCCGGCCATCCTTGCCTTGATATGCCAACTCGGTTTGAGCCTCATGCTTCTTTTGCAAAACCCGCCGCAATGTCGGCACGACCGAGGCTTTGTCCTCGTCGCTGAGCCATGACACGGGGGAGCATCCAACAACCTGCGGCAAGGCGTAACCCGAGCGCTTGGTAAAGCCATCGTTGATCCATGTGATGCGCCCACGCTCATCGAGCAACAACACACCGTTTGACGTGTTTTGCACGATGTGGGCGTGTTGGGACAACGATTGAGCCTGCTGCTGCGCCTTGTCAGTCAACAGCAGGCTGGCGAATTGGTGCGCAGACGACATCCATATGTTGCGCAGCAGCACGCCCACATACAAGACAGCGACACAGGAGATGCCAATGACGTCGCGAAAGTCATCGACCCAGATGGCCCCCAAAGTGCTTGCGGTCAACAAGAGCACCCAGCCTGCCGCGGCGATGGGGATGCTCTGAAAGACAATGCTGCCACCCGATATCAGGGTGACCATGGCCAGCAGGATGGCGATGTCTTCGTTGAACGCTGCCAAAGTGAGCATGACAAGAGGGAACGATGCCCAAAGGCAGGCCGCCACCAAGACGACGATGGTGCCGACCCGAAGGTTCATCTCAGTGGCTGTTTCTTGCCGCAGGTTGTCCTTCATGCGCTTTGCAGCAACCAGGCTGACCAGCAACAAGGCCACGCTCCATGCAAGGCAATACGCAGGCGCATTCGCCCGATTCACCCAAGCGAGGGCAAAAGCGGTAACGAGCTGGGCAGGCAAAGTGGCCACCCCCAGCTTGGCCACCATCGTCAGCTGCATCGCCCTCAGGCGAGCGGCCAAGGCAGGATCATCTGGATATGGCTGTGCCTGATGAATGAGCTGGCGCAGGCCTTGCCAAATTGAAAGCATGATGCTGCTCCTGGTGGACTCGCTCTTACCTGGATTGCCATCGGCCTGAGACGATGGCTGACGGAATGTCGTCCAGAGCAAGCTCGTGCTCCACCGCCCCGAGCTTCATGGCTTCTTTGGGCATGCCGTACACCACACAGCTATCTTCGTCCTGACCCAAGGTGCGGGCACCTGCTTCGCGCATCTCCTTCAGCCCCCGGGCACCGTCGTCGCCCATGCCGGTCATGATCACGCCCAGCGCATTGCGCCCAGCGGCTCTGGCCACAGACCGAAACAGCACGTCGACCGAGGGGCGATGGCGACTCACTGGCGGGCCATCCACCACCGCCACGCGGTACTGCGCACCACTGCGCTCGAGCACCAGGTGACGCCCGCCAGGCGCGATCAAGGCCAGACCTGAATGCACGCGGTCGCCATTGGCGGCCTCTCGCACCTCGATCTGGCACACCTTGTCGAGCCGTTGCGCAAATGCCGCCGTGAAAGCCTCAGGCATGTGCTGAACGATGACGATGCCAGGGCAGTCGATGGGCAAGGCGCACAACACAGCTTCGAGCGCCTGCGTGCCGCCTGTGGAGGTGCCAAGGGCCACCACGCGGTCGGTGGTTTCGGCCATGGCGCGCTGACCAACAGGCATACCCGGCAGCACCGCATCGGCTGTCAACTTGGCGTTCACCGCCACAGGCTTGGCTGCTGGCGCCAGCTTGCGCACCCGCGCTTGTGCCGCACCCTTTACCACAGACACCAAATCGTCTGCATGCTCACGCAGCAAGCTCTTGAGGTCGGCCTTGGGTTTGGCCACGATGCTCACCGCGCCAGCCGACATGGCTTGCATGGTGGTCTCAGCCCCTTGCGTGGTCAGCGTGGAGCAAATCACCACCGGCGTGGGCCGCTCCGCCATGATCTTGCGCAGGAAGGTCAGGCCATCCATGCGCGGCATTTCAACGTCCAGCACGATCACATCGGGCCATTCCTTCTCCATTTTGGCCAGTGCGAAGATCGGGTCGGGCGCAGCCCCGATGACCTGAATGCCCTTGTCTGCCGACAAAATCTCGGTCACAACCTGGCGCACCACGGCAGAGTCGTCAACGATCAAGACACGGATGGGGTTGCTCATGTGTGGCTTTCGGGTTTGCGGTAGATGGATGGCTTGACCATCTTGAGTTGGTCGGTCACACCGTGCAAGCTCTCTGAATGGCTGACGATGAAGTACCCACCCGGACGAAGCAACGGCACCAACCTGCTCAGCAGGTCGCGCTTGGTTTCCGGGCTGAAATAGATCATCACGTTGCGCAGAAAAATCACGTCAAACGGCCCCATGTCTGGCAAGTCTGCGTTGAGGTTGATCTGCTCAAATTTGACGCGCGCACGCATGGCGTCATTGACGAGGAACCAGCCTTCTTGCCCCCCCACACCCTTGAGGCAGTACTTCATGCGCATGGCTGCAGGCAGGTCTTTCGCATCCTCGATGGGGTAAAGCGCCTTGCGAGCGGTTTCCAGCACACGGGTGCTGATGTCCGAGGCCAGGAGGTCGAAGTTCGTGTGGCCCAAAGACTCCGCCAGGGTCATGGCAATGGTGTAGGGCTCCTCGCCGGTGGAGCTGGCGCCGCACCAGATGCGGATGCCGGAGCGCCTGCTGAGTTCAGGCGCGATCACCTTGGATAGAAATTCAAAGTGCTGCGGCTCGCGAAAGAAATAGGTTTCATTCGTGGTCAGCAGGTCGATCGCAACCTGACGCTCAGCCGCGTCTTTGCTGACAAGGTTCAGGTACTCACCAAAGCTGTCGAGGCTGTGGTGATTCAGGCGCTTGGTCAGACGTCCACTGACCAAGGGCTTTTTGGAGGGGCTCATGTGGATGCCGGCCTGATCAAAAATCAGACGACTGAACCCAGTGAATTCCTTGTCGCTCAACACGGCCACCATGGTGAGTTCATCCTTCGATGGTTTGTGCGTTGCTGGACGCCATGCCGTTGAGCGTCGAGATCTCGTCCATCGACAAGACCTTGCCCAAGTCCAGCAAGATGACGAAGCCGCCATTGACCTTGGCCATGCCGTCAATGAAGTCGGCCCGGATGTGCGTGCCAAAGCTGGGTGAAGGCTCCACATTGGCGGCGTCGATGTGGCGCACCGCGCTCACCGCGTCCACGATGATGCTCAGCACATGCGTGCCTTCATCGCTTTGCACTTCCAAAATGACGATGCAGGTGCGACGCGAGACGTCGGTCTTGGCGCGACCAAAGCGGGCGTTCAGGTCGATCACGGGCACCACAGCCCCGCGCAGGTTGATCACCCCGCGGATGAAGCTGGGCATCATCGGCACCGCCGTGATGTTGCCGTACTCGATGATCTCGCGCACCCGCAGCGTGCCCACCGCGAACAGCTCGCCGCCCAGGCTGAAGATCAGGTACTGGTTGGTGGCGCCGGGCTTGGTGGCCGAGGCAGGATTGTTCAGTGCAAGCGCGCTCATAGATCATCCCTCGAAGCTGACGAACTCTTTGTGGGACGCAGCCACTTCGTGGTCATGCTTGCGCGTGGCGACCCCCTTGGGCTTGGCTGCAGCAGGCGCTGCTTTGGCATGCCGCGAGACGGCTTGCGCGGGCCGGCGCGATGAGGCCACGGAAGGTGCGGCCGCTTCGTCAGTGGTGAAAAAAGTCATCAGGTCTTGCAGCTGCTCGGCCTGGCCGCTCATCTCTTCAGCGGTGGCGGCCAGCTCTTCAGACGCAGCAGAGTTCTCCTGCGTCAGTTGCGACAGCTGCATGATGGCCGTGTTGATCTGCCCAATGCCAGACGACTGCTCGTTGGAGGCCGATGCAATTTCTTGCACCAGGTCAGAGGCCTTGGAGATAGAAGGCACGATGGTGTCAAGCAAAGTGCCTGCACGCTCGGCCAGGGCCACACTGTTCTTGGCCACTTCGCCAATTTCTTGCGCGGCTTCCTGGCTGCGCTCGGCCAGCTTGCGAACCTCGTCGGCCACCACGGCAAAGCCCTTGCCGTGCTCGCCGGCACGAGCCGCTTCAATGGCGGCGTTCAGGGCCAGCAGGTTGGTCTGGTAGGCGATGTCATCCACGATGCTGATCTTGTCGGCGATCGTCTTCATGGCCAGCACGGTGTCGCGCACGGCCTGGCCACCTTCAGTCGCCTCCTTGGACGCCTTGCCTGACATGCCTTCTGTGACCTTGGCGTTCTCGGCGTTTTGCTGCACCGAGCTGGCCATCTGCTCCACCGAAGCAGATGTCTCTTCCACACTCGCCGCTTGCTCGCTGGCGCCTTGGCTCAAAGATTGGGCGGTCGAGCTGACCTGCTGAGCTGCACTCGACAAGCTGTTGGCGTTGTCATTCACGCCCTTCACCACCTCAGACAATTTGGCGACGGTGCTGTTGACGCTGTCGCACAGGGCCTTGAGTTGGCCTTGGAACGCTGTGTTGGCGACCTGTGTCAGGTCACCGTTTTCCAGCGCCCTCAAAACGCGAGCGGTTTCATTGACTGGCTCGATCACGGCGTCCAGCGTGGCATTGATGCCCTCAACGATGCGGCGGAAGTCACCAGAATGCGTCGTGGCGTCAGCGCGGGTGTCCAGTTTGCCTGCCCGTGCTGCGTCAACCAGCCCATTCGCATCGGCGATCAAAGCCTTCAAGTTGCGACGAACTTGCTCAATGGTGTCGTTGATGAAGGCCTTTTTGCCAGGGAAGGCATCCAGCGGCGCTTCGAAGTTGCCACGCCCGAATTCGGCAATGCAGGCCATGGCCTTCTTCTTGACGACAATGTGACCACCCACCATGCCATTGATGCCTTGGGCCATGGCACGGAAGTCACCTTCAAATTTCTCGGCGTTGATGGCCACGTCGATGTCGCCACGGTCATGCTCGCTGGACATGCGGTTCATCTCGGCGATCAAGCCTTTGAGGTTTTCGCGGACCTTCTCGATGGTCTCGTTGATGAAGGCCTTTTTGCCAGGGAAGGCATCCAGCGGCGCATCAAAGTTGCCGCGCCCGAATTCCGCGATGCAGGCCATGGCCTTCTTCTTGACGACGATGTGGCCACCCACCATGCCATTGATGCCCAGTGCCATAGAGCGGAATTCACCGTCGTAGTTCTCTGCGTTGATGGCCGCATCAATGTCGCCCAGATCATGCGCGCTGGACATGCGGTTCATCTCGGCAATCAGTGACAGCAGCTTGTTTTGCAGAGACTGGGTGTCCGATTGCAGCGTGCCAAAGCGACCAGGCAAGGCGGCTCCAGGCTGAGCGGACAGGACGCCACTTGCCAGCTCGCGCACGGCGTCGCCAAGCTGCTTCACACTGGTCTCAGTGCCGTCCAGCAAGCCATTGATCTGTTTGGAAAGGATGTGAAAGAAAGCTGGGGCATCGGCGCTGGTTTCCAGGTGCTTCGAAAAATCGCCCTGGGTTGCCGCTTCCACGGTGGCAGAAATGGCCTGTTCGGTGAGCACCTCGACCGTCTGGTCAGCCCACTCCACGCTGGTGCCCAGGCGCTTGCCGTCCCGGTCAAAAATCGGTGTAGCCGTCAGTGCGAAGTGGCGCGCACCCATGCGCAATTTGGCCCGGTGCGTCGCGCGCAAGTCGGCAAGCATGTTGCGCTGGTGGCTCGGGTTCTTGTGGAAGATGTCGATGGATGCCCCAAGCACTTCACGCACGCTGAATTGCGGCAGGTCTTTGCGAATCTCGCTTTCAGCACGCGACAGCATGTCCAGCACCGCGCGGTTGGCGAAGGTGATGATGCCGGCCTCGTCGGCGATCATGACGTTGCCGGTGACCACCTCCAGGGCGGTGGTGTTGCGGTTGCTGATGGCCGTCAGATCGCTTTGCAGGCGTTGTGCGCGCAGCAAATCTCGCCACAACCAGAACGCCGCGCCCACCGTGAGGATCAGCGGCGCCGCCACCACCGCGGGGCCTGCGCTGACCAGTGCGCCGGCCAGTGCAGCGGCAGGCAGGCACGCGATGGCAACCAACTGGGCCGTGCCTCGTTGAGGGAAAAGTGATGTGTGTTTCATGTTGCTGCTCTCGGTGAGATGGGCGAAACGAGGTTCAAGCTTCAGCGCTTTGCGAGCTGCTGGACGCCATGCCGTTGAGCATGGATATCTCGTCCATCGACAAGACCTTGCCCAAATTAAGCAAAATTACAAATCCACCATTGACCTTGGCCATGCCGTCAATGAAGTCGGCCCTGATGTGCGTGCCAAAGCTGGGTGAAGGCTCCACGTTGGAGGCATCGATGTGGCGCACCGCGCTCACCGCGTCCACGATGATGCTAAGCACATGCGTGCCTTCATCGCTTTGCACATCCAAAATGACGATGCAGGTGCGGCGCGAGATGTCGGTCTTGGCGCGGCCAAAGCGCGCGTTCAAGTCGATCACTGGCACAACAGCGCCGCGCAGGTTGATGACGCCTCGGATGAAGCTGGGCATCATCGGCACCGCCGTGATGTTGCCGTACTCGATGATCTCGCGCACCCGCAGCGTGCCCACCGCGAACAGCTCGCCACCCAGGCTGAAGATCAGGTACTGGTTGGTGGCGCCGGGCTTGGTGGCCAAGGCTGGGTTGTTCAGTGCAAGCGCGCTCATGGCTCACCCCTCGAAGCTGACGAACTCTTTGTGGGACGACACCGCCTCGTGGTCATGCTTGCGCTTGTTGGCCAACTTGGGCTTGGCTGCAACAAAAGCGACCTTGGCGCCACGTGAGGTCCGAGGGGGGTGGCGCGATGCCACCACCGATGAGGTAGGTTCGCCATCGGTCGTGAAAAAGCTCATCAGGTCTTGCAGCTGCTCGGCCTGACCGCTCATCTCTTCGGCGGTGGCAGCCAGCTCTTCAGACGCTGCTGAGTTCTCTTGCGTCAGTTGCGACAGCTGCGTGATGGCCGTGTTGATCTGCCCAATGCCAGACGATTGCTCGGTGGATGCAGATGCGATTTCTTGCACCAGGTCAGACGCCTTTGAGATGGACGGCACGATGGTGTCCAGCAAGGCGCCTGCACGCTCGGCCAGGGCCACACTGTTCTTGGCCACTTCGCCAATTTCTTGCGCGGCTTCCTGGCTGCGCTCGGCCAGCTTGCGCACCTCGTCGGCCACCACGGCAAAGCCCTTGCCGTGCTCGCCTGCACGGGCTGCTTCAATGGCGGCGTTCAGGGCCAGCAGGTTGGTCTGGTAGGCGATGTCGTCGACGATGCTGATCTTGTCGGCGATCGTCTTCATGGCCAGCACGGTGTCGCGCACGGCCTGGCCACCTTCGGCGGCTTCTTTGGCGGCCTTGCCCGACATGCCTTCGGTGACCTTGGCGTTCTCGGCGTTTTGCTGCACCGAGCTGGCCATCTGCTCCACCGAAGCAGATGTCTCTTCCACACTCGCTGCTTGCTCGCTGGCGCCTTGGCTCATGCTTTGGGCGGTGGACGAAACCTGTTCGGACGCCGCAGCCAGCGCGCCAGATGCGGTGCGCACATCGCCAATGATTTGCGACAGGCGTTCCGTCATGCCTTTGATGGCGGCCAGCATGCTGGTGGTGTCGCCGGGTTTGGTGATGACTTGCACAGTCAGGTCGCCTTGGGCCACCTTGGTGACCACCTCGGCCGCGTAATCGGGCTTGCCTCCAATCAAAGCATCCAGGTTGTTGACCATGGTCTTGACCGAAGCCAGCATGCTGGTGGTGTCACCAGGTTTGGTGGCGACTTGCACCGTGAAGTCACCCTGGCCCACCGTGCCTAACACCTCAGCGGCATAGGCAGGCTCGCCGCCCAGTTGCTGAAGGAGGTTGCGTGCGATGACCCACCCAATCAGGCCAACCACCGCGATGGTGACGGCCACCACGACCGCAGAAATCACCGTGGCGGAGTTTTTGGTGGCAATGGCTCGCTCAGCGCCATCCTTGCCCAGCTTCACGTTGTAGTCCCGCAGCTCTTTCAACGCGAGGACCAATGTATCGGTGATGTGCTGGTTGCCTTCGATGTAAGCAACGGCCTCTTGGGACTTGTTTGCCAAGCCCAGGCGCTCCATTTCCGCGCGCACAGGCACGTACTTTACCCAGGCGTCTTTGACCTTCAGCAGGCGATCACGATCACCGTCATCGGTGATGTTGTGCGCCTCATAGTCTTTGAGGCTGCTTTCCACTTCAGCAAGCGCCGCCTGGGATTTGCGCTGATAGGCTTTCATGCGCTCGGCATCTTCATCAGCGATCGTCTTCCAGGTGTTGACGCGCGCAACGCCCATCGCATCAACCATCCCGTCGATGTTGACCAAAGACGGGACTGTGTTGACCGTGCTGAAGCTTGCATCGGTGTTGATTTTGTCCATCTGCACAAAACCAAACCCCATGACGGACAAGATGCCAAGCAATGCCGTTGAAATCAAAAGCAGAAACTTTTGAGAGACTGTGAGTGAATTCATTTCATAACCTCTTGAGGAAGATGTTGCGAACACACGCTGCTGACTGCTGCATTGCTTGCCCGCTGGGAGTCGTTGAAGCCTGCCTGTTCATCAGACATGTGATGAACCTGCGTTGTTGGATGCCATGCCGTTGAGCATCGAAATCTCGTCCATCGACAAGACCTTGCCCAAGTCCAGCAAGATGACGAAGGCGCCATTGACCTTGGCCATGCCGTCAATGAAGTCGGCCCGGATGTGCGAGCCAAAGCTGGGTGAAGGCTCCACGTTGGCGGCATCGATGTGGCGCACGGCGCTCACTGCGTCCACGATGATGCTCAGCACATGCGTGCCTTCATCGCTTTGCACTTCCAAAACGACGATGCAGGTGCGACGCGAAACGTCGGTCTTGGCGCGACCAAAGCGGGCGTTCAGGTCGATCACCGGCACCACAGCCCCGCGCAGGTTGATCACCCCGCGGATGAAGCTGGGCATCATCGGCACTGCGGTGATGTTGCCGTACTCGATGATCTCTCGCACCCGCAACGTGCCCACCGCGAACAGCTCGCCGCCCAGGCTGAAGATCAGGTACTGGTTGGTGGCGCCGGGCTTGGTCGCCGAGGCTGGATTGTTCAGTGCAAGCGTGCTCATGGCTCACCCCTCGAAGCTGACGAACTCTTTGTGGGACGACACCACCTCGTGGTCATGCTTGCGCTTGTTGGCCAACTTGGGCTTGCTGGCAACAGATGCCACCTTGGCGCCGCGAGCGCTGCGGGCGGTGTGGCGCGAAGTCACCACTGGGGCGGGTTCGCCATCGGTCGTGAAGAAGCTCATCAGGTCTTGCAGCTGCTCGGCCTGGCCGCTCATCTCTTCTGCGGTGGCCGCCAGCTCTTCAGACGCTGCAGAGTTCTCTTGCGTCAGTTGCGACAGCTGCGTGATGGCCGTGTTGATCTGCCCAATGCCAGACGATTGCTCGTTGGATGCCGATGCGATTTCTTGCACCAGGTCAGACGCCTTTGAGATGGACGGCACGATGGTGTCCAGCAGCGAGCCTGCACGCTCTGCCAGGGCCACGCTGTTCTTGGCCACTTCGCCAATTTCTTGCGCGGCTTCCTGGCTGCGCTCGGCCAGCTTGCGCACCTCGTCGGCCACCACAGCAAAGCCCTTGCCGTGCTCGCCTGCACGGGCTGCTTCAATGGCGGCGTTCAGGGCCAGCAGGTTGGTCTGGTAGGCGATGTCGTCCACGATGCTGATCTTGTCGGCGATCGTCTTCATGGCCAGCACGGTGTCGCGCACGGCCTTGCCACCTTCTGTGGCTTCCTTGGCTGCCTTGCCTGACATGCCTTCCGTGACCTTGGCGTTCTCGGCGTTTTGCTGCACCGAGCTGGCCATCTGTTCAACCGAGGCGGACGTTTCTTCCACACTCGCTGCTTGCTCGCTGGCGCCTTGGCTCATGCTTTGGGCGGTGGACGAAACCTGTTCGGATGCCGCAGCCAGCGCGCCGGATGCGGTGCGCACATCGCCAATGATTTGTGACAGGCGTTCCGTCATGCCCTTGATGGCGGCCAGCATGCTGGTGGTGTCGCCCGGCTTGGTTTGCACTTGCACGGTCAGGTCGCCTTGGGCCACCTTGGTGACCACCTCGGCTGCATAGGCGGGCTCGCCCCCGAGTTGCTTGAGCAAGCTGCTGGCAATGAGCCAGCCAATGGCGCTGACGATCATCAGGGTGATGCCGGCCACCGTCAACATGATCAGGTTGGCCGTTTTCTGGATCTCAGTGGCCTTTTCGGCACCGGCTTTGCCAAGTTGTTCGTTGTAAGCGCGATGCTCGGCAATGACCTCTGCCAGCTTGGCAAGCTTGGCTCGGTTCGCGTACCACACGTCAACAGCCTGCGTTTGCTTGCCGTCCATCGACAGCTTCACCATTTCGCTTCGGATGCCCATGTAGTCCTTGATGGCACCCCTCACGGCGTCAAGAAGTACCTTGTCTTTCTCGTCGGTGACGTTCTTGTCTTCATAGTTCTTGAGCGATGCCTCCAGCTTGGGGACCACGTCCTGAATCGCTTGCTCAGCCTCCTTTTGACGGTCTTTGTTCTCATCGGCCATGATTTGCCAGGTTCGTGTGCGGAGCAGCGTCACGAGGTCATTGACCTGGTCAATGTTCAGAATGCTTGGCACCGTATTGACAGTGCTGTAGTTGGCTGCCGTGTAGGTGTTATCCATCTGCTTGATGGCCACACCTGACAAGATGCCGATGCCCACCAAGGCGGTGAGTATCAAGAAGATGAATTTCTGCGTAACGGTGAGGTTTTTCATGAAGGTGCTCCAAACAAGAAGGTTGCGGTAGCCGAGTTAGGGGGAATGGGAGTGCTCAGTCCACGGTCTCGGTGGAGGCGCCCTGTCGTTTGTGCAGAAAGGTTGAATCGGTGCTGTGAGTCACTTGCCTGACCAGGTTGGGCACGTCCAGCAGCAAGGCCACCTGGCCACTGCCCAAGATGGTGAAACCACCCACACCACGCACGTTCTGGAAGACCTTGCCCAGTGGCTTGATCACCGTCTGCAACTCGCCCATGAGCTGGTCGACTACCAGGCCCACGCGGGTACCACCGCCTTTGACAACCACGACGTTCTGACGTCGTCCAGGCTCGCCCTCGATGTCATAAAGCTCGCGGAGGCGTACCAGGGGCAGAACTTCACCGCGCAGATCCAGCCAGTCTTTGCCTGCGGTTTGCTGGCGAGACATTTCGATGCACTCGACCACGACATTGAGCGGCACCACATACGAAGACTTGCCCACGCCCATCAAGAAACCATCGATGATGGCCAGCGTCAGCGGCAGGCGAATCGAGATGGTGGTGCCTTGGCCCTCCTGGCTGCGCACGTCGATGTTGCCGCGCAAGGCCGTGATGTTGCGCTTGACCACATCCATGCCTACACCGCGGCCAGACAGGTTGCTGATCTGCTCTGCAGTCGAGAAGCCCGGCTGGAAGATCAGTTGGTAGATGTCTTGCTCACTGAGGATGGCGTCTGGTGCGACCAGGCCACGCTCGATGGCCTTGCGCAGGATGCGCTCCTTGCGCAGGCCACCGCCGTCGTCGCTGACCTCCACCACGATGCTGCCGGCTTCATGGTGGGCGTGCAAGCCAACCGTGCCCTGTACCGGTTTGCCTGCTTGCACACGGTCCTCGGCGCTTTCAATCCCGTGGTCCATCGCATTGCGAACCAAGTGGGTCAATGGATCGGCCATGCGCTCCACCACGGTTTTGTCGAGCTCTGTCTCGGCGCCACTGATATGGAGCACAATGTCCTTGCCCAACTCCTCGCTCACGTCGCGTACAACGCGCTGGAAGCGGTTGAACGTCCCGCCGATCTGCACCATGCGCAGGTTCAGGGCCGAGTCGCGCACTTCTTCCATCAGGTTGGATACGGCCGAAGTGGCTTGCACCAACTCCTTGACGCGGTGTTTGCGCGCGACCAACAGTGCACCTGCACCTGCGATGATGAGTTCGCCCACCAGGTCGATCAGGTGATCAAGCTTGGCAGCGTCAACCCGTAGCATTTGCGCTTCCACACCGCGGCCACTCTCACGTGCGCTGCTTTGCTTGACCAAGGCCGCAGTGACCACGGCGGCATGCACTTGCCCTGCATTAACCAACATCTGGCCCAAGGGCTCGATGGCTTTGCCTTCATGACCCTGCACGGTCTGTCTGTCGAGTGCGGCATCCAGTTCGGCTTGCGTCAGCGTGCCGCAACGCACCAGCATGTCGCCAAGGCGCAGATCTGACTCAGGTAGCTCGGCAATGAGATCGACATACTCATGCACCTTGCTGCGCGGAGGCAGGATGCGCACCTGGCTGTCATCGCGCACAAAGTCAAATGCCGATTCGATCCTGGCCTTGTCCGCATCGGTCTTGAAGCTGACCTCAAAGCCAAGGTGGCACTCATCGGGCTCCAATTCGGACAGGCGGGGCACGTTATCGATCAAGGCCTCAACGTGAAGGATCTCGCCAAAGGTGCCCAGGTAGCGCAAAAAACTCAGCGGATCAAAGCCATCCTGGATGGTCCTCCGGCCAAATCGCAGCGAAATGTGCCAATGGTGCGTTTCTGCCGTCGGCTCATCACTGCACACCACGGCTGCCGCATTCTCTGCAACGGCCGCGCGCGGAGCATTAGGCTTGCTGGCCCCAAGGTAGGCGCTCAGTGCCACGGTTAACTCTGTGCCACGCTGTTGAGCAGCGTCATC
>CANCFV010000072.1 GCA_947377275.1 Burkholderiales bacterium | reverse complement strand
CGTTGTTTTTGCCACCCCTCATTCAGACAATTCACCCCACATTCAACGGTTTACAGCCTCTTCCTCATGCCAGATGCACGCGGCCCAGCGCCCGACCCCACCCGATTCATCCTGATCGGCACCAGCCACGCGGGCAACGTGGGGGCCACCGCGCGCGCCATGAAGGTCATGGGCTTTTCCGAGCTGGTGCTGGTGCGCCCCCGTTTTGCCGACGTGCTGATTCAGGAAGAGACCGTCGCGCTGTCCAGCGGTGCCGCTGACATTTTGGTGCGCGCGCGGGTGGTTGACACCTTGGCAGAAGCCCTCGATGGCGTCACCTACAGCCTGGCCACGGCCATGACGCCGCGCGACTTTGGCCCGCCCACGGTCACACCACGCAGCGGCTTGGCGGCGCTGGCCACCCACGACCCGGCCCACAAAGTCGCCTTCGTGTTTGGCAGCGAGCGCTACGGCATGGCCAACGAAGACGTTTACCGCTGCAACGCGGTCATCAGCATCCCCACCAACCCCCACTACGGCTCACTGAACCTGGGGCAGGCGGTGCAGGTGTTGGCCTATGAATGGCGCCAGGCCCTGGGTGGCTTTGACGTGGCGGCACGCACACCCGATGCGGCGCTCGCCGATGGGCAAGCGGTGCAAGGCGCCCTCACCCACCTCGAGCAGGCCTTGGTGCAGCTCGGTTTTTTGGACCCGGCCGCGCCCAAGAAGCTCATGCCCAGGCTCAACCAGCTGCTCAACCGCGCCGAGCTGCGCCAGGAAGAGATCCACATTTTGCGGGGCCTGGCCAAGGCCATCCTGGACCGCACGCAGCCTGCGCCCTGAGCCCAAGCCGGGTCTTTACCTGACCGCTACACTCGCCTCACCGCTGAACCACGCGCACCCCAGCGCAAAAATCGCATAAGCACCCCCATGCTCTTTGCCCGACTCCGAGAAGACATCGCCTGCATCCTGGAGCGCGACCCCGCTGCCCGCACCGCCTGGGAGGTGCTGACGTGCTACCCCGGCTTGCACGCCTTGGCCATGCACCGCTGCGCGCACGGATGCTGGACGCGTGGCTTGAAGTGGCTGGGCCGCTGGATCTCGCACTGGGCACGCTTCTTCACGGGCATTGAGATTCACCCAGGTGCCAAGGTGGGCCGGCGTGTGTTCATCGACCACGGCATGGGCGTGGTGGTGGGCGAAACCGCTGAAATCGGCGACGACTGCACCATCTACCAAGGCGTGACCCTGGGCGGCACCTCGCTGTCTAAAGGCGCCAAACGCCACCCGACGCTGGGCAAGGGCGTGATCGTGGGCGCCAACGCCCAGGTGCTGGGCGGCTTCACGGTGGGCGACGGCGCTCGCGTGGGCTCCAACGCCGTGGTGACCAAGCCGGTGCCACCTGGTGCCACGGCCGTGGGCAACCCGGCGCGCATCATTGTGGCCAAGGCCCAAGTGCTCGATGAAAAGCAAGCCGAACGCGAAGCCGTGGCCGCACGCATGGGGTTTTCAGCGTACGGCGTGACCGAGGGCGACGACCCCCTGTCGCAGGCCTTGCGCGGACTGATTGACCACGCCTCGGGCCACGAACACCAAATCACCTTGTTGTGGGCAGCCGTTGAAAAGCTGGCCCTGTGCGCCCAAAGCGAGGCCGCGCGCGACTGCATGCCGCAGGACGCGCAAACCACCGAATGCTTTGACGCCGCTGAACTCACTCGACTGGTGAAGTGACATGGCACAACGCTGGCAGACACGAACCGCATTGGCGCTCTCCGCTGCGCTGCTGAGCGCTTGCGGCAGTACCATGATCAACCCGGTGACAGGCGAAGCCGAACGCTCGGTGATGAGCGAAGAGCAAGAAATTGCCGAAGGCGCCAAGGGCCATCAAGAGGTGCTCAAAGAATACGGCGCCTACCCCGACGCCAAGCTGCAGGCCTACGTCAACGGACTGGGGCAAAGGCTGGCGCAACAATCGCACCGCGCGCACCTGACCTGGCACTTCACCGTGCTCGACAGTCCAGAGATCAATGCCTTTGCCTTGCCCGGTGGCTACGTGTACGTCACCCGCGGCATCATGGCCTACATGGACAGCGAGGCCGATCTGGCCGGTGTGATCGGCCACGAGATTGGGCACGTCACCGCACGTCACGGCGCACAGCGCGCCACGAAACAGCAGGCAGCAGGACTGGGCGTCATGGCCGCGTCCATTTTGGGTGCTGTGCTGGAAGCCAAGGGCCTGCGCGGCGCGCAGCAAATCGCCTCAGACGCGTCACAAACCGCAGCGGCTGGCTACATCGCCAGCTATGGTCGCGACCAAGAACTGCAAGCCGACGGCCTCGGCGCCGAATACCTGGTGCGCAACCAGTACAACCCCGCCAACATGGTGGACGTGATCAAGGTGCTGAAAAACCAGGAGCGCTACGCGGCAGACCGGGCCAAGGCGCAAGGCAAGCCGGTGAGCAACGAGCCCAACTGGCTGGCATCCCACCCCAGCAACGACCGCCGACTGCAAGACATCCAGCAAATTGCCGCCCAGTACCCACCGCCCGCCAGCGGTTACCAGAACGATGGCCGCAGCCGTTACCTGCAAGCCGTGCAAGGGCTGGCCTTTGGCGACAGCGCCGAGCAAGGCCTGGTGCGCGGGCGCAGCTTTTATCACGCTGGCTTGGGCTTCGCGCTCACCGCACCAGACGGCTGGCGCATTCAAAACAGCCCCACGGCCGTGATGGCGGTGAACCCAGAGGGCACGGCAGCCCTGGTGCTTCGCACGGTGCCCGAGCAGGCTGGCCCCGACCATGACAAGGCCCTTCAAGCCTTGCTCAAGCCCGAAACCCTTCAATCAGCGCCAGCCAAGATCAACGGCTTGAGCGCGTCGCGCTACAGCGGCGTGCGACGCAACAGCCAAGGCCAGGCGCAGGCTTTCCAGGCCACCATCGTCGACGGCCCGAAAGGGCAGCCTTACCTCTTGATGCCAGCGGCCAAAGACGCAAACGCGCTGAAAGCATCTACGGCGGGCCTGCAAGCTGCCGAGCAGAGCTTCCGCGCGCTGACCGAGGCCGACAAAGCAGCAGCGCGCCCCTGGCGCTTGCAAACCCTGCCCTTCCCAGCGGGGGGCTTTGCCCAGTTGGCCAAGCAGTCGCCACTGGATGAAGCGGCTGAACTGCAACTGCGACTGATCAACGGGTATTACGGCGGTGGGGCGCCCAAAACCGGTGAGCTGGTCAAAGCGGTTGTGGCGCGCTGAACACGCATTTTCCAGGTGGGCGTCATGGGCATGCAATTTGCCTCAGATAACATTTGACGCACCACCAGCGCCCATCTGCCTTTGATGAGTTGGCGCCTTGCCCCCTGTGATGTTCGACCATGACGTACAAAGCCACCCCGATCAAGATGCACGAATGGCGCGAGCCCGTCTGCGCCTTGTGGCTGGCCAACTTGTCCGTGGGGTCCAGCGAGCAAGCCGCGCACAAATTAGAAAAGGGCTACACCAGCAATCCTGCCGGTGAAGGCTTGGGGGTGATCCTTCACCAGCACACAAGTGAAGATCCATTGGGCGTGATCGGACTGCACCCCCGGCAATTGGTTCGCGCTGACCTTTGCATCAGCAGCGCCAACATGGCCGATTTTGCGGTCGATGAAAAACATCGCACCATTGGCCCAGCATTGACCTTGATGAAGCAAGCGATGGTGATCGGTCGGTCGCGCTTTGACTTCGTCTATGGCATCGCCAACCCGAAATCTGCGGCCATCTGCAAGCGTGCCGGCATGACCAAACTGGGTGCCATGGCACAGTTCACGGCCGTGCTGCGCACCCGGCGTCAGTTGGACAAACGCCTGCCGGGCACCGCATCGGCGCTGCTGGCACCTTGGCTGGACCTGGGCTTGTACGGCATCCGCACGGCGCGCAGATGGGGCACCCTCAAGCGCATCACGCTGCATGAGTGCAGCCTCCAAGACGAACGAATGGCCAGCGCCTGGTCACGCCGCCCAGCTGAGCAAATGCTGTCCAACCGCTCGCCATCCATGCTGTCCTGGCGATTTGGTGAGCCCCATGACTCGCCTTGGCGAACCTGTGTGGGGCTCGATGGCAATGGCCAAAGCCAGGGCTGGGTCATCTGGCGTATGCATCAAGAGACCGCAGAGATCGGGGATTTCTACAGCACCGACCCAAGCGCCTGGAGCACCGCCTTGCTGCACGCCTTCAAGCGACACGCCGCCAAAGCTGGCGCGGAAAGCGTGTCATTGGAGTTCTTGGGCGCGGCCGGCGTCCACACGGCCATCAAACGCGCCGGATTCTTCGAACTGAAGGCACCCGGACACCCCGTGTTTTACTGCGATGGCCTCGAGAAAGCGCCGCCGACGTTGGCACACTGGTACCTCACCGCCTTCGACAACGACGCGGACTGACACAAAGCAAACTGAGGGACCTCCATGTGCGGCATTGCAGGCCTGTTCAGCACCCAACGCCCACCACAGGCTGAGCCCTTGCGGCGCATGATCGGCGCCCTCCACCACCGGGGCCCTGACGGACAAGGGCTCCACATTGATGGGCCCATCGGCCTGGCCCACGCCCGACTGGCCATCATCGACCTCGAAGGTGGCGCGCAACCTCTGAGCAACGAAGACGGGCGCATCTGGGTCACCTTCAACGGCGAGATCTTCAACTACATCGAGTTACGTGAAGAGCTGCTCGCCGCCGGACACCGTTTCGCCACAGCGTCAGACACCGAAGTGCTGGTGCACCTGTACGAGCAAGACGGTGACGCCTTTGTCGAGCGACTCAATGGGCAGTTCGCCATCGCCCTGTGGGACGCGCGCACCCAGCGCCTCTTGCTGGCACGCGACCGCGTGGGCATCCGCCCCCTGTACTACACCCAGGCGGGGCCGCAGTTCGCCTTCGCTTCTGAGGTCAAGGCACTGTTCACCCTGCCCGAAGTCAAGCGCCAGTGGGACCCCAGCGGCCTGGCCTCGGTGTTTGGCTGGTGGTCGGCCATCGCGCCGGGCACCGTGTTCGAAGGCGTGCACAGCCTGCCACCTGGTCACCTGATGACGGTGGACGCCAGCGGCACACACACCCGCCGCTGGTGGGACTGGGACTTCCCGGTGGACGAGGCCGATGCCTTGCTCGACGCCCCCGTCGACGAAGATGCGCTGGCAGAAGAACTGCACGCCCTGCTGGTCGACGCTGTGCGCCTGCAATTGCGTGCGGATGTGCCCGTGGGCGCCTACCTCAGCGGCGGCTTGGACTCGTCCATCATCACCAACATCATCAGCCGGCACACGCGCACGCCCTTGCGCAGCTTCTCGCTGACCTTTGAAGACGCCGAGTTCGACGAAAGCGCGCACCAGCAAACCCTGGTGCAGCACCTGGGCACCCAGCACTCATCGATTGCCTGCAGCCGCGCAGACATCGCCGACTCATTCGCACGCACCGTGTGGCACACAGAGACCCCGCTGGTGCGCACCGCCCCCGCGCCCATGATGCGGCTGGCCGACAGCGTGCGGGCCGCCGGCCACAAGGTGGTGCTGACTGGCGAGGGCGCCGACGAAGTCTTTGGCGGATACGACCTGTTCAAAGAGGCCAAGGTGCGTCGCTTCATCGCCGCACAGCCCGACTCCCCCAGGCGGCGTCGCATCATCGAACGGCTCTACCCTTACCTGGCGGCCTCACCCACCGCGGGCCGTGGCTTTTCGCAGCAGTTTTTCTCGCAAGGGCTGGATCGGCTGGAGGACCCGGCCTTTGCGCACCTCACGCGCCTGTCGACCAGCGAGCGCGCCTGGACGTTCTTGCACCCTGATCTGCAAGACCACATGGCGCAGCACACCCCTCAGGCGCAACTGCTGTCTCACCTGCCTGCTCGCTTCAAGGCGTGGCGCCCCATGGCGCGCGACCAATACGTCGAAGCCCACACCCTCATGAGCGGCTACCTGCTCTCATCCCAAGGCGACCGCGTGGCCATGGCCGCCTCCATCGAAGGGCGCTTCCCCTTCCTCGACCACCACGTCATCGAGTTCGCTTGCAAGCTGCCTCCCCGCCTGAAAATGCGCGGCCTGCGTGAAAAGCTCTTGCTCAAAAAGGCATTCGCCCACGAGTTGCCCGCCAGCATCACCCAACGCAGCAAGCAACCCTATCGCGCGCCCGACAGCGCCAGCTTTTTCGAGAACGGGCGCGCCCTGCCCTGGGTGGCCGAGCTGCTCAGCCCCGAGCGCCTGAACCGCAGCGGCCTCTTTGACACCCCGGCCGTGGGCAAGCTGCTGGCCAAATGCGCCGCCGGGCGCGCCATCGGCTTTGGCGACAACATGGCCTTTGTGGGCGTGCTGTCCACCCAACTGGTGCACGAACAGCTCGTGGCCCCGTCCTCACCCTCAGCCCCATCTGCGACGAGCGCCCCATGAGCGACCCCACGCTGCTCCACCACCACCTGCTGGCCGCCGCACAACGCTGGCCAGACAAACACGCGCTGGTCACGTCGAGCGGCAGGCACCGCTTTGCCGATCTGTTGAGCGCGGCACGCCAACTCGCAGCGTTGCTGCAAGCCCAGGGGGTGCACAAAGGCGACCGCGTGGCCCTGTTCCTCGACAACGGCATCGAATTCGTCGTGGGCCTGTACGCCACCTTGTTGGCCGGGGCCGTGTTCATGCCGGTCAACCCACTGACCAAGTCAGACAAGCTCGCCTACATGCTGGCCGATGCGCGCGCGAGTGCCCTGCTCACCCAAAGCAGCCTGCAAGACATCTGGGAACCTGCCCTGCTCGACGCGCCCTGCACACGCATCCAGATCGTGACCGGAGCCGACGCCCCTGAGGCACTGCCGCGCGGCTGCATCCTCTGGCCCGCGGACAACGCCGAGCACACCCAAGCCAGCGAAGCGCTCGGCGAGCCCCCCCTCCCACAGACCATCGACGCCGACCTGGCCGCCATCATCTACACATCAGGGTCCACCGGCTTCCCCAAAGGCGTGATGCTGTCGCACCTGAACATGGTCACGGCGTCGCGGTCGGTGTCGCAATACCTGGGCTTGCGCGCCGACGACATCGTCCACTGTGCCCTGCCACTGGCCTTCGACTACGGCCTCTACCAGATCCTCATGGCCATGCGGGTGGGCGCCACCGTGGTGCTTGAGCGGGGCTTCACCTTCCCGGTCAAGTCGCTGGAAGTCATGGTGCGCGAACGCGTCACCGTCTTCCCTGGCGTGCCCACGATGTTCGCCATGCTCATGGCCCTCAAAACCCTGAGCAGCTACGAGCTCAGCGCCCTGCGCCTGATCACCAACACCGCCGCGGCCCTGCCCGAAGAGCACATTCACCGCATTCGGGCGCTGTTCCCGCATGCGCAACTGTTCTCGATGTACGGCCTGACCGAATGCAAGCGCGTCACCTACTTGCCGCCTGAACAGCTCGACATCCGCCCAACCAGCGTGGGCCGCGGCATGCCCAACGAAGAGGTCTGGCTGGTCGACGACGATGGGCAACGCCTGCCCAACGGCAGCACAGGCGAGTTGGTGATCCGCGGCAGCCACGTCATGCTGGGTTACTGGGACAAGCCCAAAGAGACCGCCGAACGACTGCGCCCCGGCCCGCTGCCCGGCGAGCGCGTGCTGTATTCGGGCGACCTGTTCCGAACCGACGCCGAAGGCTGGCTTTATTTCGTGGCCCGCAAGGATGACATCATCAAGAGCCGCGGCGAGAAGGTCAGCCCACGCGAGGTCGAAAACGCCATCCACTCGCTGCCCGGCGTGTACGAGGTGGCCGTGGTTGGCGTGGACGACGCCGTGCTCGGGCAAGCGGTGAAGGCCTACGTCACCCTGAACAACGGCACCACCTTGAGCGAGCGCGACGTGATCCGCCACTGCCAGGGTCGGCTGGAAAGCTTCATGGTCCCCAAGATGGTGACCTTTGTGGACGAATTGCCCAAAACAAACACGGGCAAAATCAAGAAAACGGATTTGGGAAGGAACTCGCCATGAGCACGGCCACCACACAAGACATCAAAGCCGCCACGCGGCGCTTCATTGCCGACAACTTCATCATGGGCTCCAAGGCCAAGCCCTATGCCGACGGCGACTCCTTCATCGACCGGCACATCATGGACTCCACCGGCTTCCTGGAGCTGATCACGCACCTCGAAGAGACCTACGGCATCACCGTCAACGACGAAGAAATGGTGCCCGAGAACTTGGACTCGCTGGACGCCATCGCCGCCTACATGGCGCACAAGCTGGCCTGACCGCAAGCCCCGGAACTGGAACGCACCATGACCGCCTTCGGCCCTCACGTTTTGGACCTCGACTGCGAGGCCGAAGCCGACCGCATCTGCGACTGGATGCGTGACGTCGTGGCGGGCGAGCTGCGTCGGCGCGGCGTCATCATCGCCGTCTCTGGCGGCGTTGACAGTGCCGTGTGCGCCGCCCTGGCCGTGCGCGCCTTTGGCCCCGCCAAGGTCCACGGCCTGCTGCTGCCCGAGCGCGACTCGGCCAGCATCAGCTCCAGCCGCGGGCAACTGGTGGCACAGCACCTGGGCCTCACCCACGAGCTGATCGACATCGCCCCCACCCTGCAAGCCATCGGCTGCTACCGAGACCGCGACGCGGCCATCCAACGCGTCTTCCCCGACTACGGCACCGACTGGAAATGCAAGATCGTGCTGGCAGGCGGTGCACAAGGCGGCATCAACTTCTTCCGCCTGGTGGTGCAAGCACCCGATGGGACTCAGCAAGAGGCACGCTTGCCCTTGCGTGAATACCTGCAGATCGTCGCGGCGACCAACCACAAGCAGCGCGTGCGCAAAACGATCGAGTACTACCACGCCGATCGGCTGAACTACGCCGTCATCGGCACGCCCAACCGGCTGGAATACGACCAGGGCTTTTTCGTCAAAAACGGCGACGGCGCGGCCGACCTCAAGCCGATCGCGCACCTGTACAAAACCCAGGTGTACGCCTTGGCGCGCCACTTGGGCTTGCCCGACGAGATCTGCACCGCCGAGCCCACCACCGACACCTACAGCCTCGCGCAGGGCCAGGACGAGTTCTACTTCAGCCTGCCCTACGGCCCGATGGACCTGGCCTTGTGGGCCTTCGAGCATGGCGTGTCGGCTGCCGAGTTGGCGCCCGTCATCGGCCTGAGCGAAGTGCAAGCCGGCCACGTCTTGACCGACATCCAGTCCAAGCGCAACGCCACCCGCTACCTGCACGCCCGGCCCGCCCTGATCGAGCCCGTGTTGCATGAACCCAGCACGAGCACCTCGGGGGCCGCATGAACACCGCCCAGGTCTACCAGGCGCATTTGCAAGCCCTGCGCAGCGGCCTGCAAAGCCTACCCGACAAGCCCGAGGAGACGCCAGAGAGCTGCTTACACGCGCTGTGGCACCTGGCCGCTGGGCAGCGCCTGTCGGCCCAAGCGGCCACAGAGCAGCCCTTGCCCGACCTCGACGCAACCGCGCAAGCCCGCCTGAGTGACCTGCTGACCCAACGGCTGCAAGGCAAACCCCTGGCGCACCTCACTGGCCGGCAACGCTTCATGGGGCTCGACATGCTGGCCAGCCCCCAGGCCCTGATCCCCCGGCGCGAAACCGAATTGCTCGCTCGCACCGCACTGACTTTGCTGCCTGACAACAGCACCGCGCGCGTCATTGACGTTTGCACGGGCTGCGCCAACGTCGCGGCTGCCTTGGCCCACGCGCGGCCGGGCATCCAGCTGGAGGCGGCCGACCTCTCTGCGGACGCCATCGCGCTGGCGCACGACAACCTGCATCACCTCGGTCTGGCCCCACGGGCGCAGTTGCACGTCAGCGACCTACTGGACGCCTTCCAGAACGACGAGCACCAAGGCCGCATCGACCTCATCACCTGCAACCCGCCCTACATCTCCACGGCGCGGCGCACGGCCATGGCGGCAGAAATCGCCGAGCACGAACCCAGCCTGGCCTTCGATGGCGGCGCGCTGGGCGTGCGCATCCTGCAGAGGCTGGTGCGCGAAGCACCCGACCTGCTGCGCGACTGCGGATGGCTGGTGTTCGAGGTAGGGGCCGGCCAAGGCAAGGCGGTGGCCGATCGGCTGCGCGCCGATGGCAGATACGCTCAAATCACGCCCGTGACCGACGCACAGGGTGAGACCCGCGTGCTCAAGGCGCAACGCCTACCGCGGGGTTGAGCCGGCTTGAACGGTCAGGACCTGCGCGCCGACTTGGGTCGGAACGCATCACACACCGCCACATCGGTTTCGATGTAAGGCCCGCCGATCAGGTCCAAGCAATATGGCACGGCCGCGAAGATGCCGGGCACCAATGACGAACCTTCGGCGTCTTTGAGACCTTCCAGCGTTTCGGCAATCGATTTGGGTTGACCCGGCAGGTTCAAGATCAAAGCCTGCTTGCGGATCACGGCTGTCTGGCGCGACAGGATCGCCGTGGGCACAAAGCGCAAACTGATCTGGCGCATCTGCTCGCCAAAGCCGGGCATTTCTTTGTCGGCCACGTCCACCGTCGCCTCTGGCGTGACGTCGCGAGGCGCGGGGCCGGTGCCGCCGGTGGTCAGCACCAAATGGCAACCCTCCACATCGACCAGATCCCGCAGGGTTTGGGCAATCAAGTCACGCTCGTCGGCAATCAGGCGGGGCACCCAGGTGATGGGGTTGCGCACCGCACGGCCGAGCCAATCCTGCAAAGCAGGCAGGCCCTTGTCTTCATAGGCACCGCTGCTGGCCCGGTCGCTGACCGAGACCACGCCAATGCGCACAGCCTCCAGGGCCTGCACCTGCTTCAGGTCTTCGCTCAACGCTCAGTCCTCGGCATCGCGGTCGGCGGGCTCGCTCTCACGCGGGGGCTCATCAGACATCGCTTCCTTGATGTACTGAAACAGCTCGCGGTAAGCACGCCCATTGCGCTTTTCAGGCGCTGCGGCCGCGTCTTTGCGGGCATTTCGGATCAAGGCACGCAGCTGCTGCATGTCGCCGCCAGGGAACTCGCTGACCCAGGCGGTCAGCACATCCTTGTCTTCTTGCAGCAACTCGGCACGCCAGCGCTCGGCTTGGTGCAATTGCAAGGCGTTGCGGGCATGGCCCAGCTGGAACTCGGCCACAGCCTCGCGCAGGGGTTCTGCGTCGATCAGGCGCATGACTTTGCCGACGTACTGCAGTTGGCGTCGCTTGCCTTCGTGAGAGCGAGTTGTTTTGTAAGCATCCAGGGCGTCGCGCAAGCGCTCGGGCATCTCGATGGATTTGAGGCGGCTGTCCGGCATCGACACCAGCTGCTTACCCAGCTCCTGCAGATCGTGCGCGTCGCGCTTGAGCATGCTCTTGCTGGGGGGCCGGTCGTCGAGGTCGCCGTCGTCTTCAGGGTCAAAACCCTGGTCGTGATCTTGGTGGTTCGCGTTCATGTCCTCGCTATGATACGGGTGACCTCTTTCACACACCACAAAATGGCCACCAAAACCAGCAAGTCCACCGACAAACCGAACGGTTTCGCTTACAGCCGTGAGCAATTTCAGCAGTTGATCGAAGACACGCTGGCCTTGGCCAAGAACATGGGGGCGTCTGATGCCGCCGCCGAAGTCTCCGAAGGCGTGGGCCTGTCGGTGTCGGTGCGCAAAGGCAAGCTCGAAAACGTCGAGCGCAACCAAGACAAGTCGATTGGCGTGTCGGTCTACCTGGGACAACGCCGCGGCAACGCCAGCACCTCTGACTTTTCGCCGCAGGCGCTGGCCCAAACCGTGCGCGCGGCTTACGACATCGCCCGCTTCACGGCCGAAGACCCGGCCGCAGGCCTGCCCGATGCGGACGACATCGTCTCCAGCCGCGCCGCCAAGCGCGACCTCGACCTGTTCTACCCCTGGGCCATTGACGCCGCCGGTGCAGCCGAACTGGCCCGCCGCGCTGAAGATGCCGCCTTTGCCGTTGATCCGCGCATCGCCAATTCTGAAGGCGGTGGCGTGTCGGCCCAGCAGTCGCACTTCTTCGCCGGCAACAGCCAGGGCTTTCGTGGCGGCTACGCCAGCTCGCGGCACTCGTTGTCGGTCTCGCCCATTGCAGGCCGTGGCCGCGACATGCAGCGCGATTTTTGGTACACCTCTGAGCGCGATGCCCGCGACATGGCCCGACCTGAAGCGGTGGGCCGCTACGCCGCAGAACGCGCGCTCTCGCGCCTGAAGTCGCGCAAGATCGCCACCTGCGAAGTGCCGGTCTTGTTTGAAAACACCCTTGCCGCCGGCCTGCTGGGCGCCTACGTGCAAGCCACCAGCGGCGGCGCGCTCTACCGCAAGTCCACCTTCTTGCTCGACAGCCTGGGCCAGAGCGTCTTTCCCAAGCACATCAACATCGAAGAAGACCCGCACATCCTCAAAGGCAAGGGCAGCGCGCCCTTTGACGACGAAGGTGTGACCACCAGCAAGCGCCGTGTCGTCAAAAACGGCGTGGTGCAGACCTACTTCTTGTCGAGCTACTCGGCACGCAAGCTGGGCATGAAAACCACCGGCCACGCGGGCGGCTCGCAAAACCTGGCCATGTCCAGCAAGCTCACCGACCCCAAAGACAACCTCAAGGCCATGCTCAAGAAACTGGGCACCGGCCTGTTCGTGACCGAACTGATGGGCCAAGGCGTGAACTACGTGACGGGCGACTACTCACGTGGTGCGGCCGGCTACTGGGTTGAAAAGGGCGTGATCCAGTTCCCCGTGCACGAAATCACCATCGCGGGCCACCTGGGCGAGATGTTCAAGCACATCGTCGCTGTGGGCGCCGACGCCTACACCTATGGCAGCAAAACCGTGGGCTCCATCCTCATCGAAAAGATGAAGATCGCCGGGCACTGAGCCGGCACAACGCAAACACCCGGCAAACGCTCGGCAAGGCGGGTAAGTCCCAGCCCTTGCCGCAAGCGCGCCCGCCCGGCCCGAACCTAGAATTTCGGGCACACATCACGCAAATCCCAGGAGCCCCTCGCCATGCAACGCCGTTCCTTCATCAACCATGCCGGCTTGGCCGGTGTGCTGGCCGCTGGTGCCGCCCCCGCCATCGTTCACGCTCAAACCGCGGTCCGCTGGCGCCTGGCTTCGAGCTTCCCCAAGTCGCTCGACACCATCTTTGGCGCGGCCGACGTCTTCGCCAAAAAAATCGGTGAAATGTCGGGCGGCAAGTTCCAGATCTCGGTGCATGCCGGTGGCGAGCTGATGCCCGCCTTTGGCGTGGTCGACGGCGTGCAAAACGGCACGGTCGAGATGGCGCACACCGCCCCCTACTACTTCGTGGGCAAGGACGAAACCTTCGCGATTGGCTGCGCCATCCCGTTTGGCCTGAACTCGCGCCAGATGACCGCCTGGATGTACGAAGGCAATGGCCTCAAGCTGATGCGAGAGTTCTACGCCAAGTACAACATCATCAGCTTCCCTGGCGGCAACACCGGCGCGCAAATGGGTGGCTGGTACCGCAAGCCCATCAAGAGCCTGGAAGACATGAAGGGCTTGAAGATGCGCATTGGCGGCTTTGCCGGCAAAGTCATTGAGCGCATGGGCGCCATTCCGCAAAACATCCCGGGCGGCGAGATCTACCAGGCCCTTGAAAAAGGCACCATCGATGCGGCCGAGTGGGTCGGCCCCTACGATGACCAAAAGCTGGGCTTTCACAAAGTGGCGCCTCACTACCACTTCCCTGGCTGGTGGGAGGGTGGCCCGCAGCTGGACTTCTTCATCAACCAAAAGGCCTATGACGCGCTGAGCGCCGAGTACAAAGCCATGGTCGAAGCCGCTGCCTCGCACGCCCACACCGAGATGCAGGCCCGCTACGACGCCCGCAACCCCTTGGCGCTCAAGCAATTGGTGGCCGCCAAGGCGCAGCTGGTGCAGATGCCCAAAACGGTGATGGACGCCGCGTTCAAGCACTCGATGGACATCTACAGCGAGCTCAACGAGAAAAATCCGGCCTGGCGCAAGGTGTATGCCGACTACGCCAAGTTCCGCGCCGACCAGAACTTCTGGTTCCGCTTCACGGAAGCCACCTTCGACCGCTACATGCAAGCCGCCAAGCTCTGAGCTTTGGCTGGCAACGTGGATCGGGGGGCCTTCGGGCCCCTTTTTCATGTCCACGTCGCCAGAGGGACGCGTGCACAGCGTCACGCGGCGGGCTTGAAAATTGCAAAACCACTCAAGCCTGTCATTCGAACCGACGAAACCAGCGTGTCAACCGCTGCCAAAGCGCCTGTGCGCCCCGGTGGCTCCTCGCCTCACACCGGAGCAGACGCATGGTCACGACCTCAACGCAGCCACATCACTCGCTTCACACAGCCCAGGTCCGCGATGCGCCTGACTGGAGCGAACGTGCGCTGCAACGCACTTGGCGCACCGTGGGCTCTTTGTGCTTTGCCATTGGCATCGTCAATGCCTTCATCCCGCTGCTGCCCACCACCGTCTTCCTATTGATCGGGGTGTGGGCCTACGGCAAGGGTGACCCGGCCATGCGCGAACGCCTGATGAACCACCCGCGCTTTGGCCCCTCGCTGCGCCTATGGGTGGAAAAGCGCCAGATCAAACGCGCCGGTAAAGTGGGCGCGGTTACAGGCATCGCCCTGAGCGCCGCCTTCACGGCCGTCATGATCGGCCCCAGGCCCATCATGTGGGCCATCGTGACCGGCCTGCTCCTGCTGAGCGCCTACCTGGCCACCCGCCCTGAACCGGTCGCCCCTGCCACTCACTGAGCGTCTGATGCGGGCGAGGTGGGCTCGCTGGCCGCCTCTGGCACCGGGATCTGCACATCCTCTGGGCCACCGGTGTCTTCGATCTTCATTTCGATCTTGACGTCGTCGACGTTGACCGCTGCTTCCTTGTCAAGCCAGTAGGTCACCGACTCGGGCCACACGATCACCACGGCCACCAGCATCAACTGCATCACCACCCAGGGAATGGCACCCAGGTAGATGTCTTTCGACGCAATGGGGCGTGGGATGGCGCCGCTCTTGAACACCTGGTCGGCGATGCTGCGCAGGTAGAACAAGGCGAAGCCAAAGGGCGGGTGCATGAAGCTGGTCTGCATGTTCACGCACAAAAGCACACCGAACCACACCAAGTCGATGCCCAGCTTTTCAGCCACCGGCGCCAGCAAGGGCACGATGATGAAAGCGATCTCGAAAAAATCGAGGAAGAAGGCCAGGAAGAACACAAAGAGGTTCACCACGATCAGGAAGCCCACAGGGCCGCCTGGCAGGTTGCTCAACAGGTGTTCGATCCATTTGTTGCCATCGACCCCCTGGAACACCAGCGAGAACACGCTGGAGCCCAACAGGATGAAGATCACCATGGCCGTGACGCGCATGGTCGAGTCCATGGCCTGCCAGATCAGCTTGAGCGTGAGCCGGCGGTGCAAGGCGGCCAGCACCATGCCACCAATGGCACCCAAAGCACCGGCTTCGGTGGGCGTGGCCAAACCCATGAACAGCGTGCCCAGCACCAAAAATATCAGCACGATCGAGGGCAGCATGCCCCACAGCACACGGCGGATCAGCGGCCAGCCACGCAGGGTGCGCGACGCTTCGGGCAAAGGAGGCACCCACTGCGGCCTGAAAATGGCAACGCCCAAGGTGAACAGCAAGAAGATGGCCGTCTGCATGAGCGAGGGGCCAATGGCACCCCGGTACATGTCGCCCACCGAGCGACCCAACTGATCGGCCAGCACCACCAACACCAGTGACGGTGGGATGAGCTGCGTGATGGTGCCCGAGGCTGCGATCACGCCCGTGGCATAGCGCATGTTGTAGCCATTGCGCATCATCACTGGCAGCGAGATGACGCCCATGGCGATCACGCTGGCGGCCACCGTGCCTGTGATGGCGCCCAGGATGGCGCCCACGATGATGACCGCAAAGCCCAGGCCACCGGGCTTGCTGCCGAACAACTGCCCGGTCCCTTCCAGCAGGTCTTCGGCCAAGCCGCAGCGCTCAAGGATGGCGCCCATGAACGTGAAAAACGGGATGGACAGCAGCAGCTCGTTGGAGACGATGCCAAACAGGCGCAGCGGCAAATTGGCCATGAAGGCCTCGGGGAAGATCCCCTGCGAAACCGCAAAGTAGCCAAAGCCGAGGCCCAAGCCACCCAGCGTGAAGGCCACTGGCAGCCCCACCAGCATGGCCAGCACCAGCGAGCCAAACATGATGGGCGCGAGATTGTCCAAGCCCATCATTGCAGAGGCCTCTCGTAATCGAGGTTGATTTCAGCCTGACCACGCAGGAAAGCCACACGCTTGAAAAACTCAGACAGCGCCTGCAATGCCAATAAGCCAAAGCCCAAAGGGATGGCCGCCTTGATGGGCCAACGCACCAAGCCGCCCGCGCTGGGCGAAACCTCATGCTGCGCGTGCGACTCCAGCACAAATGGCCAAGCCAGGTGCGCCACGATGGCGCACAGAGGGATCACCACCAAGAGCAAGCCCACGGCATCGATCCACGCCTTGGTGCGCGGCTGCAAACCGCCGTAGACCACGTCCACGCGCACGTGCTCGTTGAGCTTGAGCAACATGGGGGCACCTGCGAACACGGCCATGCCAAAGAGGTACCACTGCACCTCCAGCCATGAGTTCGAGCCGATATTGAAGGCGTAGCGCAGTGTGGCATTGCCCGCACTGATCAGGCAGGCGGCCAGCAAGGCCCACGCAGCGAGCACGCCAAACCAGCGCGAGACCGCGTCCATGCAGCGGATGTAGCTTTGCATCAGCGGCCGATCAGTCTTCGAGGCTGATGGCTTGTTGGTACAGGCGGGTCGAGCGAGCGCCGCTGCGGCAGAACATCAAGAGCGGGCGGGGCAAAGTCTTGAGCAGCGCCGCGCACTGGGCGATTTCTTCGGGCGACTGGTAGCCGCCCTGCACCGGCAGGTAGGCGTACTGCAAGCCTGCCGCTTGGGCCGCTGCGCCAATGGCTTCTGAGGTGGGCTGGTCGGAGCCGCCCTCAAAATCGGGCCGGTTGTTCAGCACGGCCTTGAAGCCGGCTTCGGCTGCGGAAGCCATGGCTTCGGGTGACAACTGAGGCGACGTGTAGACGTCTTCGGCAATGGGCTGCAGGGACACAGAGTTGCTCATGGTGAAACCTGGGTGGAAAGCTCGATCTTAAAAGAAGACAGGCGTGGCCTAGCCCCCGCCTGAACCCGCATCAGCCAGCCAAGGCCGCCTTGACGGCAGCTGACACTTGGCCCATGTCGGCCTGGCCCGCCAAGCGCTGCTTGACCACGCCCATGACCTTGCCCATGTCGCCAGGACCGGCGGCGCCGATTTCCACCACGATGGCCTTGACAGCGGCCAAGACCTCGTCGGCGCTCAGGCGTTGCGGCAGGTAGACCTCCAGGAAAACGATCTCAGACTTTTCTTTGTCGGCCAGGTCTTGGCGAGCGCCAGCTTCGTACTGCTGGGCGGCGTCTTTGCGCTGCTTGATCAGTTTGTCGACGATGGCCACGATCAGGGTGTCGTCGAGTTCCACGCGCTCGTCGATTTCTTTTTGCTTCATGGCCGCCATCAGCATGCGGATGGTGCCCAGGCGCTCGGTGTCCTTGGCGCGCATGGCGGTCTTCATGTCATCGGAAATGCGTACTTTGAGGCTCATGGTGGGGTCCACAACAAAAAAGGTCGATCGGAAAAAGCAAAA
>CANCFV010000071.1 GCA_947377275.1 Burkholderiales bacterium | reverse complement strand
CCGCACCTGCCGGCACCATCGTGGTGCTGCACGCCTGCTGCCACAACCCCACCGGCTACGACATCACCCCCGCGCAATGGGACCAGGTAGTCGCCGCCGTCAAAGCCCGCAACCTGACCGCTTTCCTGGACATGGCGTACCAAGGCTTTGGCCACGGCATTGCCGAAGACGGCGCGGTGATCGCCAAGTTTGTGGCCGCGGGCTTGAGCTTCTTCGTGTCGACCAGCTTCTCCAAGAGCTTCTCGCTGTACGGTGAGCGCGTGGGCGCCCTGAGCATCGTGAGCGAGTCGAGCGAAGAAGCCGGCCGCGTGCTGAGCCAGCTCAAGCGCGTGATCCGTACCAATTACTCCAACCCACCCACGCACGGCGCCCAAGTGGTGGCTTCGGTGCTGACCAGCCCCGAGTTGCGCAAGATGTGGGAAGACGAGCTGGCCGAGATGCGTGACCGCATCAAGATCATGCGCGGCGCCCTGGTCAATGAGCTGACCGCCGCTGGCGTGGAAGGCGACTTGAGCTACATCACCCGTCAAAAGGGCATGTTCAGCTACTCGGGCCTGAACGCGTCGCAAATGCAGCGCCTGCGCGCCGAGTTCGGCATCTACGGTGTCGATTCGGGCCGCATCTGCGTGGCCGCGCTGAACACCGGCAACATCAAGGCCGTGGCTGCTGCCATCAAAGCGGTGATGTGAAGCCCAGCGCTGCACACGGAAAGGCCTTGAAGGCCCGTTCTGCGTCAGGCAAGAAAAAAGGCCCCGAGGGGCCTTTTTTCATGGGCGCTTGAGATCAAGCGCGACGGCGGCGAGCAGCAACGGCCACCACGCCCATGCCAGCGAGCATCAAAGCCAGCGAAGTGGGCTCTGGCACAGCGGCTGTGACCGTGAGGTTGTCGTACAGCTTGCCATTGGCGAGGATCACGCCCGTGGCGCTGGCATGGATGCCGTTGACCGTGACCACGGCGCTGTCCACGCTCTGGTCAAACAGCACGGTTTGCACAACGTGGCCGGTGTGGTCCACGAAGAGCAACTCGGCGTTAGGGCCCCAGTTGTTGCGCTGACCGCTGCCGTCCAGGGCCATCGAGAACGAGGCCAATGGGCCCACGTTGCCGAAGTTCACCAGGATCGGCGAGAAGTTCGCGTCCAGCGCCAAGCCGGAGGCCGAGGCGCCGACCGAGCGGCCGTAGTAGTCAGGCGAGACCACGCTGGCGTCAAGGTAGACCGGATCGATTTCCCAGTGCGACGTGGCACCGGGGATGGCGTTGCCAAACGTGTCGGTGATCTGGCCGCCAAAACCGTCAGGGTCGCCCACCAAGGTGGCGTTGTGGAAGCTCACACCCGACGACAAGGACAGCGCGCCGGTGTTGGCCAGCAATGACGCGTTGGTGTCATCGAACGTGAAGGTGTAAGACGGGGCCGCTTGGGCGCCCAGGCTGGCCACGGCCAGCGAGGCGATGGCGGCGGCCTTCGTCAGGGTTGCGTTGATGCGCATGAGGGACTCCAAAAAGTGGTTCGTTCAGAGGGCGTCAATCACTTGGCGCCGCCCAGAGCGGCTTGGCCGAACTTGAAGAACACTTCGGTGTTGTCGAAGTAGCCCGTGAACAGCGAGGCGCCGCGACCGAAGGCCGACAGAGGCACGTCAGCTGCGGTGTGGGTGGCTTGGTTGCCGCCCGACGTGAAGGACGTTTGGCCCGTGATGAACACGCCGGTGGTGGCGTTGCGGGTTTGGGCAGCGGCGGCGTAGCCGTTGGCGGCAACGATGGCACCGGTGTTGTTGAAAGGCTGTTGCGTGTCTTGCGTGGGCTTGACGTTCGACAGGTAGGTTTCGTAGCGGTCGGCGTTGGAGCCGTAGCCGATCACCAGCTTGCCCTTGATGTCTGGATCAGCTGGGTAGCCGTCGGCCAGGATGCTGTACTTGGGGAAGCCGGCATCTTGGTAGTTGCCAACGACCTTGTCACGCTGCGTTGCGGCCGTGTGGTCGCTGCCATCGGCATACGCTTGCAACGCGGCCTTGTCGACGCGGGTGGCGCCGATGATGGCAGCGCCCGAGCATTCGTGGTCAGCCGTGACGATCACCAGGGTGTCTGGGTTGGCGGTGGCGAAGTCCTTGGCCTTTTGCACGGCGCGATCGAACTCGATCACTTCTTGCATCCAACGGTCGGTGTCCATCAAGTGGGCTTGCTTGTCGATCGAAGCGCCTTCCACCATCAGCACGAAGCCGTTGGGGTTGTTCTTGTTCAGAACCTGCAAGGCCTTGTCAGCCATTTCGTCCAGCATGGGCTGGTCGGGGAAGCCGTAATCGGCCACCACGTTCGAGGCGCCGGGCGCGCGGCGGTTTGCGACCTTGTCGAAAGCCACGTTCATGTTGGAGTACGAGAACAGGCCCAATAGCTTGTCGGGTACGCCGGCCGATTGCAGGGCCGTGTTGTCAGGTGCGTAAGCGAAACCGGCGGCTTGGAAGCCAGCGATGACGTCACGGGTGGTGTCCAGACCGCCAGGCGCAGCGCCCCAGCCAGCGACGATGTCAGGGTTGGTGACCGAGAAGTTGTAGTCGGTGGAGTCGCCACGTGCCGAGCCGGCGGTGCCCTTGGGCAAGAACCACTTGCGGCCGCCACCCAGCAGGACGCTCAAACCGGTGAGGTTGCGGTCGTCCAGGAACTGGTCGACGATGCCGGTGCCGTTGCCACGGTTGGCCGTGTGCACGGCGTTGGCAGCAGGGGTGGCGTCAAACACGTCAGCCGTGGTCACGATGCCCAGCTTCTTGCCTTGCTTGCGGTGCAGGTACTCAGACAGGTATTCGATCCGTGGGTTGTCGAATGCCGCGGTGGTGTCATCAGGCCAGACGCCTTCTTGGCCGCTGTTGGCCTTGTTGCCGTTGACGTAGTTGGCCATGCCGGGGGCCGAGTCGGTGATGATGGTGTCGAGCGACGAAGTCATCACCATGCCGGTGAAGGGGAAGGTGTCCATGGCCAGCAGGCCCTTGGCCTTGCCTTGTGCATAGCCCTTGGCCACGATGCGCCCGGCGGTGCGGTGTGCAGCACCCATGCCGTCACCCAACATGATGATGATGTTCTTGACGGGGCGACCTTGGTTGCTCACGCCGACCACTTCGAAGTTGCCGGTGGCCACGGTGGTGCTGCCATCGCTTTGGGTGGCCGTTGCCGTCAGGGTGTGCACGCCAGGCGTCGAGTTGGCGTAAGCACGCAGGGACACCACGGCCGAGTTGGCCGCCAGGCCAGCCGCCAGGCCCGTGGTCACGAAGTTGCCATTGGCAGGCTTGGCGCCAGAGGCGTTGACCGCGCCCACGTTGTTGCCGTTGATGGCGAACGTGACGGAAGTGATGGTCTTGCCAGCTTCAGGCTGCACGGTGGCCTGCAGGTCGAAACGCTGGTCAGGCAGGAAGCGCGCGATGTAAGGTGCATTGGGGTTGCCCGATGCGAACAGCTCGCTGGGAGGCGTGAGGCGGCTGATGGTGGGGGCAGCCAAGGCCGAGCCAAAGGTGGCGGCCAGAGCAGCGAACACGGCCACGTTGAGCGCTTTGCGCTGGAACGAAACAGATTTCATGGGGGACTCCAATGGGTTGATGGCGAGAAAACGGGGAACAAGAAATGCGAGAAGGCTCACTCGCGGGCCAATTTCAGGGACAACTTGGCAAGCTGCTCAGAGGTCTCGGCGTCCAGCTCCAGTCGGACCGAGGAGACATGACCGTCAGGCTCCTCGCGCGAGCCGGTGCGCAAGGTGCCGGTCAGCTGAATGAGGCCTTGGATGTTGGGCAGGCCCTTGGCAGCCAGACCCGGCGCGAGGTGAACGAAGACCGCAGATGGGGGCAGGTCGTCAGACAGGCTTTCGTCCTCGTCGCCCATCTGCACGGGCAGCGATGTCAAGATCAGGAAGTCGCTGTAGGCCTTCTCTTGGGTGACCATGTAGCCCACCATGCGCACCTTCTTGCCGTTCAAGCTCAGCAGCTTGTCGGTGGGCTCCAGGCCTTTGGGGCCGATGGGCATGCGGTACATCTCTTTGAACTTGAGGTCGGTGACCCCCTCAGCTGGCGGCGGCAGCTTGCCATTGACGCCCAACGCGGTGGGCGCAAACGTCAACTGAGGCGCTTGGGGTTCTGCGGCGTGACCATGCGCCAGCACATGCGTGCTGCACGCCAAGGACATCAACAACGCGGCCAGGGTGTGTGGGAACAGGCGGGATTGGTTTTTCATGCTTGCTCAAACTGCTTTTGAAGCTCAAAACCGGACGACCAGCCGCAAGGTCTGCGGCCGCTCCAGGCATGGCGCAAAGTTACAGGAGAGGCATGAATCGCCTCAGCGCAAGGCATGGTCCGTTCGGATCATGCGGATGCGTTTCGTGCGACAACTGCCGCGCGCTGTACCCGGGCCACAGCCATGAAAAAGGCCCTCTGACGAGGGCCTGGTGTGCGGGGTCGTTGTGACTGGCCGTCAACCCAACTTCACGATGCGGGCCACCGAAGGCACGCCGGCTGCATTGAACACGAACAGCATGTAAAAGCCAGGTGGCGCCACACGAGGGCTCGCGGGCATCTGCACGTTCAAGGCCGTGCCGGTTGACGTGTAGCTCAACGGCACGTAGCGCTGGTCAAAGTCCACCGTGTGGGTGGCAGAACCTGTTTTGACCAGCGAAACCTTGCTCACGCCCACGACGTTGGTGCTGACCATGACCGTGCTGCCCCAGGTGGCGCTGCTGGGCGCCGACGTGATCACTGGTCGGGTGGCCAGGGTGCCCGACGTGTTGCGGTTGTAGAGGTAAGGCGGCGTGAACACCTCGGCATTGAGGTTGGTTTGCGGCCCCGGCGCGCCGCCGCCGGCCGTCAACACGGTCGCGTCTGGCAACAACAGGCTGACCGAGTGGTACAGCCGCATCTTCACAGCAGTGGCCGCGGTGCTCCAGGCCGAGGTGTCTGGGTTCCAGATCTTGGCCGTGTAAGCCACCCCATTGGCCACGTTGTCGGCGAAGGAGCCACCGTGCACCAGCACCTTGCCATCGGCCATGACCGTGGCCGATGCATGGAAGCGGTCTTGCCCGACGCCCGTGACTTTGGTGGACTTGGGGGCCGCCCCATTGAGGTCGATGGACACGGCTTGGTTCAGCTTGCGCAGCGCCAGGATCTTGCCGGGCCGGTACATCACGCTGGGCAGGTAGACATCGCCAGCGTTGAGCGTGAGCGCCGTGCGCTCCAAGCTGCCGGTGCCCGAGGGCGAGAGGAAGTAGGTGCCACCCCAGATGGTGGCGATGAACACCTTGCCGTTGGGCGCCGCCCAGGCCCTGGGGTAGCTCCAGTTGCGCGCGCCGTAGGCGTCGTCGCTCGAGGCGGTGCTCAGACTGCGCCAGCCGACGCCCTCGGTGTAGACCTCCGGTGTGGGCACGTACACATTGGGCGCAGCGCGACCGCCCACCACCAGCACCTCACCCTCGGCCGTGGTCAGCACCGAGGGGTACCAGCGCAGGTTGGCCATGGGCTGCCCAGCCGAATACAAAGTCGTACGGGATGCGTCGAACAAGTTGACGTCGTTGACCGAGTAATTCCGTGTGCCATTGACCGTCTTGTCACCCCCGGTCAGCAACACCGCGCCGCTGGCCGGCAACACCACCTGGCCGCTGCAAAAGGTGTCGGTGCCGGTGGTGTTGGGCAGGGTGAGGTGAGAGGCTGCGCTCACGCCTTTGGTCGGGTCCCACACGTCGTAGATGAATTGACCTGTTTGGTTGCCTTTGCCATCGGTGCCGTAACTGAGCACGCGCCCGTCGGGCAACAAGGCAACATGAATCGGGATCAAAGGCCAGGAAACCACCGGACCGAAGGCGCCTTTGAGGTAGCTGTCGGGCGTCGCCTGACAGGACAGGCTGGCGGCCAGTGCAAACAGGGCCACGGGTGTCTGCATACGCATGGGAATCTCCGAAAAAAGCACGGTCTTCGCCCGTACATGCCCGCGCTGAGGGTCTGTCTGAGGTGCCAAGATCACCCAACTCTACTATGCTGCAGTGCACCATGGTGGTTTGACGCAGGCTCTTGTCCGCCATGTAAATCCGTTGTACACGACCAAAGGTCCCGACATGCTCTATCAGATCTACGAAGCCAACCGCGCCTGGATCAGCCCGTTTTCAGAGTTCGCCAGTGCCGCGTCCAAGCTCTACAGCAACCCTTTGTCCTTTTTCGCGCAAATGCCTTCTGCGCCGCGTGTGTCCGCCGGTTTTGACCTGGTCCACCGCCTGACCAAACAATACGAAAAGCCCGAATTCAACATCAACAAAGTCACCGTTGACGGCGTTGAGGTGGTCATTCAAGAGCAAGTGGTGGAGGCCAAACCTTTCTGCCGTTTGCTGCGCTTCAAGCGTTTCACCGATGACGCGGTGATGCTCAACAAAATGCGCGACCAGCCCTCGGTGCTGGTGGTGGCGCCCCTGTCCGGTCACCACTCGACCCTGCTGCGCGACACCGTGCGCACCCTGCTGCAAGACCACAAGGTCTACATCACCGACTGGATCGATGCCCGCATGGTGCCCACCAGCGAAGGCGCCTTCCACCTCGATGACTACATCAACAACGTGCAAGACTTCATCCGAACCGTCGGCCCCGACGTGCACGTGATCTCGGTGTGCCAGCCCACGGTACCCGTTTTGGCCGCCGTCTCCTTGATGGCCAGCCGCGGCGAAACCACCCCGCGCAGCATGACCATGATGGGCGGCCCCATCGACGCACGCAAGTCACCCACGGCGGTCAACAACCTGGCGATGAACAAACCGTATGAATGGTTTGAGAACAACGTGATCTACCACGTGCCTGAAAACTACGCTGGTGCCGGCCGCCGCGTGTACCCGGGCTTCTTGCAGCACACGGGCTTCGTGGCCATGAACCCCGACCGCCACGCCACTTCGCACTACGACTACTTCTTGGACCTGGTGCGGGGCAATGACGACAGCGCCGGCTCGCACCGCGAGTTCTACGACGAGTACAACGCCGTGCTGGACATGCCCGCCGAGTACTACCTGGACACCATCAAGACGGTGTTCCAGGACTTCGCGCTGGTCAACGGCACCTGGGAAGTGCGCAACCCCAAGGGCAAGCCCGAGCTGGTCAAGCCCCAAGACATCAAGACCACTGCGCTGCTGACGGTCGAAGGCGAGCTGGACGACATCTCGGGCGCGGGTCAGACCCACTCGGCACAAGACCTGTGCTCGGGCATCCCCAAGGCACGCCGCAAGCAGTACGACGTGATCGGCGCGGGCCACTACGGCATCTTCGCTGGCCGCCGCTGGCGCGAGTTCGCCTACCCTGAGATCCGTTCTTTCATCTTGGCTCACAACAAAAAGTGAGCCTGAGCTGAAGCCATGCCCTGCCGGTGCGCAGGGCATGTAGACTGCGGCGCCACCATGGATGCCGATCAGATCAATGCCCTCTTGCCGCAGACGCAGTGCACGCGCTGCGGCTTTCCCGATTGCGCCAGCTACGCGCAAGCCATTGCCACGGGCCAAGCCGGCATCAACCAATGCCCTCCGGGGGGCGCTGAAGGCATCCGACGCCTCTCGGCCTTGACGGGGCTGCCCGAGTTGCCTCTGAGCACTGACCACGGCGTGGAAGGCCCGCTCAAGCTGGCCGTGATCGACGAGGCCTGGTGCATCGGCTGCACCCTGTGCGTCAAAGCCTGCCCGGTGGACTGCATCATCGGCACCAACAAGCACATGCACACGGTCATTGAGAGCCAATGCACCGGCTGCGAGTTGTGCATCCCGGCCTGCCCGGTGGACTGCATTTCACTGGTCAATGTGCACCCCGAACCGGCCCCCACCGGCTGGGCTGCGTGGCCTCAAGCCCAAGCAGATGCGGCCAGGCAACGCCACAGCCAGACGCAAACCCGTCGCCTGCGTGCCCAGCAAGAGCACGAGAAGGCGCTGCAGGCCAAGGCAGAGCACAAGCTGGCGCACCTGGCCGAGCTGACCAAAATCACCGAGCCACAGCAATTGGATGCCAAACGCGCGGCCGTGGAGGCAGCGCTGGCCAGGGCAAGGGCGCGGCGAACCGAACGCTGACCACACCGCTCAGGTGTGGCAATAGGACACTGCCACGCAACATGGCCCCATCAGCTCACACCTCGTCCGCACGGGCCCCATCATGGTGCAACAAGCGCAACCCAGACTGACTGTGCTTTCAGTCCAAAGAGGTATGCCATGCGTTTGTCCTTCCCTGTCTCCGCCCGCCTGCGCCCCCTGTGCGCGGCGATTGCACTTGGCCTGAGCGGCCTTGCCCATGCGTCCACCAGCGGCGTCGTCATCAGCCAGGTCTATGGCGGTGGGGGTAACACCGGCGCCACCTACAAGAACGACTTTGTGGAGCTGTTCAACGCCGGCTCGGCACCCGTGAGCCTCAGTGGCTGGTCGGTGCAATACGCCTCGGCCACGAACACCAACTGGTCGGTGACCACACTGGGCAACGTCACCTTGCAGCCCGGTCAGTATTTCCTGGTGCAACAGGCCGCCGGCACGGGTGGCACCACCGCCCTGCCCTCGCCAGATGCCGTCGGCACCATTGCCATTTCGGGCACCACAGGCAAGGTGGCGCTGGTCAACGGCACCACGGCCTTGAGCAACAGCTCGCCCACGGGCAGCACCATCATCGACTACGTGGCCTTCGGACCAACGGCCACCCCGTTTGAAGGCTCTGGGCCCGCGCCCGTGCTGAGCAACACCACGGCCGCCTTTCGCGCCAGTGCCGGGTGCACCGACACCAACGTCAACGCCTCAGACTTCACCACAGGCGCGCCCACACCTCGCAACCGCCTGTCTGCAGTGAACGTGTGCGCGGGTGGCAGCACCCCGACGCCCACCCCCACCCCAACACCGGGCACGCTGACACCGATCCCACAAATTCAAGGCACGGGCCACACCAGCCCCAAACTCGGCAACACCGTCAACACCAGTGGCGTGGTCACCAAGGTGCTCAACAACGGCTTTTACCTGCAAGACCCTGTGGGCGACAGCAACCCCGCCACGTCTGACGGCATCTTCGTGTTCACCAGCAGCGCCCCCACCGTGCAAGCTGGGCAGGCCATCAGCCTGAGCGGCACCGTGGCCGAGTTCAACACCGGCGCTGCAAGCAATGCGCTGACCGTGGCGCACACAGTCACGCAACTGACCTCACCCACCAACATCGTGGTGAGCAGCAGTGGCAACCTCATCAGCCCAACGGCCATCACCCTGCCCGCCACTGAGGCACAGCTCGAAGCCGTGGAAGGCATGCTGGTCAAGATCAACTCGCAGCTCACCGTGTCGCAGAACTACTTCCTGGGTCGATATGGTCAAGTGACCTTGTCGGCCGAGGGCCGCTTGGTCAAGCCCACGAACGTGTTCCGCCCTCAGTCGGTAGACGCAGCCAACCTGGCCGCAAGCAACGCGCAGCGCCAGATCTTGCTGGACGACGGCTCCTCGCTGCAGAACCCCGCCACCACGCCCTACATCGGCCAAGATGGCACGCTGCGCGCTGGTGACACGCTTGACAGCCTGACAGGCGTGATCGACTACGGCCTGAGCACCACCAGCAACACGGGCCTGGCCAGCTACAAGCTGCACCCCACCGAAGCGGTGAACTTCACACGCGCGGCGCCCCGGACGCAGGCGCCCGACGCCGTCGGCGGCAACGTGAAAGTGGCCAGCTTCAACGTGTTGAACTTCTTCACCACGTTCACCAACGGCGCCACTGCCTTTGGCCAGACAGGCCAAGGCTGCACCCTGGGCGGCGCCTCTTCTACGGCCAATTGCCGCGGCGCTGACAACATCGAAGAGTTCACGCGCCAACGCACCAAGATCGTCAAAGCGCTCGCCGCGCTGAACGCCGATGTCGTCGGCTTGATGGAAATCCAAAACAACGGCAATGTCGCCGTTCAGCACCTGGTGGACTCGCTCAACGCAGAAGTGGGCGCCAACACCTACGCGGCCATCGCTTTGCCAGCGGGCAGCGCAGCCACCGGCACCGATGCCATCCGTGTCGCCATGATCTACAAGCCCGGTGCGGTGACGCTGGCAGGCACGCCCATCAGCGACACCAACGCGATCAACAACCGCCCGACGCTGGCCCAGGCCTTCACGCTGGCCAACGGCGAGAAGTTCTCGGTCGTGGTCAACCACTTCAAGTCCAAGAGCTGCTCCAGCGCGTCAGGCACCGACGCGGACCAGCAAGACGGACAAGGCTGCTACAACGCGACACGCCAGGAACAAGCCGCCCGCCTGCTGACCTTCATCGACCAGGTCAGCAACACCGTCAACGACAGCGACGTGGTGGTCATTGGTGACCTGAACTCGTATGGCAAGGAAGACCCGATCGAAGCCCTCACCAGCGGTGGGCTGACCAACCTGATCGAACGCTTCAACGGCAACCTGGGGCACTCGTATGTGTTCGATGGTGAAGCCGGCTACCTGGACCACGCACTGGCCAGCCCCAGCGCGCTGCCCCAGGTCACAGGCACCGTGCACTGGCACATCAACGCCGACGAGCCCAGCATCATCGACTACGAGCGCGACTTCAAACGCGCGACGCCGACCTCGCCCTGCTACGTCAGCACCCAAACCAGCTGCAGCACCGACCTGTACACGGCATCGCCCTTCCGCTCGTCTGACCATGACCCCGTCGTGATCGGCTTGAACCTGCTCAAACGCATCTCGGGCAGCGCCCGCAGCGAAACCATCGTCGGCACCGCAGGCGACGACGTGATCACGGGCGGCGAAGGCGCCGACACCATCACCGGTGGGGCTGGCCGCGACGTGTTCGTCTACAACAGCACCCGCGATGGCACCGACACCATCACAGACTTCACCCCAGGTGAAGACCGAGTGGACCTCAGCGCCATCGCCAGCGCGCTGCGCGCCGTGCCTGGCACCCCCGCTGACTTGCTGGCCAGCGGTCACATCCAACTGGTGAACACGGCCGCAGGCGTGCAAATCCGCATCGACACCGATGGCAGCCAAGGCACGGCCGCCGTGGCGCGCCCCTTGGTGACCTTGCGCGGCGTGACCGCCTCGCAAATCGTGGCAAGCCGCGACCTGATCCTCTGATCGCTCCCAGCCCTGCAACGCCACGTTGCAGGGCTTTCGCCTCTCCATGGAAGTAATTTGACATGACACATCCACACACCCTCAGCCAATTGGCTGTTGCCGCGCTCGCCAGCCTGGTATTGACAACCGCCACGGCGCACGCAGCCCCTCTCAGCAACGGCGCATTCGACAACGGCCTGACCGGCTGGAGCACCTTGGGCGATGCCTCGGTGCAAACCGGCAGCATCCAAGGCCTGAGCCTCACAGGCTCCACCCTGTTGCTGGGCACCGCCACCACCCTGGGCAGCGACGATGCGCCCGACATGGCAGGCTCACGCAACGTCTCCGGCGTGGCTGCGTCCGACGTGGCCGTGCTCGAAAACGCGATGGGCCAGGGCGCAGGCGCCTTGTACGACGCTGACCACGACCTGTCTGCCTACGAGGGCTCGCTCGCCAGCCAAACCTTCTTTGTGCAGGCGGGCCAGAAACTGAGCTTCGAATGGCGCCTGTTCAGCCGCGACAACAGCAACGGTTACCTGGCAGACGCCGCCTGGCTGAGCTGGCAACAAAGCGGTCACAACACCTTGGTCAAGTTGGGTGACACTGCCGCTTTGCCCCTGGTGAACACCACCGGCGGTTGGCTGGACAGCGGCACACAGTTGGGCAGCTTCATCGCCAGCGCCAGCGGCACCGTGACGCTGGGCTTCGTCGTGGCCGACGTCAACAGCACCGACACCACCAGCTTGCTGGCCATCCGCAACGTGCAATTGAGCCCCATCCCGGCCGTGCCAGAACCTCAAAGTATCGCGTTGCTTCTGGCTGGATTGGCTTTGGTCGGCGCAAGGGGCCTTCTCAAGGGCAACCGCTCGTAAACACGCCCCCTGTTCGGGTAGGCTGTTACAGCAAATCGGACATTTTCGTGGCGCCAGAGACACCTGCGCCCCCCCTGCCTGGGGTCATGCCGGTGTCATCCTTGGCCCACAAAATGCATGCTCTGAGTCGCGTGGCCCAAAGCGCGGGCCACCGAAAGTGGAGAATGCCATGCGCGCCCTGATGAACCTGGCCATTGAGCCTGCCCTGAAGCTTTTTGAAGTGTCGACCCTGGTCGTGATCACGCCCTCGCAGCAAGCCGTCAAACGGGTGCTCAAGGTGATGGCTGATACGCCCAGGGGCGCCATCCAGATCGTGCGCGATCGCTACCCCAAGTCGCGTTCGCACCAGGTGCTGGCGTGTCACGCCCTCGCCGCGGCCTGACCTGCCCTTGAACTGGGCGGCATCGCCACCACGTATGCTCTCGTCGATACCGCAGTGGGCCCTGCCCTGCGACACAGACCGAAAGGCGAGAGATGAAACTGGTTTCCCCCACACGCCGCCTGGCGCTCAGCCTGGCCTTGTCCACCGCGGCCGTCAGCATGACGGGTTGCGGCTACAACGATTTCCAGCGCCTGGATGAGCAAACCAAGTCGGCCTGGTCCGAGGTGCTCAACCAGTACCAGCGCCGCGCCGACCTGATCCCCAACATCGTGGCCACCGTCAAGGGCGAAGCCGCGTTTGAACAAGACACCCTCACCAAGGTGGTCGAGGCTCGCTCGAAAGCCACCAGCATCCAGGCCACGCCCGAACTGGTCAACAACCCAGAGGCTTTTGCGAAGTTCCAAGCAGCCCAAAGCCAGCTGTCCGGCGCCCTGTCGCGCCTGATGGTGGTGAGCGAAAACTACCCCAATCTCAAAGCCAACCAAGGCTTCCAAGACCTGCGCGTGCAACTCGAAGGCACCGAGAACCGCATCACCGTGGCCCGCAACCGCTACATCCAGTCGGTGCAAGACTACAACGTGCTCGCGCGCAGCTTCCCCAGCAACCTCACCGCCATGGTGATGAGCTACCAGCCCAAACCCACCTTCACGGTGCAAAACGAAGCACAAATCAGTGCACCACCTGCCGTCGACTTCGGCAAGAAGTGAGCGAGGCACCCCATGGGCGCCAAGGTGTTCTCGCGGTGGGCCCATTGGCTGGTGGCACTGCTGTGCGCGCTGACCTGGGGCTTGGCGTTCGCCCAAGGCACGGTCTTGCCCGTGCCGGCCTTGAGCGGCCACCTGATCGACCAAACGGGCACCTTCACGCCTGAACAAAGCCAGGCACTGGAAGGCAAGCTCAGCGCATTTGAGCGCGAGCGCGGCACGCAACTGATCGTGTTGATGCTGCCCAGCACCCAGCCTGAAGACATCACCACCTACGCCCAACGGGTAGGAGACACCTGGAAGATCGGGCGCCGCGGCGTGGGCGATGGCCTGCTGCTGATCGTGGCCCGACAAGACCGCCGCGTGCGCATCGAGGTGGCCAAGGCCCTCGAGGGTGCCATCCCCGACCTGGCCGCCAGCCAGATCATCGAAAAGGCCATCAAACCCGCCTTCAAAGCCGGCGACTACGCCCTGGGCGTCAATCAGGGGGTGGACCAGTTGATGGCGCGTGTCAAAGGCGAAAACCTGCCCCTGCCTGAAGTCACGCCGCCACCCGACGAAGGCTTTGACCTCAACCAGTTGGTGGTGCTGGGCCTGGTCGTGGTGCCTTTGGTGTTCGGCGTGCTGAGCCAGGTGCTGGGTCGCAAAGGCGCCGCGGCCGTGACCGGCTTGCTCAGCGGCGGGCTGGTTTGGTGGATCACCACCAGCGTGTTGCTGGCTGCGGGCGCCTGGCTGCTGTCCTCGGTGCTGTCGCTGGCCATGGGCGGCGGGGGCGCACGGCGTGGCCCCGGTGGCTGGGGTGGTGGCCTTGGCGGAGGACTGGGCGGCGGCTGGGGATCTGCCTCGGGCGGTGGCGGCGGCTTCTCGTCGGGCGGCGGTGGTGATTTCGGGGGCGGCGGCGCCTCTGGCAACTGGTGAGGCGGTACATGACGAACCTGACACGCTGGGTGAGACACCTGTGGCTGGACGCCGACGATGCCCGCCGGCGCTTGACCACCAACGGACTACAGCGCCTGGCGCAAGCCGTGGCCGACAGCGAAGCACGGCACCGGGGCGAGTTGCGCGTGTGCGTGGAGGGGGGCTTGCCCGCCCCAGCCCTGTGGCACGGCATCGGCCCGCGCCAACGCGCGATCGACCTGTTCAGCCAACTGCGCGTGTGGGACACGGCCCACAACAATGGCGTGCTCATTTACCTGTTGTTGGCCGAGCGCCGCATCGAGGTCTTGGCCGACCGCGGCCTGAGCCTGGCTGTGCCTGACGCGCAATGGCAGGCCCTGGCCGAGCGGCTCAGCGCCGCGCTGCAGGCCGGTCAGTTCGAAGCCGGACTGGCCCAAGCCATCGACGAGGTGGGTGCCTTGCTGCGCCAGCATTTCCCCGCACACGCAGGCGAGACGCAGCGCAATGAACTGCCGGACGCGGTCGTGCTGCTCTGACACTGGCGCGACAATGGGCGCACCCCACTGATCCACACGCACCCAAGCCCATGAGCACCCCCATGAAGCTGGCCGAAATAGAGGCCTTTTTCAGCACCTTGCAAGCCGCCAACCCCGAGCCCAAAACCGAGCTTGAATACAGCAGCCCCTTTGAGCTCTTGAGCGCGGTGCTGCTGTCGGCCCAAGCCACCGACGTGGGTGTGAACAAGGCCACGCGCAAGCTCTTTCCGATTGCCAACACGCCGGCACAAATCCTGGCGCTGGGCCTAGAGGGCTTGAGCGAGTACATCAAGACCATCGGGCTGTACAAAAGCAAGGCCAGGCACCTCATGGCCACCTGCCAGATCCTGGTGGACCAGCATGGCGGCGAGGTGCCACACTCACGCGAAGCGCTGGAAGCCCTGCCCGGGGTCGGGCGCAAAACCGCCAACGTGGTGCTGAACGTGGCCTTTGGCGAGCCCACCATGGCTGTGGACACCCACATCTTCCGCCTGGGCAACCGAACCGGTCTGGCCATCGGCAAAACACCGCTGGCCGTCGAGCAAAAACTGCTCAAGCGCATTCCAAAGGTCTACATGCTGCACGCGCACCATTGGCTGATCTTGCACGGGCGCTACGTGTGCCAGGCGCGCAAGCCACGCTGCTGGGAGTGCGGCGTCAGCGCACAGTGCCACTTCAAGCCCAAGACCGCGGCCCCGGACTGAAGCAGCCTGCCCGCCTCAGGCTTGACGGCGACGTGCCACCCAAGCCACGCCCATGAGGCCGATCAAGGCCAAACCACTGGTGGCGGGTTCGGGCACGCTCGACACGGAAGCAGCGAAGGCCTTGCCCAGCGCGTCGTGCACGAAGCCACTGGGGTGCACGGCGTCAAACAAGAAGTACTTCGAGGGGTCGGCGCACAAGGTGCCGCCCGTGGCGCTGCCGGTGTAAGCGCCCGTCCAGCAACGCTCGGTCAAGGTGCCGCCGTTGGCCACGATGTCGCTGCGCACACCGCCCAAGAAGGCGTTGGTGTCAAACGAATGGATGCTGATGTCGTTGTACTTGAGCGTGCCCAGCGCCGAGGCCAAGCCGGCGTTGAACGCCGCTGTCATGCCTGAGAGCTGTTGCTGCACGGCCGCCGGAGCGTTGGCGCCCTGGTAGGTGAAGGTGAAGTCGGCCAGGGTGGGCACAAAAAAGCTGCGCGCGCCCGCGGCATACAGGCCCGCCACTTCGGTGGTGATGTTGACGATGGCGGTCTTGGCCGCGGCGGTCACGGCTCCGGAGGTGCCGATGTCCAAGGCGCCCAAGAAGTCGTTACCGCCACCCCAAACCATGTACAGCGCATCGGCGTCAAGCTTGTTGCCGTTGGCCGCCGCGATGTAACCCCCGACCTGCCCCTTCATGCCGGTGTTCGACAAGGCGGTGACGCCGCCCTTGAGCACAAACTGGTTGTCGACGCCCGTCAAGGCGCCGCCGTAGGCATGGTCGTCCAGCCGAATGCCCAGGGTGCTGGCCATCACGTCGGCGGCCACGCGGCCATTGGTGAAGGTCTTGGACTGGTAGGGCGATGCAGGGAGCGCACCGCCCAGGGTCGTGTAGACGTTGCCGTTGTCGGACAAGCTGTCGCCGAACACCACCAACTGGCTGTAGGCCTGCGCCGACGTGGCGGCCAAAGAGGCCAGCATAGCCAGGCTGCAAGATGCGATGGCGCGACGGGACAACACGGAAACGGAAACGGACGTGGTCACAGACATGGAAAGGGGCTCCCGATGGATTTCTGGATGATGAAAAACGGGAACCATATCACCCAGACCCCAGGCGGCGAGACGCCTTTGCACCCCCATAGGAAGGGGCTGCCTCGCGTCAGCGGAAGGCGTCTTGCACCAGGGGGTGGCGCAAGCGCAAGCGCAACTCGGCCTTCAATCGGTGGTTGAGCAAACGCCTGGACTCGCTCATGAACGACACCTGCATGGGCGACAAGGTGGCGTGGGCCTCGGCCATCGACAGGCGCGGCACCCGTGCCAAGCCGCTGAGGTCGGCCACCACATCGAGGTAGTCGCCCATCAAAAGGTCGGTGTCGTCCACGGCATGCACCACACGCTGGGGCTTGCCGCGCCACAAAGCGGCCACGCAGGCGCGGCCCAGGTCGTCGGCATGGACGTGGTTGGTGAACACGTCCTCAAGAGGCAGCAAAGCAGGACTGCCGCGGCGCACGCGCTCACGCGGATCACCACCCACGCGGTCGAGCGCGTAAATGCCAGGAATGCGCAAGATGCTGGCCCGCGTGCCCACGCGCACAGCCTGCTTGCGACCCCACCAACGCACATGGGCCTCGGCATCGACGCGCCGGCGCGCGCGGTCGGTGGTGGGCGCCACCGCGCGGGTCTCGTCAAACAAAGCACCTTGGGCATCGCCATACACGCCTGTGGTGCTGCCGTAAACCAGCGCCTCAATGTCACCACGCCGGGCCAGCGCCTGCAGCAAACGCGCGGTGCGCGGGTCGGTGCGGCCGCTGCTGGGTGGTGGGGCCAGGTGCAGCACGCGGGTGGCCAAGCCAGCGAGCCTGTACAAGGTCGATGCGTCGTCCAGATTGCCCACCAAGGGCACCATGCCCAAGGCGCGAAGTTCATCGGCACGGGAGGGCTGTGAGGTCAAGGCCAGCACACGGCAACGCGGCAACAAACCCCGCGCGGCCCTCACGCCCACATCGCCACAGCCCACGATCAGCACGCGGCTTTGACGAAATCGGGCGTGTCGGCTGGGTTGGGGATAGAACATGGCAGGGTCTGAGCGAAAATCCAGCCTTTGATTCTGAGGCCTGCCGACGCCACGGGTGCGCGGGCCGACATTGCACGAGGTTGTGTTCATGAGCTTTGCCGTCTCCATCCAGCCCAGCGGCCGCCAATTCACCATGCGCCGCGACGACACGGTGCTGAGTGCTGCCCTGAGCGAAGGCATCGGCCTGCCCTATGGTTGCAAAGATGGCGCCTGCGGCTCGTGCAAGTGCAAGCTGCTCGAGGGCCGCGTGATCCACGGTGCCCACCAGGCCAAAGCCCTCAGCGCCGACGAAGAGGCTGCGGGCTACCTGCTGACTTGCTGTGCCACGCCGCAAACCGACTTGGTGATCGAGGCCCGGCAAGTGGTGGGCTTGGGCGACCACCCCATTGTCAAGATGCCCACCCGCGTGACCAGCCTCACCCGCGTCGCACCCGACGTGATGGTGCTGCGCCTGCAACTGCCTGCCAACAACAGCTTTGGCTTCAAAGCGGGCCAGTACATTGAGTTCATCCTCAAAGACGGACAACGCCGCAGCTACTCGATGGCCAACGCGCCACACGCGGTCAAGGCCGCGGGCCCCGATGGCATCGAGCTGCACATCCGCCACATGGTGGG
>CANCFV010000070.1 GCA_947377275.1 Burkholderiales bacterium | reverse complement strand
GCGCATGATGCGGCAGGCAATGGCGCCGCGGTTGGCGATCAAGACGGTGTCGAACATGAGAGGGGTCCCTCGGTGCCGGTCGTCCGGCCTCAGGCAAGAGAGCGACGCGGGTCGTCCCGCGGGCTGTGAACGCTTGGCGCAGGTCAGTGCGCAGCGTCCCACACCAGCAACTGCACGGGCGTGGGGTTGTAGGCGTTGCAAGGGTTGTTGAGCTGCGGGCAGTTCGAGATCAGCACGACCACGTCCATCTCGGCGCGCAGTTCAACGTACTTGCCTGCGCCCGAGATGCCATCGGCAAAGCACAGCTCGCCTTCGGGCGTGACGGGCACGTTCATGAAGAAATTGATGTTGGGCGCGATGTCGCGCTTGCTCATGCCGCGCGAGGTGGCCTCTTCGCAATGGCACAGCGCCCACATGAAGCTGTCGCGGCAGCTGTGCATGGGGCGCTTGCCCAGCGCGTAGCGCGTGGTGTTGCTCTCGGCCGAACAGGCGCCGCCCAGGGTGTCGTGCCGGCCACAGGTGTCGGCCACGATGGTCAGCATCACACGGCCTTCGCTCGAATACAGCTTCGAGCCCGCGCTCAGGTAGAGCTGCCCATTGCGGGCGATGGTGTCGGCCGCGCTGTAGCGCTCAGAGGTATCGTCGGCGCTGTAAAACAGCGTGTCCACAGCCTGGTTGCCTTCGAGGTCGAGGATGCGGAAGATTTGCCCCGCCTTGACCGTGCCCATCCACGGGTCACCCGCCAGGCAAACCTCGCTCAAGATCGCGTCCTCAAGGCGCAGGCTGCTTTCAATCAATGTGCTCATGGGGGTCACCTCAAACCGCGCAGTGGCGTTCGGTGTTGATGTAGGCGCGCTCGTTTTGCGGGCAGCTGGTGCGGCACAGATCATCGGCGGCCACGGGAAAGGCGCGCAAGGCCGTGAGCTGCACGTCGGCTGGCGCGTAGCTGGGGCTCGGGTCCAGCGGGTGCGGCGCGGCCGACAGCACCACCAGCGTGTCCATCTCAAATCGCAGCATCACACTCTGTCCTGCCCCGCTGTGGCCTTCGACAAAGCGCAAGCTGCCATCGGCTTGGGCCAGCACCTTGCTGAAGAAGTTCACCGCGGGCACCAGGTCGCGCGCGCCCAGGCCATGTTTGGCCAACTCCACCAAGAGGCCATCGCGGCCATTGCGCAGCATGGCGTTGCGGTCTTTCTGGAAGGTGCTCTCGCCATACTTGGCGCGCACCTGCTCAGCGTCGCTCACGCCGCACCAAGCGTCGTGCCAACCCACTTCATCGGCCACGATGCCGCACATGGCCCGGCCCATGTCTGAGTGGCACACATGGCCGGCGGTCAAGAAGGCCGTGTGCTGGCTCTTGAGCGTGTCGGGCATGTTGTAGCGCTCGAACTTGTCGTGCGCGTTGTAGAACACGGCGCTGAGGTTGGCGCCACCGGCCAGGTCGGTCAATCGCAAGGCGGTGCCACGGCGCAGCAAGCCTGACCAGTGGTTGCCACCGGGCAGCAGCTCGTCCCACAACACGTGGTCTGTCACACAAGAAGAAGTCATTGTTGGCTCCAGATCAGGCTTGTGCCTGGCGGCTGAGCCGCTCGAGTTGTTCCAGGTCGGTTTTGATGCCCGAGGTCTCGCGGATGCGGTTCAAGATTTCGGCCTTGAGCGCCGTGAAAGGCGCCGACAGCTTCATGTCTTGGGTGCGGTGGGCGGGCAGCGGCACGTCGTAGATGGTGTCGATGCGACCGGGCCTGGGCGCCATCAGCACCACGCGGTGGCCCAGGTAAATGGCCTCTTCCACGTCGTGCGTGACGAACACGATGGTGCTGCGCTCCAGCCTGTGCACATGCAAGATCAGGTCGTGCATGACCTCGCGGGTCTGGGCATCCAAGGCGCCAAAAGGCTCGTCCATCAGCAGCATCTGCGGGCGGCCCATCAAGGCCCGCGCAATGGCCACGCGCTGCTGCATGCCACCCGAGAGTTGGTTGGGATACGCGTGCGCCACATGGCCCAGGCCCATGAGCTGCAAGAGCGCATCGGCACGCCCTGAGGCCGCTTCCACATCGGCGCTGGTGCGACCGGTGGTGTGCGACTTGAGCTGCCGACAGAACTTGATGTTGCCCACCACATCGAGCCAGGGGTAGAGGCTGTAGTGCTGGAAGACCATGGCGCGGTCTTGCCCTGGCCCGTTGATGGCTTGACCACTGACCAGCAAGTCACCCGAGGTGTGGCGCTCCAGCCCGGCCAGCGTGCGCAGCAGCGTCGACTTGCCACAACCCGAGGCCCCCACGAAAGTGACGAACTCGTTGTCGCCCACCGTGAGGTCCACGTTCTGCAGCGCCTGCACCTGCTTGGCGCCCTCGCCAAACACCTTGTTGACTTGGCGACACACGATGCGCGGCGGTGCCATGCTCGCCACTTCAGGGTTCAATGCCGCGTTCATGCCGACCTCCCGTGCAGGTAAGGAAAGGCGATCCGATGCGCCAGCCTGAACAGCTGGTCGATCACCATGCCGATGAGCCCGATCAGCAAAATGCCCGCGAAGATCTTGTCGGTCTGCAAATAGCGCTGCGCCCGCAGGATCGCGTAGCCCAGCCCCGATTGGGCCGCCACCAGTTCGGCCACCACCAAGTAGGTCCAGGCAAAGCCCATGGTCACGCGCATGGTGTCGAGCAAGGCGGGCTTGGACGAGGGGAAGATCACCTTCTCAACGATCTCGGTGCGCGATGCGCCCATGGTCTGCGCCGCCTCGATCTGTGCCAAGGGCACGCGGCGCACGTCTTCGGCCACCATCAAGATCATCTGGAAGAAAGTGCCGATGAAAATGATCGCGACCTTGGCACCCTCGTCAATGCCCACCCACAGCATCACCAAGGGCACAAAGGCCACCGCCGGCATGTAGCGGATGAAGTCCGTCAAGGGCTCTAACAGCGCCTGCACCGAGCGCCAAGTGCCGATGAACAAACCCAACGGCAAGGCGATCGCGGCCGACAAGGCCCAACCCAACACCACCCGCATGATGCTGATGAGGGTGTCGCCCAAGAGGTCGTCTTCACGTGCCCACAGGCCCATGCGCTCGAGCACCTTGACGGGGCCTGGCATGAACACGTTGTTGCCATCGCCGCTGGCGGCAGCCACCGTCCACATCAACAGCGGCACCAACAACCCAATCACAGCCAGCGTCCAGTAGGCGCTCTGCGGAATCGCTTTGCGGATCTCCAACATCATCGGCCACCCACTGCACAGGGTTGAGCAACCCAAGGGCGCGACAAGGAAAGCGGCTTGAAGGGCATGACAGACTCCTCATTCGGATCGGGACACAACGAAAGGACACTTCAACGAAGTGAATCTCCCGGGCTTTTGTCCCGCCGTGGAGCCCGCAGAGCGCCCATGCGCAAGCACATGGACATCGCCGCCAGCCGATGGCTCTCGGACCAGTCACCTGTGCTCAGTGGAGCAAGGTCGGAACCCTAGCCATCCTTCGAAGAACCGGCGCAAGCACCGAGCCTCTGAGGTTGATTACGCAAAGCGCGTGCCAACAGGCCTCACACCGAAATCGCCCAGAGCAGCCTGCATGCAAGCGATCCACGCACCAACTGCACCGCACGCATGCACCAAACAGAGGCTTGCGCGCCAACGGCTTTGCAATTCAAGCAGGCGCACCATCCGCCCATTCCAGAACATCCCATGTCGAGGTGACACCGGCCATCGTCACCACAGCTTGACCCTTTCCAAGGGGCAGGATCTGTAGGGTTGTTTGACTGGATGTCAGCTCAGACATGGTCGAGGCTTCGATGGCAAACAACCCATCACCCCAGGTGCCAAACGAGATCTCAAACGCCGGGCTCAAAGGCGCGGCTGGCCGCACCCGCATCAGGTAGTGGCCAGACACGAACAAGCGCGTCGCAGGCAGGCCATCGGCTCTGGCAGGCTCAGTCAAAGCGATGCGACGCCCCGTTGATCCAGGCAGCCGATCCCACACCTCGAAGTAGGTCGAATGGATACCGGTTTCCAGCACGCGCTCGGGCGTCTCGAACACCATCCAGCCCTCATCGACCGCCGCACGTGGTGGCTGGAAGTCCACCAAGCGCTGCCAGGTGCACATCTCTTGCACGCCCGAGGCCGTGTCCACAGAAGTGATGCGGGTGATGCCACTGAAGCCTTGCAGGCTGGCCCTGGCGGCGTCCGCTTCGGCTGGCACGCGCAGGTCCACATGCCATTGCCCCAGTTGCATCCAGCGCACCAGGGTTTGGGTGTCGCGCCCTTGGGGCGTCTCGAGCAAGGTGCGCGACCAGACACCGAAGTAGCGCTCGGGCACATCGCCTGGAGCGTCTGTAGGGGTTTGCGGCCAGATGGGTGCGTGGTCGGAGTCAGTCGGGGGCTTACTCATAGGCTGTAGGAAAGGCGTGCAGGCGCTTGTAGAACGCCATGTCGTGGTTGGGCCAGATCCAGGCCTGGGTGTCGTGCGCCAAGGCCTTGAGCTTGCGGATGCTGTCGATGGCCTGGGCCTCGTTGCCGCGCCACAAACCGCCTGGCGCGATCTCGTCATCGAGGTTCTCTTGCAGGTCGGCGGCGTCACCGGCCAGCAGCACGGGCGGGCCTTTGGGCAACTCGATCCACATGGACATGTGCCCAGCGGTGTGCCCCGGTGTGGCAATGGCCTCCACCCCAGGCACCACGGTGTACTCGCCACGGTGCAGCTTGAACTGCAAGGGCTGACCGGCATCGTCGGTCAGGTCGTCGTCAAACACAGCGATGTCTTCGCCTGTGGCGGCAGCGTCTTGCTCGTCGTGCTGGAGGTGGATCTCGGCACCGCAGCCGCAGCGCCGCAACTCTTTGAGGCCACCCGCATGGTCGAAATGCAAATGCCCGATGAAGATCACATCCACATCGGCCGGCGTCAAACCCAGACGCGCCAAATGGTGCGGGATGCGGTGTTCTTCGCCCATGTGCGGTGGCGGCATGGCCAAGGCCGAGTCCTCGTAATGGCGCCGGCGCAGCGCAGGGTCGTGGATCTTGCGATGGTCACAGCCCACGTCGTACAAGATGCGGCCGTTGGCGGTCTCGATCAGGTAAGCCAAGATCGGCGCATCGATCATCTGCCCCTGCCCGCACTGGTAGGTCGAGATGCTCTTGTCATAGCGGTGCGTGGCGGTGAGCAATGGCCACAGCTTGCGAACTTGCGTCATGTTGGGCTTTGGGTTGACGTGACCAGGCGGGCCAGCACCGCAGCGCAGTCGGCCACCTCACCAAAGATGCCGCCTTCCACCTGCAGCATCTCCAGCGCCGGCTGCTGCAAGTGCCCTTCAGACGCCGCACAGGCATCGGCCACGGTGATGCAGTGGTAGCCCAGGTCGGTGGCGGCGCGCACCGTGGTGCTCACGCACACCTCGGTCGTGACGCCACAAACCAAGAGCGTATGGACACCTTGGGCGCGCAGGATCTGGTCCAGGTCGGTTTGGTGAAAGGCGCTGTAGCCGGGCTTGTCGATGACCACCTCGTCGCTCGCTTCGCCCCCGTCAGCCATCGGCTGGCATTCGTCGATCAGATCGTGGCCAAACTCGCCGCGCACCAGCAGCCGCCCCAGCGGCCCAGGCTGCCCGATCTCGGCGCCCGCGGCACGGCTGCGCGCCAGTTTGGTGGGCGGGCAATCGCTGAGGTCGGGGCGGTGGCCTTCGCGCGTGAAGACCACGCGCATGCCCATGGCGCGAGTGGCGCTCAACAAGGCACGCACGGGGCCAATGGTGAGCCGCAAACGCGCGATGTCCAGCCCAGCTTGTGCCGCATAGCCGCGCTCGTCCAGAAAGTCGCGCTGCATGTCGATCACCAGCAAGGCTGTGGACGCGGGGTTCAGCATGCCTGCACTGCTCGCGTCCATTGAAGGCTTCACTCGAAAGCCTCAGTCACGGCGGCCGCCATGCGCTGGCCCAACTCCAAGGCCATGACCTTGCCCTTCTCGGCGGTTGAGCCTCTGGCCGATGACAGCACGCCCGACAAGGGCACCCAATGCTTCTTGGTGGGGTAAACGTCGTAAGGCGGGAAGTCGGCTGGGGGCTCATCGGGGATCAGGTCGGTGCGCACCAGCGAGGGGTGGTAGTGCAGCATCATCGACGTCTCGATCACGGCGGCGTGCTCCAGCGCGAAGCCCGGAAAGCCATCGGGGAAGACGCTCTTCAAGGTGTCCTCGGTCAAGAAGTCCCAGTACTCCAGGCGCATCACCTGCAGCTTGGCGTCGCGCCCGAGGTCGCGCAGGCCCAGGTCAATGCCCTCGATCAAAAACCACTGGTTCTCGTAGTGGCCATTGACGATGACCAGCTTGGTGACCCCGTGGCGCGCGAACTCACGCACCGCATCGCGCACCGAGCCAATCAGCGTGGCGGCGTCCACACTGGTGGTGCCGCAAAAGTGCTGCCCACCGCCACACTTGGGCTGCGACTTGTAGCCATACGACAAGGTCGGCGCCACCAAACCGCCCACCAGGGTGGCCGTGTCTGCGGCCACAGCGGCCGACAACAAGCCGTCGGTGCCCAAGGGCAGGTGCGGACCATGCTGCTCCAGTGCCCCGACCGGCAAAAAGATCGGCGGCTGGTCTTGGCTGACGCGGGCTTCGTAGTCCACCCAAGACAGTTGGTTCATCCAGATCGTGCTCATTGCGGCTCCTTGATCAGCAAATTTGACGGCGTTGGCGGTGGTGGTATCGATGCGTCGCTCGCCGGGTTGTCAGTGGCTTCCAGTACCGCTGCGCAGGCGATGACGGCGGCGCCCAGGCACTCCAGCAGCGTCATTGTTTCCGCCCCCGACAGCGTGGCCGACACCAGCGCCACAGCCAACTCGGCAATGGCGATCACACCCGAGCGCCCAGCCTCCAGGCGCGTCACACTCCATTGCCAGGTGAAGGTCACCAGACCCATCCACAGCAAAGAAAACGCGACGAAGCGCAAGGCCGTGTTCCGATCGAAACCGCTGAGGTCCAGCGCTGGCGCGGTGCTACCTTGCCCTGAGGCCATCCAAGCCACCCAGGCCAACATGACCGCCGAGGTCACGCCACAGCCCAGCAGCACGCCCACCGTTTTGCTCGCCGCCGGCACCCATTGGGCCTTGCGCGCCAAGATGTTGTTGCCTGAAAAGCAAAGGCCCGCCGTGATGGCCAACAGGTCAGACGCGCTGAGGGGCGACTCAAACGCCGACACGCCGCCCACCACCAAAAATGCGCCACACAGCGACAAGGCCAAGGCCATGCCGCGCCGCTTTGAAACCCGCTCACCCAAGAACAACCACCCGCCCAACACCGACCAGGCCGGCGCCAAGTAGAACAACAGCATCACCCGTACCACGTCGCCCAGCACCAGGGCAGTGACAAAGGCCGTGTTGGCCCATCCGCCCACGAGTGCGATCAGCATCAACCAGAGTGCTTGCGCACGCCATTGCCGACGCTGCATCAGCAGCCAAGGCAGCCCTGCCAAACCGGCCAAGCCATAGGCCAGCATGGCCAAGGCAGGCCCCGACAAGCCATGGGCTGCAAAGTGTTTGAGCGGCCACCACGTCAGCCCCCACAGCGACGCCGAAAACAGCAAGGCCCACACAGGCGTCATGGGGGTCATGGGCGTCATGGCATCACCGACCCACCATTGGGGCCGAGCACCTGCCCGCAATAAAACCGCGAGAGGTCACTGGCCAAAAACAGCGCGGTGGCTGCGATTTCCTCGGGGTGGGCGAATCGTCGCTGGGGGATGTCCAGCTCCAGCGCGAGGGTTTCGGCACTCATCGAGTCGGGCGACAACATCGCTGTCTCGACCGGGCCGGGTGCGATGGCGTTGACGCGGATCGCAGGTGCAAACTCCCGCGCCAATGAGCGCGTCAGGCCGATCACACCGGCCTTGGCCGCGCAGTAAGGTGCAAAGCCGGCGCGCCCCAGTACGCCCAGGTCTGAGGCGATGTTCACCACAACGCCATGCCCCCGCGCCACCATGCCAGGCAACAACGCCCGGCACATCACGAACACCGAGCCCAGGTCCACGCTGAGCATGCGGGCCCAGTCCTCATCGGTGGTCTCTAAAAATGGTTTTTCTTGGATGATGCCGGCGTTGTTCACCAAAACGTCGATCGGCCCAAGACCGGGCATCTGCGCGAGTTGCGCCAGCATGCGCACCACGTCTTTTGAACTCGACACATCGGCTTCGACGGCCCACGCCTTGCAGCCACCGGCCGTGATCTGATCGACCACGCTTTGCGCCTCTGGCGCGCGCCCCAAGTGGTTGACCACCACAGCAGCGCCAGATTGCGCCAACAACAGCGCCGTGGCCCGCCCAATGCCGCTCGCAGCACCCGTCACCAGGGCGGTGCGACCTTCGAGGCTCAGGCCATTGAACGCGCTCATGACATCACCTCGCCATTGCTGGCGACCAGGCTTTGCCCGGTCATGCAGCGCGCGTCGTCGCTGGCCAAGAACAGGTACACGCCTGCGATGTCCGCGGGCGACAGCATGTTGGGAAACACCTGCCCCGACAAGATCTCGCGCTCCACATCGGCTTCAGTGCGGCCTTGCGCCAGCGCCATGGCCTGCAGAGAAGCCATGGCCGCATCGGTGCGGATCCAGCCCGGACATACCGCGTTGACGCGGATGCCGCGCGGGCCCAGCTCCCAGGCCAGCGCGCGCGTCAAGCCGATGACCGCATGCTTGCTGGCCACATAGGCCGAAAAATCGGCCACGCCGGTTTTGCCCCAAATCGAAGCCTGGTTGATGATGCTCGCGCCACTGCGGATATGCGGCAACAAGGCACGCGTCAAGCGCACCATGCTGGTCACGTTGTTGTCCAACAGCTGCCCCCATCGCGCGTTGGCAAGGTCGGAGGTGTCACTCAGTGGCGTGGGGTACTCGACGCCCGCGTTGTTCACCAACACATCCACCTGGGGATGCGCTTGAGCGATGCGCGCGGCCACGGCTTGCACGGCCGCGTCGTCGGACAAATCACAGCCATGCGCATGGACCTTGCACAGTGGCGCGAGCCCCTCGATCTCCTTGGCCACCTCTTGCAAGGCGTCCCAAGCACGATCCACCAGGACCAGCTCGGCTTGCTGTTGCGCAAAGGCCTGCGCCAACGCGCGCCCAATGCCACTGGCCGCACCCGTGAGCACCACCACCCGCCCCTGCAATCCATAGCTTTGCGTCATGGTGGCGCCCGGGCTAAACGGCCGTCAAAAAAGACACGCCCACCGCGCCCAGAAAACGATCTGCACGCCCAGGCGCACCCACCGGCGCCACCTCGCCATAGTCATCGGCCAAGACACGTTTGACGCGGTTCACATGGAAGCTGTGCAGCAACTCGGTCACCGTGATCACCTGCGCGTAATCGGCTGGGTACAGCTGGCGGTGCAAAGTTGGCAAACGGTACCAAGGCACCGTGGGGCTCTCGTGGTGCGCGTTGTGAAAACCAAAATTCAGCCAGAACATGTTCAGCACGCCGTGCCCCAGGCCGCTCCCCACACTCACCACATCGCTGTAAGTGTTGGCCTGCTCGTACTGGCGATCACGCACGAGTTCTTTCGGCAAGGGCGTGTCGTCCAAAATCGGGTAGGCAATGTAGGTGTGCTGAAAGCAATCGGCAAACCGCAGCACCGTGATGAACACCAGCAACGCCACGACATACAACAGCAGCGCCTTCACAGACACCCAAGCCACCAGCGCCAATGCAGTCATGCGCACCAGCGCAATGCCCACGATGCGCAGCCTCGCCTGGCTGGTCGCGCCCTTGCCCGAGCGTCGAAACGGCAAGGCCATCACAAAGCCGCGCATCAAAAACTCAACCGCCGGAAAGTAAGCCCACTCCAGCGCCAACACCGTGTTGCGAAGCCAAGGCGGCGACTGCAGCAAAAAGGCTTTGAGGTCAAAGGTGATGACGTCGGCGCGCTCCACGTGGTGACGCATGTGCTTGCGCCGCATGTCGTCGAAGCGCGCGTAGCAGCTGCCATTGAGCCAGCTCATCAGCGTGCCCCAACGCGCATTGGCAGCCGCGCTTTTGAAGATGCTGTGGTGCGCAAACTCATGGATGAAATACGCCGACCACGTCAGGCTCAGCACCATGCAGGCCAGCCCCAACACGTTCAAGCCCAGGGCCTCAGCCATCATCAGGGCCCAGGCCAGCGGGTAAAGCAAGACCGTGGCCGCGAGCGCCAAGGTGTTGGGCCACATCCCATCGGAATGTCTGTACATGGATTGCACGGCTAAGCCTCCATCAAACAACGACACGGGTGAGCGCACGCGAGCCAGCCGACGCTGGCTCGCCGTACTGCTTACTTCTTGGTCAATGCGTTCACAAACTGCGCGTCAAACGTGGCTTCTGTGGGAGGCAGCGATTTGATCTGTCCCTTGGCCAACAGCAGCTTGCCGATCACATCGCCGCTGCCGTAGTACGAGGTCGTCTCAGCGGACTTCGCAAAGGCCTTGGGCATCTCGGCCACAGGGATGTTGTAGACACCAGAGAGTTGCTCTTTCACCTCCTTGGCCGACACACCCATGAATTTGCCGATGATCTTGTGAGCCTCATCGGGCTTGGCCTTCATGTACGCCATGCCATCGAGGTAGGCCTTGACGATGCCGGAGATCTCTGTGGGCTTGGCCTTGATGACCTTGTCGTCAAACACCAGCACGTCGGCGATCAGGCCGGGTGCGTTCTTGCTCGAGAACACGACCTTGAACTTCTTGCCGCCACCCTGGCTCAGGATCTGCGACAGGCTGGGCTCATAGGTGACGCCAATGGGCATCTGTCCCGAAGCCATGGCGGCTGGCACCATCTCCGGGGTCATGCTGGTGGCCGAGATGTCCTTGTCGCTCAGGCCCGCTGTTTTGAGGGCGTACGACAACAAGAAGTCGGAAGGCGACAAGGGGTTGAAGCCAATCTTCTTGCCCTTGAAGTCAGCGATCTTGGTGATGCTCTTGTCGGCCACGATGGCATCGCCACCGTTTGAGTAGTCGATCGGCATCACCACCTTTTGCGCGCGCCCCTCTGCGACCTGACCAATCACCTGGTCGTAAGTCAGCATGCCGCCATCCACAGCACCGCTGGCAATGGCGGAAGGGATCAGCGCGGGGTCTGAAAAAACCTGCAAGGTGACCTTGAGGTTGTACTTCTTGAACAGGTCAAGCGCTTCAGCAACATAGAACGGGCCATAGCCGATCCAGACCACGGTGCCGATTTTCATGCTGGTGGTGGCCGCAAAGCCGGTGCTGGACACGGCTGTCAACGCAGCTGCAGCACACAATTTAGCAACCCAGCGAGACGGAGAGGAAACAGGCTTAAGGGACATCACAGGCTCCTAGTTCGGTTCAAGACGCAACGAGAGGACACTTCAACGAAGTGAATCTCCCGGGCTTTTGTCCCGCCGTGGAGCCCGCGCGATGCCCTTGTGCGAACACATGAGCAACTCCGCCAGCCGATGGCTCTCGGACCAGTCACCTCTGCTCAGTGGAGCGAGATCGGAACCCTAGCCATCCTTCGAAGAACCGGTGCATGCACCGAGCCTCTGCCATCAATGACGCAAAGCGCGTGCCAGCCCGTCGCCATCGCAAACAGCCGTCTGTGCTGGCCATGCGCACCACAGATGCGCACCCGCGCCAGCTCGCACGCACCAAGATGCTGTCCGGCCATGAAAAAACCCGCTCGACTTGCGTCGGAGCGGGTTGCTTGCATGCAGCGCATGCCAATCATGATGGTGCCGGTTGTCGGATTCGAACTGACGACCTACCGCTTACAAGGCGTAAGCCCTTAGATTCCAAGAAGTCCAGAAGCGTCCATTTCCCCCTTTGGAAGGTAGCAAAACCATCCGAAATCGTCCTTGACCGTCCGCTAGTATCCGGCTAGAGTGGTATCCAACACGGTATCCAGAACGGTCATGACTAAACCTGTCAAATGGACGGATGAGAAGGTAAAAGCGCTCAAGCTTCCTGAGGGCAAGGACGAGCAACGCGTCCTTGTGGAGTCAGGCATGTATCTCTTCCTTCGCCGCCGAGCTACTGGCGAAGTAGCAAAGCAGTGGCAGTTCCGTGCGCAAGTCAACGGGAAGCGTCGTTGGCTGTCTCTTGGCTCTTACCCAGGGGTCAGCCTTGCAAAAGCGCGGGACGAGTTGAGGGCGCACCAAACCATTCAGGAGGCAGCCAAGAAGGGTGAAGCTGACCATCCGGTACTGGAGGCGCGCTTTGCCAGAAAGAAAGCTGCGGCAGAACCAACCGTCACCGAAGTGTTTGAAGAAATGCTTGCCGATAAGAAGCTAGGTAGCCGCCGCAAGGGGGGCGAGCCTGTCAAGGCAAGAACAATCTTCCTACTGACACAACCTTTTGAAAAGGACGTCAAGCCAAGGGCTGGGGACATCAAGTTCTCCAAAGTCACACAAGAGGTGATCCAAGCGTGCATTGATGCACCACGAAAACGGGGATCACCTGGCGCAGCGGCCCACGTATACAGAACTTGGAGAACGTTGACCAACTTCGGTGCGAAGCGCAGGTACCTCACGACAATTGACCCAATGTTGGGCATTGAGAACCCAAAGCCTTACCGCCCTGCCCCGGTCAACGCCGCCGCCGACTTGGAAATCAAGAAGCTGCGCAAGATCATGTTGGAGTCGGACATGAGCCTCTCCACTCGCTTGGCACTGGAACTCATTCTGGTCACAGGTGTACGCCCCGAAGAGGCTGCGGGCCTACCGATTGCTGAACTTGACTTAACCAAGCGTGTTTGGAACCTGCCAGCGCACAGAGTCAAGACGAACACTGCGATCACGATCTATTTGTCAGATGAAGCCCTGGCAATCATTGAGGCAGCCAAGGCCTTAAGCATCAAGGGCAATCCGTATCTCTTCCCGGGTAGAAAAGAGCGCCGGGCCCAAAGCCCAGGTGCCTTGGCGAAGGCCATGCGGCGAATTGTCGATCGGCTAGAAGAAGAAGGTTGCAGGAAGTTCACCCCGCACGACCTGCGCAAGACGTTCCGAACGATGTTGGCGCGACTTGGCGTCGCTCCCCACATTGCAGAGCTATGCATCAATCACAAAGAGGAGGAAACCATGCGCCGTGTCTATGACGGCCACGACTACTTCCCAGAAATGGTTACGGCCTGGACAAAAGCTGGCGCTCACATGACTGTGCTGATGCAGGGAGGCGCTGAAGTGATCCCGTTGAGGCGTAAACCCGCCGCCTGACGGTCTCAGGCAAAGCGGGGCTCAAAGGTGGTGGAACACCTCCGAGCCCCTAACCCAAACAAGCTAACAAGGAGCTTGAATATGGCTGATGTGAATTCTCCCACGCAGCAAATGCTAGCCGCTGCGCTGCGAAATGCAGATGCATCCGTGCAGTTGGCCGAGTCCAAGGTTACGGCTTTGGTTGAGGGGGTCAAAGCAATGCTTTTGCAACCTGACAGCGGCCTGATGCGCGTTGCGATTGCCGAACTCTGCGGACAGATCAGGATGCACGTCAACGAGGCTGGCAACTCGATTAACGCAAGCGCGGAACAACTCGGATGCAGTCACGTTGACGATCTGGCCATCAACACTGGCCTTCGCCTGTCAACCGCAGCCAACACTCAATCACCCTTGAAAGCCAAGCCATGACCGAAACAAGCACGTCCAATCAGCGCGATATGGAGACCCCGCTTCACAAGCTAGAGGGCCTAGTGCAGATCATCTCGACCTATGCAACAGGCGATCATTCCTCGTCCGAGGCATCAGTTGTTTTCCATTCGCTGGGTCTTGTCGGGAGGCTTTTAAACGAAGTCCACTTAGCGTCAGATGATCATCCTGATCTGCCCCAGGAGTGGGCTGAGGACATAGAGATTGCGATAGCAGTGAACCAAGCCATTCGGGGTCAATTCTTGCGTCCTGAAGCGTCGTGCTCGGGAAAGTATGAGTCCGTCTGCAACCATCTGGATGTCTGCAATACCATCTTGGCCTTAGTCGATCACATCAAACACCTTTACTCGCTAGCGCTCTACCCTCATGACCTCGGGCAAGCCAAGGCAGTAGCAAGCAAACCGGCACATCAGCGGCACTGATGAAAGGCGACCGCTGGCAGGGGGTAGGAGCCCTGACAGCGGTCTAACTCCCAACCGATCCCTAGGAGATCGAAATGAAAGCTGACATCAAGTCTAGCGGCATCGCCGCACCCGCGCTTACACACCACTTCACCAGAGCTCAACCGCCAACGCTACTCCCCGCCTTCGCGGAGGACCAGCGCAACGGCGCAAACAATTTCATGCTGCTGCTCGCTCGGGTTCATGAAATCAGCGAGAAGACAGTTCATCGTTTTGGAGGCGACGTAGATGGGCGGGACTACAAGGTCATTGCCTTCGAAATCGAAACGGCGATCTATGCCAACTTGCTAGGAAGCGGGCAGGCCATCAGGGAGGGCTTCTTGCGTGCCCTCGCCGACTATCTGGTAACTCATGAAGATGGATTCGGACTCCCAACCCATTGGGACCCACTGCGCACAACGGCGGCTGCCTTCGAGCCGCAAGGGGCAGCAGCATGAGCCGCAACCTTCCCCCCGCAAGCTCAGCCTTGGATGGACTCGAATCACACCTCCAAAACAGAGCTAAAGAGCGCCGAGCGTGCACGCTGCCTATTGACTCCGTCGCCATTTCAATCAACCGTAACGTCGAGGCGGACTATCAGTCTCGATCGGTCTTCCCAACTCTGCGCAGGACCAAAGATCAGATGATCGGCCCTTCTTCGGTGGTGCATTGGTGCTCCCCAGATCTTGCAGCAGCGGTTCGAGAAGACGCGATCAAGCGTCGCGTTGAGGTCAGCGGATCACTTATGGCGGCATATAGCCGAATGTTGAGCCCGGTCGACACGGCCATCAAGATCGCTCAAGCGCGGAAGGATTGGCTGGCTGGAAATGAACCTAAGGTGCTAAGCGACAGATGGGACACCCGTCACGTTACCGTCGTCCCGCACCAGTTTCAAGCTATCGACTTACCTGCTGACTTAAAGCTGCCAGGAGATGTCGATGGGCCCAGCAAATGCGCCAGCTACAGCGACCGCCACGGACGCCTATGCCGAGTGAAAAGGGATTTCGGCTACTGGCCTAACGCCTACCAAGTCTCAATCAGCTTCACCAAAGCAGAGCGGGCTGAGCGATTGGCAAAGGCAGCCGCGAAGAAGCAATCGAACCCTTGTCAACCATCGCATAGCAATGCAGATGAATACAGGCGAGACGCGGTCAACTGGTTCTCGGCTTTCGCAAAGGGATCGGTTCCCAAGTTGAACCTGAGCTCGAGCTACGAATACGATCCAGCGGTTTTACGTGCCGTAATGCAAAAGGTTCAAGAGGCAGAAGCCCTACTTTTGACTGGGCGGATACAAGCTCGCTCTGTCGCCATAAAGCCGACCGCTGAGCCTAAGGCGTCGCGAACGGTGCTGAGACTTGTACATGGCGGTTCAGGAGCTTCATCATGACCCACACAGCCAACAACGGTTCGCACGCCCATCGTCAGCGCCTAGAACCAAAGCTCGTTCGATTGATCGCCGGTTTGCGACATCATCAGGTTGTAGAGGCCGTCAGCGAGTTGCTGGACTACATCGACGCGAGGACAGAAGCCTGCGATCAGGAACGCCATCAAAACGAGTCCCGCCAAACCGTTTCAAAGATCCTTAAGTCCGTTGCAAGCTATCACCTCGCATTGGACCGGCGCCAACACGGAGGCGCGGCCTGCAGCACCCTCGCCGGTGAGATAGAGGCCATCTTGTCAGCACCATGGGTGCCAGGCCAGGAGCTAACTCGCTATGAGAAAGGTTCATCATGAACGCCCCAAGCCCATCGATCCGCTACCGCCCAATTTATGGCGGCATCTTCGGCAAATCAGGTGAATACGTTATGGCCACCATGGCGTGTGTTGAACGCGGCTTGCACTCGGTGCGGTATATGGTTCTGCACCCAAAGACGGGCGGCGTTTTGGCCGTCGACGGGGACAAATCATCAGCAATGGCTCAGGCCCGCCGAGTTCTTAAGGCCGCAGCATCCCTGACCTGCGCTAACGACTCTTCGTTCGTGCAGTGCTCGCTTTGGACTGAACAAGAAATGCCAGTGCCTAAAGCAGGAAGCAAGCCCAGAGCGATTCCACGCCGAAGACTCGAGGTCTTCGAGAAGAGTGACGGGAAATGCTTCTATTGCGGCAAGACACTGACTCTAGATGGTAGGTGGCACATTGAGCACCAGATGCCGCGCGCGCTACTTGGCCCCGACGAATTACCGAATCTTGTGGCTTCCTGCGCTCCCTGCAACCTTGCAAAGAAGGACAGCACGGCGCTTGAGTTCATCGCCAAATCCGCCGACCATAACCATGCGGCATGAAGTGCCCAACAGTTTTGTCACGCCTAGGCTGATCCCAAAAAGCCGGTTCTCTTGCTGGCCTGGCGTGGCAACGTTTTCAAGGTTGCGTTGAGGGACGCATGATTCACAGAAAGTACCCGTCAATCGGTCAACTCCATGAGGCGATTTTTGCGATCGATTCGGAGCTTGACTCTATGCGCAGACAACCGCCAGTGAAGGCAGAACCTAATGCGGCCTCGAAGCCGAGGGAAGCTCTAGGTGGATTGCTGAGCCCTCCAAGTGATACCCACGTCTCTGATTTCAAAAGTTTCAGTGCTAACTCGCCAGATCTTTGGGCAGAGGCTCACGCACGAATTCGAGACCTCTCATCCGTTTATTGGCTGCAAAGGCAGCCGTCTTATCTAGCCCTCGCGGAGCAACTCAAAAGGCAAGCTGCGCGCACGGGAGGGGCCTTCGCCTCACCTGACGCTCACTTACGGTTGATTCAGGGTGTACTGATATCCCTATTGATGTACCGCACTTACAAAGTCCGCCCTGAACAACTCGTAAGCCATTGATCTGCAATGTGATTTCGGCTGAAGTGTGGTGCGATATTTGCAAGGAAACAAATACCGGCCCCGCGCTTTCTTGCAAATTTTGCAGCCCATGAAGCCCCACACCCGCACCGCCCAGACCGCAGAGATGTTCCGTCCCCGCCTGGACGAGTTGCTCAACATGAAGCACCCACTGATTCGGCTGGCCGGATTGATGGACTGGGCGTTGATCGAACATCACTTCGCAGGCCACTTCACCTCTGGCCGTGGGCGCCCTGCATTACCTCCCCGGTTGGTGGCCGGTTTGCTTTACCTGCAACACGCCAACGATGCGTCCGACGAGATGGTGGTCAACACCTGGCTGGAGAACCCGTACTGGCAGTTCTTCACTGGCGAGACCTATTTGCAAACCGAGCTGCCCATCGACCCGTCAAGCCTGACGCGCTGGCGCCAGCGCATCGGCGAAGAAGGCGTGGAGCTGCTGCTGGCCGTGACCATCGAAGCAGCCCGCACCGCAGGGCTGATCAAGCGAGCCAGCCTGGACAAGGTGATCGTGGACACCACGGTGATGCCCAAGGCGATTGCGCACCCCACAGACAGCCGACTGCTGGAGCGCGGTCGCCAGCACATGGTCAAGTTCGCCAAGGACAATGGCTTGAGCTTGCGCCAGAACTACAACCGAGAGGCGCCCCGTTTGGCCACGCAGGTGGGCCGCTACGCCCACGCCAAGCAATACAAGCGCATGCGCGGCGCCCTCAAGACGCTGCGTACCCGAGTTGGCCGCGTTCAGCGGGACGTGCAGCGCCAACTGAGCAAGCTGCCTGAGCAGGTGCAGGCCAAGGGCCAGGACCTGCTGCATCGCGTGGGTCGCATCCTCACGCAAAAGACCAAAGACAAAAACAAGCTGTACGCCCTGCATGCGCCAGAAGTTGAATGCATCTCCAAGGGCAAGGCACGCAACCCCTACGAGTTCGGTGTGAAGGTCACGCTGGCCACCACGCTCAAAGAGGGCCTGGTGGTGGGGATGCGCTCCATGCCTGGCAATCCGTATGACGGGCACACGCTGGATGAGACCATCGAGCAGGTCAGCATCTTGGCCAACCAGCGTCCACGAACGGTGATGGTGGACAAAGGCTACAAGGGGGCCAACGTCGATGGCGTGCAGATCCTCAGATCAGGCCAGAGGCGAGGCGTCACGCGCGCAATGAAGGCCATGATCAAACGGCGCAGCGCCATTGAGCCG
>CANCFV010000069.1 GCA_947377275.1 Burkholderiales bacterium | reverse complement strand
CGAGCTGGGCTTCAAGCTGGGCTTTGGTGGGGCCATGACCTTCGAGCGCGCGCTGCAGATCCGGCGCTTGGCGGCCGAGTTGCCCGCACATGCCATCGTGTTGGAGACCGATGCGCCCGACATCCCGCCCCACTGGCTTTACCGCACTGCCGAGCAGCGCGCGCAAGGCCAGATCAGCCGCAACGAGCCGTGCGAGCTGCCGCGCATGGCCGAGTCACTGGCCCTGTTGCGTGGGCAGTCGGTGGATGAAGTTCAAGCGCAATGCCATCGCAATGCGCTGGACGCCTTGCCGGGTTTGCGCACACTGCCTTGAGCTGGCGGCTCAAGCGATGCCCGCTTGCGCAAACACCTCGCGCCATGCGGCCAGCTTACGCTCGAAAGACCACGACGCGTTGGCCGGACTGGTCGATGGCAGCTTGAACACCGGCAAGCCCAGCGCTTGCGTGACCCGCATGAGTTTGGCCGATTCGCCGCCGTTGTGCGCGATGGCAGCCAGCGTGGGCGCCGTTTGCATGAGCCCCACCAGGTCGTTGCACGTGGCATGCTGGATGGCGCTGTCCAGGCTGCCCGCGCGTTCGCAGCCAGCGTAGACGTCCCAGATGGCCAGACCGCGTTCGCGCACCACCGGCAGGCGTTCGGCATAGGGCAAGGCCTGCAGCGCCCGAGGGCCGCTCAAGCCCCAGATGGCCGACAAGATCGGCCAGAAAGCGTTGCGTGGGTGAGCGTAGTACTGCTGCGAGCGCAAAGAGGTCACACTGGGGAAGCTGCCCAACACCAGCAGCCGCGCACCGGCGCCCACGATGGGCGGCAGCCCCAGCAAGCGCGTGCCCTGCACGCTGGGGTCTGACGAGGGCGGGGCAGCTGAGTTCACGCTGGCGACTGTGCCACACTGCGCGCGTGAAAAAGATCAAGCCCGTCCTGCCCGACGCCACCATCTCTGAACAAGCTGGCCTGCGTTACCTTCACCTCGATACGCCCTGGATCCAGGGCGCCATGCGCATCCGCAAGCCCCAGAAGCTCGAGCTCGAATACATCCAGCGCATGATGGCCTGGATGCTGTTGCGTGAGCCTCAGGCATTGTCTGAGACCCGTTGCTTGCAGCTCGGCCTGGGTGCGGCGGCCATCACCAAGTTCTGCCACAGCGAGTTGCGCTTGCCGACCACGGCGGTTGAGATCAACCCGCAGGTCATTGGCATTTGCCGCTGCTGGTTCCACCTGCCCGAAGACGACGAGCGCTTGACGGTGGTGCTGGGCGACGCCGCCCGTTTTGTGGCCAGCGACGACAACGTGGGCGCATTCGACGCCTTGTGCGTCGACCTCTACGACCACGAAGCCGCCAGCCCCGTGCTGGACGACGAGGCCTTTTACCGCGACTGCTGGCGCACCCTCGACGACGGCGGTGTCATGACCGTCAACCTGTTCGGGCGCGAGGCCAGTTTCGAGCGCAGCACCTTGCGCATCAGCGCGGCGTTTGGCGCCGACCGCGTCGCCATGCTCAAACCCACCACCGAGGGCAACACCATCGTGCTGGCCTGGAAGGGCTTTGAGCTGCCTGAGCGTGAAGTGCTGGTCCAACGTGCCGAAACTTTACAGACCCGCCATTCGCTGCCCGCCGCAAAATGGGTGAAGCTTTTGTCTGCGTTCCAACCCAAAGCTGCCAAAGCGCCCAAGCCCTTGAAGCCTGTCCAGCCAGCCAAGACCGCATCCACATGACCCCTCCAGCCAAGTCCTCGGCCGATCACCCTCTGGCAGCGCCACGTCGCGCCATCACGCACAAAGGCCCGCTCGACTGGCGTTTGCTGCTGACCTGGCTGACCGAAGACAAGCTGCTGTCGCTCAAAGACGCCGAGACCGTGGCCCAGCGCTTTGCTGCCGGGCAAAGCGCCCAGCACCCCCTGGTGCGCATTGCCGGCTTGGGCTTGACCCGGTTTGACACGGGCGGTGTGCTGGAGCTCGAACCCCTGACCGAATGGCTGGCGCTGCGTGTGGGCCTGCCTTACTTGCGCATCGATCCGCTCAAGGTCGACGTGGCCCGCGTGGCCGAGGTCATGTCCATCAATTACGCCGAGCGCCGCAAAGCGCTGCCTGTGCAGTTCGGTTTGACCGACATCACTATCGCCACCAGCGAGCCCCTGGACGTGGCCTGGGTGGACGAGATCCTGACGCACACCAAAAAGACGATCAAGCTCGTGGTCGCCAGCCCGCTGGACCTGCAGCGCTACCGCACCGAGTTCTACACGCTGGCCAAGTCGGTCAAAGACGCCAACAAGAAGACCGGCGACTCGGTGGTGCACAACTTCGAGCAGCTGGTCGAGCTGGGCAAGTCCAATCGTCAGCTCGATGCCAATGACCAAGGCATCATCCAGGTGGTCGACTGGTTGTGGCAATACGCCTTTGACCAGCGCGCCTCTGACATCCACCTGGAGCCCCGTCGCGAGATGGGGGCGATCCGCTTCCGCATCGACGGCGTGCTGCACACCGTCTACCAAGTGCCTTTGTCGGTGATGCAGGCCATGACGGCGCGCATCAAGCTGCTGGGTCGCATGGACGTGGTCGAAAAGCGTCGCCCGCTGGATGGCCGCATCAAGACGCGCAACCCCGGCGGTGACGAAGTCGAGATGCGCCTGTCGACCATGCCCACGGCCTTCGGCGAAAAAATGGTCATGCGGATCTTTGACCCCGACAACACGGTCAAGTCCTTTGAAGCCCTGGGCTTTGCACCCTCTGAGACGCAGGTGTGGGAGCAGCTCGTGGGCCGCCCGCACGGCATCATTTTGGTCACCGGGCCCACGGGTTCGGGCAAGACCACCACGCTGTACTCCACCCTCAAGCGCGTGGCCACCGACGAGGTCAACGTCTGCACCATCGAAGACCCGATCGAAATGATCGAGGCTTCGTTCAACCAGACGCAGGTGCAGCCGGCCATCGACTTGGGCTTTGCCGAAGGCGTGCGCGCCCTGATGCGGCAGGACCCCGACATCATCATGGTGGGCGAAATCCGTGACCTCGAAACCGCCGAGATGGCGATCCAGTCGTCCCTGACTGGGCATTTGGTGTTCTCGACCCTGCACACCAATGACGCGGCTTCGGCCATCACCCGCCTGACCGACCTGGGCGTGGCCAGCTACCTCATCAGCGCCACGGTGATCGGCGTGCTGGCCCAGCGCCTGGTGCGCACCTTGTGCCCCGTGTGCAAGCAGATCGATACCGAGCTCAACCCTGACACCCTGCTTGAGGCGATCAAGCCCTGGCGCCTGACGGGCAAGATCCAACCCTACAAGCCCGTGGGTTGCCTGGACTGCCGCATGACGGGCTTCAAGGGCCGCGTCGGTTTGTACGAACTGCTGCCGGTGTCCGAGGCCATCCGTGGCGCCATGCACCCTGTCGTTGACATGCCCAAGCTGCGCCGCACCGCGGCCAAAGATGGGCTGCGCCCCTTGCGCCTGTCGGGCGTGATGAAGGTGGCCGAAGGCGTGACCACGCTCGACGAGGTCTTGCGCAACACCCCTCAGTGGGAAAACTGACTGTCGGCCCCCGCGTGGGCGCCCGAGGTCTGGTGCGTGCTGGCCGAGCCTGAGAACGAAGACACCACCACTTCGCAGCGGATGCCTTTGGGCTCGACCTCGACCCAGCGCACGCTGCCGCCCAGTTGCTTGACGCGCTTGCGCACGCCGCCCAGGCCCAGGCCGTGTGACCAGGCCGCCGGGTTGCGACCCGAGCCGTTGTCGCTGACGCTCAGCGTGAGCTGGTCTTGCAGCAAGCTCAGGCGGATCTCGACCTCGTTCGCTTTGGCATGGCTGATCGTGTTGCTGACCAGTTCGCGCACGATGCGGGTCAGTGATGACCACTGCACCATGGTCAGGAGCAGGTCGGTGTCGGCGTCCATGTGCCAGACCAGATCGCAATGGGCCACGCCCAGGCGTTGGCTGATGTCTCGCTTCCATTCGCTGGCCGCTTCTGCCAGGCCGTGGGACTGCGCCGCCAGGCCGCGCGTCAGCGTCTTGAGGTCCTGGATGGTGTGGCGGATGTACTCCTCGATGTCGGCATTGGGCGCCTGGTACATCAGTGTGAGCAGCCGCGCGCCGATGTCGTCGTGCAGGTCTTGCGCGATGCGCAGGCGCTCTTCGCTGCGTCCTTGCTCGACCGCCTTGTCAAAGCTCATGGCGCGGTGCAGTTGCTCCACGATGCGCTGCGCCAGGCGGGCGTCGTCTGAGGTGAACAAGCGCTGCCCTTTGTGCGAGTGCTTGAGCACCAGGATCTCTTGCCGTGGTGCCGGCTGCAACACAGGCAGAGGCACCAGCAGCACCGAGCCATTGCCCCGCGTGGTGCTGTACTTGGCCTGTCCTTCCACCAGGTTGACTTGCAGCGGGTCGAACACCTCGCGCATCAGGTCAACCAGGGAGTTGCGCAGGGTGTCAGGGCGACGAGCCACCTCGCGCGCAATGCGGTACATGCGCTGGAACAGCCGCTCCATCGAGATGGCGTCTCGGCCAGGCAGGTGCGTCATCAGCCAACGGCGCACGAGCAGGTACACGCCAAAAGCCAGGAAGAGCGACAGCGTCATCGAGGCGAATGGCCCCAGCGAAAACACCGCCACAAACAGCAGGTCCAGCGACCCGGCCACCGTGCTGCCCGCTGCCAGCAATGAGAACTCTTGCAAAATCTGCCGAGACCGCGACAGGTAAGGGGCGAGCATCACCTCCAGCGCCGCAAACACATGCCAGGTGATGACGCCGTAGGTGGCCAGGTTCAGCTGCATGTCCGGGCGCGGCAGGCCCAGCCAAACGGCCAGGCTCAACAGGCTCCAGGTGAGCAGAGTCACCAGCGCAAAGCGCCTGAGCAGCAGACCCAAGGGATGTGGCTTGGCCCGGTGCGATGCGCTGAGCAACAAAGTCGCCCCCGCCAGCATCGCCATCCACCCGAGCTGGATCCACCACCAACTCGCCGTCGAGGCCAGGTGACCATGCAGCTGCCACAGTGCCAAGGCGGCCGCCCAACCCAACACCGACCAGCCCGCCCAGCCCGATACGCGCCTGGGGTGCAAGGCAGCCAGTTTGAGCACCGTGGCAGCGCACACCAGATCAAGGGCCACATGGGCTTTGAACTCGAAGTTGACAAACCAGTCGGGCCTGAAAACACCCAGGCTGAGCCCCGTGGCCAGCAGCAGCAGCTGGGCGCTTTGGCTCATGGCCAGCATGGCGAACGAGGCGGTACGCCATTGCGGCGCAGCCAGCAGCACCGCCGAGCCCACTCCCATCAACATCAAGGCCAATGCGCACAGCACCCAAAAGACCGGGCCCAGGCGCGACCATCCCATGGGGAGGATGTCGATCGGGAGGTCGGGTTGCCCTTCAAGCCGAAGTTGCAATGCGTGCCCCGCAGCGGCAGCGTTTTCTTGCAGTGCCCACAGGCCATGCCATTGCGCCTGCCCCAGCGTGCGCGCGACAGGGTCGCTGATCCACCGCGTGGAGTGCGGCAACACAGCCGTGCTCATAGGCGCTTGGTGCAACTGGTGGTTGCTGTCTTTGCTCGCAGGTGCAGCGTGCAGGTCCAGCACGGTGTGCCCTTCAGCGCCGTGCAGTGCGGCGGGGGCCGGTCCGCTCACGATCAGCTTGCCGTCCGCCGTTGCAATGAGGTCCAAGGGCAACACCGGCTGTGTGCTGAGCCAGCGCGCCAGCCCGAACACCAGCACGCAGCCCAACAAGGCCATGGCCATCAGGGCCCGCAGGCGCCAGTTCATGCGGCGGGGCAGGGCATAGGTGCTGCCCAGCACATCCTCCAGCGAAGGCCAGCCTCCGCCGCGCCTGTCGCTGGGCGGCAGGCCGGCCGAGCTCACACCAGGCCCTGTTTGCTGGCCAGCACGGCCGCTTCTGCCCGGCTGGAGACGTTGAGCTTCTTGTAGATCGACTTGATGTGGTCGTTCACCGTGAACCACTTGATGCCCATCAGCGCCGCGATTTCTTTGATCGTGAAGCCCTTGCTGAGGTAGGTCAGCACTTCGCTTTCGCGCGGCGTCAGCCGCTCGTGGTCGGGCACCATCGGGGCCACGGGCGCCGGTGCTGCATGAGAGGCGGGTGAGCCTCCCAGCGCGTGCGCATCACCCGAGCGGAAATGCGTCAGCAGGCGCCGGGCGATGGCCGGCGACAGCGGTGGCTGCCCACGCACGATTTTTTGCAGCTCTTCGACCAGCACCTCAAAGCGGTCTTCCTTGAGCAAGTAGCCATCGGCGCCACATTGCAGGGCAGGGAAGAGGTGCTCGTCGTCGGAGTACAGCGTGGTCACGATGCGCGTGGCCGGGTAGGCTGCCAGCTCGGTCAGCAGCTCCAGGCCACTGCCATCGGGCAATTCCAGGTCCACCAAAATCAGCTGGAAAGGATCGCTGCTCGCTTGGGCGCGACCGCCAGCGGAGTGGCCCAGCAGGCGCCGTGCGGCCTCCAGGTCGCTGGCCTCGGTGATGCTGCTGACGTCGCTGAAGCTCTCTCGCACCACGCGGCACAGGAAGCCCCGCGCCACGGGGTTGTCTTCCATGATCAATACCTTGACAGCCATTTCACTCCTCCGAAGCTGCCAGGGATGGCCCGCTGGGGTTGCTGGGGTGCCGGAAACAGCAGGCACGCAACGCATCGGCCTGATGGCGGATGCATTCAGACCATTATCGGGCCGTCGGGCGCCCTCGTCACCAGTGCCCCCTCGGTTTGGCGTTTTGCGCCCCCAGTGCGTTGCGCTTCTACAATGGCCCCATGCGAATCTTGATTGCCAACGATGATGGTTACCTGGCGCCGGGCATTGCCGCCCTGGTCCAGGCGTGCGATGGCTTGGGCACCGTCGATGTCTTCGCCCCTGAGCGCAATGCCAGTGGCACCTCGAACGCCCTGAGCCTGCACCAGCCCCTGAGCTTGCACACCGCCAGCAACGGCTTTCGCTATGTCAGCGGCACCCCGTCTGACAGCGTCCACCTGGCGCTGACCTCGGGCCTGATCTCCAAGCCTGATCTGGTGCTGTCGGGCATCAACAACGGCGCCAACATGGGTGACGACACTTTGTACTCGGGCACCGTTGCAGCGGCCACCGAGGGCTATTTGTTTGGCGTGCCGGCCCTGGCCTTTTCGCTCACAGACAAAGGGTGGAGTCACCTGGATGTCGCGGCCCGCGTGGCCCGCAAAGTGATCGAGCACGTGCTGGCCAATCCGCCCAGCGCGAGCCCCTACCTGCTCAACGTCAACATCCCGGCTTCGGCCGATGCCGACAAGGCTGCCTGGCAGATCACGCGCCTGGGACGCCGTCACGCCAGCTTCCCGGCGGTGGCCCAAGCCAACCCACGTGGCGACCTGTTCTACTGGATCGGCCCCGCAGGCGAGGCCAAAGAAGACGGCGATGGCACCGACTTCCACGCGGTGCGCGAAGGCCGCGTCTCCATCACCCCGTTGCAGGTGGACATGACCGACCACCAGCGTCTGCCCACGTGGCGCAACTGGTTGGGTGCCTGATGAGCCCTGGCGAGCCCAAACCGCGCCGCTTCCCGCTCAAGCTCGACCAGGTTGCGGCCACCAAAACCGCCGTGGTGCGCGAGGTGCTGCGTCCACAAGCGCACCTGCAGCAGGTCGAGCAAGACCGCCGTCGCCAAACCATCCCGCAAGGCGTGGGACTGGACTCGGCCCCTGTGCGCCACCGCATGGTCGAGCGCCTGACGCGCGATGGCATTCACCACGCCGGCGTGTTGGCTGCCTTTGCCCAAGTGCCCCGACACCTGTTTGTGGACTCTGCCCTCGTCAACCAGGCCTACGAAGACACCAGCCTGCCCATTGGCCTGGGCCAGACCATTTCCAAGCCCTCGGTCGTGGCGGCCATGATGCAGCTCTTGTGTACCCGACCCGGTGCGGCGGTGCCAGCCTCCGCCAAACCCCTGGGCAACTGCCTCGAAATCGGCTCGGGCTGCGGTTACCAGGCCGCCTTGCTCAGCCTGCTGTCGACCCGCTTGGTGTCCATCGAACGCCTGCGCGATCTTCACCTCAAGGCCCGTCAGAACCTCGACGAGCTGCGCCGCCAAACGCCCCACAGTCCCGATGTGCGGCTGGTCTATGGCGATGGCACCCTGGGCCACGCGCCGCAAGCCCCGTTCGACACCATCATCGCGGCGGCCGGTGGTGCCGCCTTGCCCCAAGCCTGGCTGGACCAACTTGCCCCAGGTGGCCGCATCGTGGCCCCCATGGAAGACGCCAGCCGGGGTGGCGCCCAGGTGCTCACCATCATCGACAGATTGCCCGACGGCAGCCTCCAGCACAGCCGCGCCGGTGAAGTCCTCTTCGTGCCTCTAAAATCAGGCACCACATGAGTCACCCGAGTGGTGCGCGCCCCGCGTCCTCTCACCCATGCGATCCGTATCCATGACATCCAATTTCAGGTTCGTTGCCCCTGCCGCTTTGCTGCTGGCTCTGGTGGGGTGCGCTTCACCCAACCACCGCGCCCCGGTGGAAGACCGCGGCCGCGTGGCCTCGCCATCGGTTTCAGGCGGCATGGCCGCGCCGGCCAAGGTCTTGCCTGGCGCCGAGAACGCCGGCAAGCCCGGTTACTACACCGTCAAACCCAACGACACGCTGATCCGCATCAGCCTCGAAGCGGGCGTGACTTGGCGCGACATCGCCACCTGGAACAACCTCGACAACCCGAACCTGATCGAAGTCGGCCAGGTGCTGCGGGTGGTTCCTCCTGGCGTGGATGCGCCGGTCGGTGTCGCCTCGGCCAAGCCGGTGACGTCGCCCAAGATCGAAGCCCGTGGCCTGGAAGCCAAGGGCTCGGCCGCCAAGCCGCCCACGAGCGGCAGCGCCTCGAACGCGCCAGTGCCTGCCGGCGGGGCGGCCGCGTCCTCAGGGGCCGCAGCCAGCACCCCCAGTGCACCTGCCACTGATCCCAAAGACAGCGCTCGCGATGCCGACGAACCCAACTGGATCTGGCCTGCCAGCGGCCCCACCGTGGGCGGCTTCGAAGAAGGCAAGCGCAAAGGCATCGCCATCGGAGGCAAAGCAGGCGACCCGGTCGTGGCTGCGGCTGATGGGCGTGTGGTCTACGCCGGCTCGGGCCTGCGCGGCTATGGCAACCTGGTCATCCTCAAACACAGTGGCGACTACCTGACGGCCTACGCCCACAACCAATCCTTGTCGGTCAAAGAAGACCAGGTGGTGCGCAAGGGCCAGAAGATCGCCGAGATGGGCGCGACCGATTCTGACCGCGTGCAACTGCACTTCGAGATTCGCAAGCAAGGCAAGCCCATCGACCCGGCAAGGCAGTTGCCCTCTCGCTGAGCGAAACAAGGCCTGCAGTCCTGAGACAATCGGGGGATGAGCGATTCATCCCCCGTTTCCATTTCTGCCGACACCACCGTGGCCCCTGAGGCGGCCGGCGGTGCAGTGGTGGCCTCTGCAACCCCCGCTGTGGCACCTTTGCCACCTCATTTGGCTTGGTTGAAGGTCGAGTCTCTTGACCTCGAAGCCCAAGGCGTGGCGCACCGCGACGACGGCAAGGTCGTGTTCATTGAAGATGCCTTGCCAGGCGAGGAAGTGCGCGTCAGCGTGTTCCGCAAGAAGAACAACTGGGAACAGGCCACCATGTCCGACCGGCGCAGCGAAAGCGCGCAGCGGGTCAAACCCAAATGCACCTACTTCGGCCTGTGTGGTGGCTGCAAGATGCAGCACATCCACGCGAGCGCGCAAGTGGCGTTCAAGCAGCGCGTGCTGGAAGACAATCTGTGGCACTTGGGCAAAGTCAAGGCCGAGACCCTGTTGCGCCCCATCGAAGGCCCGGCTTGGGGCTATCGCTACCGTGCTCGCATGTCGGTGCGCTACGTGGCCAAGAAGGGCAAGGTCCTCGTGGGCTTTCATGAGCGCAAGTCCCGCTACGTGGCCGACATGCAGACCTGCGAGATCATGCCCCCTCACGTCAGCCGCCTGATGATGCCCTTGCGCGAACTGCTTGCCAGCATGGACCAGCGCGACCGCTTGCCGCAAATCGAAGTGGCGGTCGGCACCCAGGTCACGGTGCTGGTTTTGCGCCACCTCGAACCGCTGACACCCGCAGACACCGAACGCTTGCGCCATTTCGCCGTGTCGCACAGCCCGGCGCAGGGAGGCCAGGAAACGATCTCGTGGTGGCTGCAACCCAAGGGGCCGGACACCGTTCACCCTTTGGACGAGGCCCTGCCCACGCTGGACTACACCTTGCCCGAGTTCGGCATCACGATGCCGTTCAAGCCCACCGACTTCACCCAGGTCAACCACGCCATCAACCAGGTGCTGGTGGGGCGTGCCTTGCGCTTGTTGAAGGTGCAAAAGCAAGAGCGTGTCATTGACTGGTTCTGCGGCCTGGGCAACTTCACCTTGCCACTGGCCACGCAGGCCCGAGAGGTACTGGGCATCGAAGGCAGCGAGGCTTTGGTGGCGCGCTCGCGCGAGAACGCGCTGGCCAACGGTGTGGCCCTCAACACCAGCTTCGTGGCGCGCAACCTGTTCGAAATCACCCCGCAAGAGCTGGCCAGTTATGGCCACGCTGACAAGTGGCTCGTGGACCCCCCGCGCGAAGGCGCTTTTGCCCTGGCCAAGGCACTGGTCGATCTGCACCAAGACCCGACCTTGGTGCCCGACTGGGTGCCGCCCAAGCGCATCGTCTACGTCAGCTGCAGCCCAGGCACCTTGGCACGCGATGCCGGCTTGCTGGTGCACGAGGCGGGTTACCGCTGCGTGGCCGGCGGTGCGGTCAACATGTTCCCGCACACCGCCCACGTCGAAAGCATGGCCGTGTTCGAGCGCGACTGAGTCGCCCCTTCAAGCCTGCTGTTGCCCGTGCGCTTGATCGGGCTTGTTGTGGCCACAGCCAGGCTGGTGGCGAATGGCGTTGCGGCCCGCCGCTTTGGCCGCATACAAGCCTTTGTCGGCCAAGTCGATGGTGCGCGTCAGCAAATCATCGGGCTCGTGCCGAGACAAGCCCGCCGAGAAAGTGATGCGCAAGCCCGGCGTGTCGGCGCTGACCGCGGTGTGGGTGAGGTTGTGCTGGATGCGCAGCAGCACCCTCTCCGCGGTCTCGCAGTCGGTGTCGGTGAAAAAGATCAAGAACTCTTCGCCACCCCAGCGCGCCACCCGGTCGGTTTCGCGCAGCCCTTCGGTGATCACGCGCGCCACGGTGCAAAGCACTTCGTCGCCCACGCGGTGGCCGTGCCGGTCGTTCACGGCCTTGAAGTGGTCCACATCGATCAGGCCCAGGCAAAACGGGCGTCCTGAGCGTTTGCTGCGGTGTCGCTCGGTGTTGAGCACCTCCAGCATGTGGCGCCGGTTGAACAGCCCGGTGAGTTCATCGCGGGTGGCCAGCTCCTGGATCGTGCCCAGCGCTGCTTGCAGCTCTGCCTTGTGCGCTTCGGCGCTTTGCCGTAAGCGCGCCAGTTCGTTGACCAGCAGGCACACGCTGATCAGCACCACCACCAGCACCATGAAGTGAACGGCTTGCAACTGTGGGCCGTTGGGCGTTCCTGATTGCAAAGCGGCCAAGCGCGCCATGGCGGCCCCGAACAGCAGCGCCGTCAACACACTGGACCGTATCAACTGCCGCGTTGTGTTGGTGAACATGCTGAACATCAAGATCACGCACACCAGCATCAGCGCCACGGCTTGGCCTGGGCCGCCGATCAGGTAGCCCCAGGCCAGAAAACCAATCGTTGACCAAGTCTGGGGTTCGACCATGCTCGGGTCGCTCAAACGGCGGTTCAGGCCTGATCGCAAGACGACGTAACACAGCGTCAAGACCAGCAACGCTGCCGCGCTCAGATTGGCACAATCACCAGCGTCGATCACACCCAGTGAACGACCGTAGTTGAGCGCCAGGATCCCCGTCAGGCAATTGGCGGCGGCCACCAGGAAGCGCAGCCCCACGCGTTGCTGTTGCGGGTCGTCTGACAACAACCAGATGACCAGCACCCTGAGTGCTCCTGAGCGCTTGGCGATGTGCAGCCGACCCAGCATCAAGTTGGCCAGCACCACCAGCATGACGACGGACATCAAGCCGATCAACAATAGGTAAAGGCTGGTGCCGCCCTCAATGGCGGCGACGGGTGCGGACATGTCAGGCGCGTGAAGCATAACTGCCTGCATTGTGTGAATTCGCGGCCCAGGCTGGAAGGGGGCAGGCCCTGGGTACGCCCATGGAATGTGCCCACAAGTGCATTTGTCAGGCCCCCCACTCAAGGGGCTACGGGTGTCGATAAACGGAAAGGGGGCTCCTCAGAGCCCCCTTGGGTGTCACGCGCTGACGCGCTTCAGAATTGCGTCACAGCACCTCAGAGGCGAAGTCGGCCAGGCGCGAACGCTCGCCGCGAGCCAGGGTCACGTGGCCGCTGTGAGGCCAGCCCTTGAACTTGTCCACCGCGTAGGTCAGGCCTGAGCTGCCCTCGGTCAGGTAAGGCGTGTCGATCTGCGCCAGGTTGCCCAGGCAGATGATCTTCGTGCCAGGTCCCGCTCGGGTGATCAGCGTTTTCATCTGCTTGGGCGTGAGGTTTTGGGCCTCGTCGATGATCAAGAACTTGTTCAAGAAGGTGCGACCCCGCATGAAGTTCATCGACTTGATCTTGATTTTGCTGCGCACCAACTCGTTGGTGGCCGCACGGCCCCACTCGCCAGCGCTGCTGTCGCCTCGGGCCAGCACCTCCAGGTTGTCGTCCAGCGCGCCCATCCAGGGCGACATCTTTTCTTCTTCTGTGCCGGGCAGGAAGCCGATGTCTTCGCCCACCGGCACCGTCACGCGGGTGACGATGATCTCGGTGTAGCGGCGCTCGTCCAGCACTTGGCTCAGGGCCGCGGCCAGCGTCATCAGGGTCTTGCCGGTGCCGGCCGAACCCGTCAGGGTGACGAAGTCGCACTCGGGGTCCATCAGCAGGTTCAAGGCGAAGTTCTGCTCGCGGTTGCGGGCTGACACGCCCCACACAGCGTGCTTTTGTGCTGCGAAGTCCTTCAGCGTGCGCAGCACGGCGCTCTTTCCTGTGATCTCGATGACCTTGCCGTACCAAGGTGTCACGCCCGGGCTTTCAACGTACACGAACTGATTGACCAGCAAGACGGGCACCATCGGACCGTTCACACGGTAGTAGGTCACGCCGCCTTGTTGCCAGCTTTCCATGCCCTTGGCGTGGCGCTCCCAGAAGTCGGCAGGCAAGGGCAGAACGCCGGTGTACAGCAGGTCGCCGTCTTCCAGGGTCTTGTCGTTGAAATAGTCTTCGGCCGGCAGGCCCAGCGCGCGTGCCTTGATCCGCATGTTTATGTCTTTGGACACCAGCACCACGTCGCGGCCAGGGTGCTCTTTGCGCAAGGCCTGCACCACACCCAGGATCTGGTTATCTGCCTTGCCTGCAGGCAGCCCAGCAGGCAGGTGGATTTCCATGCCCGTGGTCTGGAAGTAGAGCTTGCCGGTGGCTTCGACGTGCCCGGTCTTGGCCAGCGAAATGCCCGAGGCTGGGTCCATCTGTTGGCGACTGTTCAGGTCAGAGGCGAGCGCGTCGAGGTCGCGGCTGACCTGGCGGGCGTTGCGCGCCACTTCGGTCATGCCCTTCTTGTGCCCGTCGAGCTCTTCGAGCGTGATCATGGGCAGGTAGACGTCGTGTTCAGCGAATCGGAACAGCGACATCGGGTCGTGCATCAGCACGTTGGTGTCCAGCACGAACAGGCCGGGCGCACCGTTGGTCGTTTTGCGACGTGCGCCGCCGGTCGCGGTGCTGGGGCGCGCCTTGGCGACGGCCGAGACGGGGGCAGATTCGACCTTGCTGCTGGGGCTGCCTACGCGGTCGGCTGTGGTAGGGGCCGTTTTGCGGCTGGGGGCGCGGGCGGTGGTGCTGGGTGCCGCTGGCTTCGCCGCCAAGGGTTTGACCAGTTCCAGTTGCGGGGCGGGTGTCTCGAAAGACACCAGCTTAGGGGCGATGGCGCTTTTGACGGCCGTGCTCGATTTGCTTGGCTTGGCAGCTTTGGGCTGCGAAGCGAAGTCGTTCTCGGTCAGCATGTCTGCGCGTTTGGTGGGCTGCTTGGGCAAAGGCATGATCAGGTCCGTGGCAGTGAGGGCACAAACAAAAAAGGCCGCACAGGGTGGTGTGCGGCCTCGGCTGGGGCGATCAGGCAGACGACGCGGTGACGCGCGCTGGATCGGTGGAGAAATTCAAAACTGAGTCGACAAAATCTCAGGGGCATGGGACTGATTATGCACACTCGCGATGCGCTGGGCGTGCTTGTCGACCCCATACAACAGCGAGCAGGCGGTCCATTCAAGGCGGGGCGGGTGGCCGCATGGCGCACCCGCTGAGGCCAATGGCCTCCCACCGATCAGGCGGCTTCTTGGTTCAGGCCTTGCACGGCCTTGAGCACGTCTTCGATGTGACCAGCCACCTTGATGCCACGCCACTCTTCGCGCAGCACGCCGTCAGGGCCGATCAGGAAGGTCGAGCGCTCAATGCCCTTGACCTTCTTGCCGTACATGATCTTGTTTTTGACCACACCGAACATGTGGCAGAGCTTTTCTTCGGTGTCGGCGATCAGCTCGTAGGGCAGTTCAAGGTTTTGCTTGAACTTGTCATGCGAGGTGAGGTTGTCTCGGGACACGCCGAAGACGACCGCGCCAGCCTTGAGAAATTCCTTGTGTTTGTCACGGAATTGCATGGCTTCTGTGGTGCATCCAGGTGTATGGTCCTTCGGGTAGAAGTACAGCACCACGGTTTGACCGATGTAGCCTTGGGGCGTGAATTTCACACCACCAGTGGCGACAGCTTCAAATTCCGGCAGAGATTTGTTAAGGGCGGGTGTCATGTTGTCGTGATCAGCAGCCTGCGTGAATAGCCGCTTATTATAAAGTGCTTCTGGGGTCTTGCTTGAGCTCGCTGCTGCGATCACCTGAAAGGGTTGGGTTTGCGCATCTTGAAAATGCGCACGGAGCGGCTCAAGGCTTGATCAACAGCGCGGCCATGGCCTTGCGTCCTTCGCCGACCAAGATGTTGTAAGTGCGGCATGCCGCGGCGGTGTCCATGGTCTCCACACCAATCCGAGCGGCCATCAAGCTGCGCAAGAGTGCCGGCGGCGGGAAGCGCAGGGTGGGGCCGCTGCCGAAGATCACCAGTTCAGGCTGGCACGCGGCGATTTGCGCGAAGTGAGCTTCTGTCAGTTCACCCACCTCGGTGGCAGGCCAAGGCAAGACCTCGCCGGTGGGGGGCACCAAGATGCTGTGCGCGAAGTTCTGGTCATTGACCCGCACGGACCCCAGGTCATGCGACTTGATCACGTTGACGCCTTCGGCGATGTCGGGTTGCAGTTTCATGTTGAGACTCTGAACGGGAAGCCTGCATTTTCGCTGAATCCGAGGGCAGGGCCTGGCCTGGCCCCAAGGTGCACCGTTTGTGTCTGCAGCATCGTCATGGCGCATTGACCCCGTCAGCCCCTGCATGAAGGCACGGGCCCGACCCCAAAGGGCCGGTCGGTATGGTTAAATTCCGGGTTCACCTGAACGCCCACTTTCGGAGCCCATTTTGAAACCCATCGCCAAATCCAGCAAACTTGCCAATGTCTGTTACGACATCCGTGGGCCTGTGTTGGAGAAGGCGCGGCAGATGGAGGAAGACGGGCACAAGATCATCAAGCTCAACATCGGCAACCTGGCCGTGTTTGGCATCGAGCCCCCTGACGAGATCGTGCAAGACATGATCCGCAACCTGTCGGGTGCAGCCGGGTACACCGACAGCAAGGGCCTGTTCGCGCCCCGCAAGTCGATCGTGCACTACTGCCAGGAGCAGGGCGTCAAAGGCGTCACCATCGATGATGTGTACCTGGGCAACGGCGCCTCTGAGCTGATCGTGATGGCGCTCAACGCGCTGCTCAACGAGGGCGACGAAGTGCTGCTGCCAGCGCCCGACTACCCCTTGTACACGGCCGCTGTGGCTTTGTCTGGCGGACGCCCCGTGCACTACATCTGCGATGAGCAGCAAGATTGGTACCCTGACATCGCCGACATCCGCGCGAAGGTCACGCCCAATACGCGCGCCATCGTGGTCATCAACCCGAACAACCCCACGGGCGCGCTGTACCCCGAGAGCTTGCTCAAAGAGATCATCCAGGTCGCCCGCGAGCACCAGCTCATCATCTTGGCCGACGAGATCTATGACAAGACCTTGTACGACGGCAATGTGCACACCGCCATGGCTTCGCTGGCCGATGACGTGTTGATGCTCACCTTCAACGGCCTGAGCAAGAACTACCGTTCGTGCGGCTACCGCGCAGGCTGGATGGTGGTATCAGGTGAAAAGCGCCATGCCAAGGACTACATCGAGGGCCTGAACATGCTGGCTTCGATGCGTTTGTGCGCCAACACCCCTGGCCAGTTGGCCATCCAAACGGCCTTGGGCGGCTACCAAAGCATCAAAGACTTGGTGGCGCCCACGGGCCGCCTGTGCAAGCAACGTGACTTGGCTTACGAGCTGCTCAACCAGATCCCGGGTGTGAGCGTGGTCAAGCCCAAGGGCGCGCTGTACATGTTCCCCAAGCTTGATCCCAAGATCTACCCGATCGCCGACGACCAGCAGTTCGCCTACGAGCTGTTGGCCGAAGAAAAAGTGCTGATCGTGCAAGGCACGGGCTTCAACTGGACGCACCCGGATCACTTCCGCTTGGTGTTCTTGCCCAACACCGATGACCTGGCCGACGCCATTGGCCGCATCGCCCGATTCCTGGACGGCTACCGCAAGCGTCACGCCTGATCCGCCTAACACCCTTTGTTTGTGACTGCGCCGCCCACAAGGCCCGCGCTTGAGAGAGAAAAACGACCATGAGCCAAGAACAACTGCGACCCGTGAAGGTCGGCCTGCTGGGCATCGGTACCGTCGGTGGCGGCACCTTCACCGTGCTGCAACGCAACCAAGAAGAAATCCGCCGCCGTGTGGGCCGTGGCATTGAAATCACCATGGTGGCCGACCTCAACACGGACCTGGCCAAGAAGGTCGTGGGCGACGCCGCCCAGGTCGTGTCTGATGCCCGCGCCGTGATCGCCAACCCCGAGATCGACGTGGTGGTGGAGCTGATTGGCGGCTACGGCATTGCCAAGGCCCTGGTGCTCGAAGCCATTGCCGCTGGCAAGCACGTGGTCACGGCCAACAAGGCCTTGCTGGCTGTGCATGGCACCGAGATTTTTGCGGCTGCCCGCGCCAAGGGCGTGGTGGTGGCTTTTGAAGCCGCTGTGGCCGGTGGCATCCCCATCATCAAGGCGCTGCGCGAGGGCCTGAGCGCCAACCAAGTGCAATGGGTGGCCGGCATCATCAATGGCACGACCAACTTCATCTTGTCCGAAATGCGTGACAAGGGCTTGGACTTCGACGTGGTGCTCAAAGAAGCGCAACGCCTGGGTTACGCCGAAGCCGACCCCACCTTCGACATCGAAGGCGTGGACGCCGCCCACAAGGCCACGCTGCTGAGCGCCATCGCCTTTGGCGTGCCCGTTCAGTTCGACAAGGCCCACGTGGAAGGCATCACCAAGCTGTCGGCCACCGACATCAAGTACGCCGAGCAATTGGGCTACCGCATCAAGCTGTTGGGCATTGCCCGCCGCCAAGCCAATGGCATCGAGCTGCGCACGCACCCCACGCTGGTGCCTAACAAGCGCTTGATCGCCAACGTCGAAGGCGCCATGAACGCCGTGATGGTGCAAGGCGATGCCGTGGGCACCACCATGTACTACGGCAAGGGCGCAGGCTCTGAGCCCACCGCATCGGCCGTGATCGCTGACCTGGTCGACATCGCTCGCCAGATCGACGCAGCGCCAGGCACCCGCGTGCCGTCCTTGGCCTTCCAGGACGACGCCATGTCGGCCCTGCCGATCTTGCCGATCGAAGCCGTGGTCACGTCCTTTTACCTGCGTTTGCGCGTGGCCGATCAGGCCGGCGTGCTGGCCAAGATCACCGGCATTTTGGCCGAGCAAGGCATCAGCATCGACGCGGTCATTCAGCGCGAAGCCGATGAGGTGAGCGGCGAAGGTGGCAACCAAACCGACCTGATCATCCTGACGCACGACACCAAGGAAGGTGCCATGAACACGGCCTTGGCCGCCATGCAAGCG
>CANCFV010000068.1 GCA_947377275.1 Burkholderiales bacterium | reverse complement strand
TTCTGGTCGAGGTTGACGGCCACCAGCTCGAACTTGATCGGCGCCCGCTTTTGCAGGTTCATCAGGATGTCGAGCATGGCGTAGCTGTCCTTGCCCCCCGACATGCACACCATGACCTTGTCGCCCTCTTCAATCATGTTGAAGTCGGCAATGGCCTGGCCCACCTCGCGGTGCAGTCGCTTGCTCAGCTTGTTGCGCTCAAATGCCTCTTTTTTGGCCTTGAGCGCTTCAGGCGTCTTGGCCGGGCGTTCTTCGTCTGCAAGGGTGGGGGTGATCAGGTCGGACGTCATGGCAAAGGCTGGCTGCGTGGCTCGTAACCCGCCATTTTCGCCGATCTGGGCGTTTTGCGACACCCCATCCCCTCAGACGGGGCGCAATGCCCCGCTCACCACTGGCCGGTTTCCATGCGGATGGCCACTTCGCAGTCGTCAAAAATCTCCAGCTTGGCGATCTTGACGCGCACCCCCTGCACCCCTGGCAGCGCCATCAGGCGGTTGCTGACCTTGCCGATCAGGGTTTCGAGCAGGTTGACGTGGCGGGCCGTGCACTCTTCGATGATGATGGTGCGCACCTTGCGGTAGTCCAGCACATTGAGGATCTCGTCGTCGCTGGGCAGCAAGGGCTGGCTGCCCATGTTGAGCTCGGCATCGACCAAGATGGGTTGAGGCGCGGTCAGCTCGTTGGCCAGGATGCCCAGGCTGGCGTCAAAGCGCAGACCCGTCAGGTTCAGGGTTTGGTTGCCTTTGGTGATCGACATCGCGGCCTCACATCATCGAAAAATCGCGCTCAAAACGCTGAAGGTGCTGCCCGCCATCGACCAACAAGGTGGTGCCCGTCATGGCCCGGTTGGCCAGCGCAAAAGCCACGGTTGCGGCCACATCTTGCGGGGTCGACGAGCGGCCCAGCGGCGACAGCTTGTGTGCGCGCTCAAAGGCCTCGCCCTGGAGCCACTCGCTGGTCAAGGTCAGGCCTGGCGCCACGCCCACCACCCTCACGCGGGGTGCCAGACTCATGGCCAGCAAGGTGCTGGCCGACTCCAGCGCCGCTTTGGAAAGCGTGTAGCTCAAGAAATCAGGGTTGGGGTTCCACAGCTTTTGGTCCAGCAGATTGACCACAGCGCCCTCGGCATCGCGCTCGGCCACGTGCTCGGCCAGCGCCTGCGCCAGAACGATGGCCGGCGCGGTGTTGGTCCGCAGGTGTTTTTCGAGCATGGCGTAGCTGAAAGACGCGGGCGAGTCGTACTCGAAAGTCGACGCGCTGTTGACCACCGCATCGAGCTGCCCCAAAGCCTGCACGGCCAAAGGCACCAGGGTGCGCGCGGCGGCCTCGTCTGCCAAATCAGCCTGCAACACCACGGCGCGGCGCCCCAAGGCCTCAATGGCTTGCACTGTGGCATCGGCCTCGGTGCGCGACGAGCGGCAATGCACGGCCACATCCCAGCCTTGCGCGGCCAGCGTGAGTGCGATCTCGCGGCCCAGGCGCTTGCCCGCGCCGGTGACCAAAGCCACGCGGGGCGATGCGGCCTTGGGCGATGAAACAGACAGGTCCGACATGGGGCTTTCTACAATGGGGCATGAACCGCCCGACCAAATTGGATGCCAGTGTAGTGGCCGCCCCCTTGTCCAACCACCCATTGGCCACGCTGCTGGCCCACGAAATCCGTGAGCGCGGTGGGTGGATGCGCTTTGAACGCTTCATGGAACTGGCGCTCTACGCCCCAGGTTTGGGCTACTACAGCGGCGGCCGGCGCGTGCTGGGCCACAGCCCGCAAGATGGCAGCGACTTTGTCACCGCCCCCGAATTGACGCCGTTGTTTGGCGAGGTGCTGGCCCGCCAGGTCAAACAAGCGCTGCACGCCACCGGCACGCGCGAGGTGTGGGAGTTTGGCGCCGGCACCGGCGCGCTGGCCGAGCAACTGCTGGGCGAGCTGAGCGAAGACATCGACCGCTACACCATCGTCGACCTCTCAGGCACCCTGCGCGACCGCCAGCACACTCGCCTGCGCAAAAGCCACCCCGAGAGCGTGCACAAGGTGGTGTGGGCCGACAGCCTGCCCGAGCAGATGCAAGGTGTGATCGTGGGCAACGAGGTGCTTGACGCCATGCCCGTGCACCTGCTGACCTGGACGGGCTCGCAATGGCTGGAGCGCGGCGTGAAGCTGGCCGAGGCCGTTGCAGACGAGGCCACCGCCTCAGCAGCAGACCCATCCGCACAAGCCACCCCACGCTTTGCCTGGGCCGACCGCCCCGCCCCCGAGGGCGTTCGGCCACCCACAGAGCGCGACGACGCCAGCTTCCCGCCGGGCACCGTGACCGAAACCCACGGCCAGGCCGAGGCCTTCATCACCACGCTGGCCCAGCGCCTGACCCAAGGTGCGGCCTTCTTTTTGGACTACGGCTTCCCAGAGGCCGAGTACTACCACCCCCAACGCCACGGCGGCACCTTGATGTGCCACCACTTGCACACCAGCGATACCGACCCGCTGGTGGGCGTGGGCGCCAAAGACATCACCGCGCACGTGAACTTCACCGGCGTTGCCTTGGCCGGGCAGGACGCCGGCTGGGAAGTGCTGGGCTACACCAGCCAAGGGCGATTTTTGACCAACTGCGGCTTGGGCGAGGCCTTGGCCAGCACGGGCCAAGCCAGCACCGCCGAGCAGATCAAAGCGCGTGGGGCCATGCAAATGCTGCTGGCCGAGCACGAAATGGGCGAGCTGTTCAAGGTGATCGGCTTCGTCAAGGGCACTTGGTTTGACGCCATTGGCTTCAGCCATGGCGACCGCACGCACACCCTGTAAGCCCACCGACCACCCCGCCAATCACCGCGCCACTCAGCCTGACGACAGCAAGGGCCAGTGCAAGCCCCGATAATGGGCACCATGTTGCAACAGCGCACCCTCCAATCCTTGACCAAAGCCGTGGGCGTGGGTCTGCACAGCGGCCAGCGTGTCGAACTGACCCTGCGCCCTGCGCCCATCAACACGGGCATCGTTTTTCGTCGGGTGGATCTGGCTCACCCGGTCGACATCCCGGTCAACCCCAGCTCGGTGTGCGACTGCCGCATGGCCACCACCGTCTCGCCTGCGGGTGACCCAGGTGCGCCCAAGGTCAACACCATCGAGCACCTGATGTCGGCCTGCGCTGGTTTGGGCCTGGACAACGTTTGCATCGACATCACGGCCGAAGAAGTGCCGATCCTCGATGGCTCGTCGGCTGCGTTCGTGTATTTGCTGCAAAGCGCGGGCATCGAACTGCAAAAGGCCGCCAAGAAGTTCTTGCGCGTCACGCGGCCCATTGAGGTGCGTGATGGCGAAGGCCGCACCCTCAAATGGGCGCGCCTGGAGCCTTACCACGGCTACAAACTGGCCTTCGAGATCGACTTCGACCACCCGGCCGTTGACCAGACCGGCCAGCGCGTGGAATTCGACTTTGGCTCAGGCCAGTACAAGCGCGACATCGCGCGCGCCCGCACCTTCGGTTTCGCCAAAGACTTCGAAGTGATGCGCTCGCGCGGCCTGGGCCTGGGCGGCAGCATGGACAACGCCATCGTGGTCGACGACCACCGCGTGCTCAACAGCGACGGCCTGCGCTACGACGACGAGTTCGTCAAACACAAGATCCTCGACGCCATTGGCGACCTCTATGTGGTGGGCTACCCGCTGCTGGCCTCGTACACGGCCTACAAGTCGGGCCACGCCATGAACAACCAGTTGCTGCGCGCCCTGCTCGAGCAAAAAGACGCCTGGGAGATCGTGACCTTCGAGGACGAAGCCAAGGCCCCGCGCGGCCTGGCCGAACTGGCGCCCGCCTGGTGATCGGAACACGGCCATGATGCTGATCTTTCGAGGCTTGGCCTTTTGGATGGTGGTGGGCTTCGGCGTGTGCACCCTCTTGCACCGCGTCACGGGCGATGCGGCCTGGGCCCAACGCGGTCGGCAGGTCTTGAAATGGGGCGTGGTGCTGGGCCTGTGCTTCTTTGGCTTGGTGATCTTGCGCCGTGCCGCGGTGTTCATCTGACGCACATCAAGTCGTGTTGATTGCGCCGCAGCATGCTGGGGATACCCCCCTGTCTGCGGGGGCGGCAAACCATCTAGGATCAAACCACACGCGTCCTGCGTTTGAAACGGTGCGACACAGATGGCCACAAGCTACCGCGACCTCTACCAACAATCCGTAGAACACCCCGACGCCTTCTGGCGCGACCAAGCCCAACGCATCGAATGGCACCAAGCGTTTGAACAGGTCTGCGACACCAGCCGACCACCGTTCACGCAGTGGTTCAAAGGCGGCCTGACCAACCTCTGCCACAACGCGGTCGACCGGCATGTGCAGGTGCGCCCTGACCAGCCAGCGCTGGTGTTCGTGTCCACCGAAACCCAGCAAGAAGAGACCATCAGCTACGGCCAATTGAAGGTCGAGGTCGAGCGCATGGCCGCTGTTCTGCAAAAGATGAGTGTGGGCAAAGGCGACCGCGTGTTGCTGTACATGCCCATGATCCCGCAGGCCGTGGTGGCCATGCTGGCCACGGTGCGCCTGGGCGCCATCCACTCGGTGGTGTTTGGCGGCTTTGCCAGCCACTCACTGGCCAGCCGCATCGACGACGCACGACCCACCGTGGTGGTCACAGCCGATGCGGGCTCACGCGGCGGCAAGGTCATTGCCTACAAGCCCCTGCTCGACGAAGCCTTGAGCCTGAGCGCCCACAAGGTGCCGCACGTGCTGCTGGTCAACCGTGGCCTGGCCGACGCGCCCTTGCACGCCCCGCGCGATGTGGACTACGCCAGCGCGCGCCAGCAGGTCATGGACGCCATCGTGCCTTGCGAATGGGTCGAGTCCAACCACCCCAGCTACACCCTGTACACCAGCGGCACCACGGGCAAGCCCAAAGGCGTGCAGCGCGACACGGGCGGCTACGCCGTGGCCTTGGCCACCTCGATGGACCAGATCTATTGCGGCAAGCCGGGCGAGGTGTTCTTTTGCACCAGCGACATCGGCTGGGTGGTGGGCCACAGCTACATCGTCTACGGCCCCTTGCTGGCCGGCATGACCACGGTCATCTACGAAGGCTTGCCCATCCGGCCCGACGCCGCCATCTGGTGGTCGCTGGTTGAAAAGCACAAGGTCAATGTGATGTTCTCGGCGCCCACGGCCATCCGGGTCCTCAAAAAGCAAGACCCCGATTGCCTCAAGCGACACGACCTGTCCAGCCTCAAGCACCTGTTCTTGGCGGGCGAGCCGCTGGATGAGCCCACCGCCGCCTGGATTGGCGATGCAATTGGCAAGCCCATCATCGACAACTACTGGCAAACCGAAACCGGCTGGCCGATCTTAAGCCTGGCGCGTGGTGTGAACCCTTCAGCGCCAACGCGCCTGGGCTCACCAGGCGTGCCCATGCCCGGCTTCAAGGTCAAGCTGCTGGACGACGCCACGGGCGCCGAGCTGACCGAGCCCAATCAAAAGGGCGTGCTGACCATCGACTACCCGCTGCCGCCAGGCTGCCTGCAAACCGTGTGGGGTGACGACGAACGCTTCGTCAAAACCTACTGGAGCACTTTTGCGCACAAGCAGGTCTACAACACGTTTGACTGGGGCATCAAAGACGCCGACGGCTACCACTTCATCTTGGGCCGCACCGACGACGTGATCAATGTGGCTGGGCACCGCCTGGGCACCCGCGAGATCGAAGAGGCCGTGAGCAGCAACGCGGCCGTGGCCGAGGTGGCCGTGGTCGGCATGGCCGATGCGCTCAAGGGTCAGGTACCGATTGCCTTTGTGGTCTTGAAAGACCCGGCTGCGGTGGCCACGCCGGAGGCCGACCAGGCGCTGCAAAAAGCCATCTCACACACGGTGGACGAGTACCTGGGCGCCGTGGGCCGACCCGCGCGCATCGTGTTTGTGAGCGGCTTGCCCAAGACGCGCTCAGGCAAGCTCTTGCGACGCACCATCCAGGCCGTGTGCGAGGGCCGTGACACGGGCGATCTCACCACCATCGAAGACCCCGCCGCCTTGCAGCAACTCAAGGGCCGCTGGCTGGCGCAGAACTGACACAGCCCTGCAGCGCCCACAGGCGATCAAACCGCCGTCTGGTAGATCACATCGCGCACGCGCGGGTAGATCTCGTTTTGCCAGCGGCGGCCGCTGAAAACGCCATAGTGGCCCACGCCCGTTTGCACGTGGTGGGTGCGCCAGTACGGACGCACCGAGGTGCACAGGTCTTGCGCGGCCACGGTCTGGCCCACCGCACAGATGTCGTCGCGCTCGCCTTCGACAGTGAACAAGGCGGTGCGCCGAATCGCGCCCGGGTCAACCACGGTGCCCCGGTTGGTCAAGACGCCGCGCGGCAGGTCGTAGGTTTGAAAGACCTTGCCGATGGTCTCGAGGTAGAACTCACCGGGCAAGTCGGCCACCGCAAAGTACTCTTCGTAAAACGCCTTGGTGTGCGCCGCCTTCTCGGGCTCGCCTGCGGCGATGTGGGCGTACATGTCTTCAAAGGCCTTTTTGTGGCGCTCGCCATTCATGCTCACAAAGGCGCTGAGCTGCACAAAGCCGGGGTAGACCTTGCGGCCTGCGCCACGCTGCGTCCAAGGCACTTTGTGGATCATGTTCTCTTCGAACCAGCTCATGGGCTTGCTGGTGGCCAGCTCGTTGACCCCCGTGGGGTTGACGCGGCAGTCCACCGGGCCAGCCATCAAGGTGAGGCTGCGGGGTTGTGCAGGGTGACCGTCTTGCGCCATCAAGGCCGTGGCGGCCAGCGCGGCCACACAGGGCTGGCAAATGGCCACCATGTGCGAGCCTGGGCCCATCTTGTCCAAAAAGCGAATCAAGTGATCGGTGTAGTCGTCCAGGCCAAAGGCGCCGTGGCGCAGGGGCACGTCACGGGCGTTGTGCCAATCGGTGATGAACACGTCGTGGTCTTGCAAAAGGGTGCGCACGGTGTCGCGCAGCAAGGTGGCGAAGTGGCCTGACATGGGCGCCACCAGCAGCACGCGCGGCTGCTCAGGGCCGCCCTCTTTGCGAAAACGCAGCAAGGTGCCAAAGGGCGTGCTCATGACCTTTTCTTCGGTGATGGCGTATTCGCGGCCCAGAGACATCACCGAGGGGATCTCAAACGGCGGGCGGCTGTGGGTGAGCTTGAGACGCGAAAACACCTCGCCGGCGGCGGCCGCCTGACGGGTGAACACGCTGCCCACCAACAGCTCTTCAAAGGACGATTGCGGTGGTCCCTCGGGCAGCAACTGGGTGATCCAGTCGGACATGCCTTGCGCCATCACGCGCCAAGGCTCGAGCATGGTGTGTTGAGCCTGGTAGGTCGAATAAAGCATGCGAGTCCTGCTGTTGGAGCGTTGCATGCATTGCAGCAAGTTGTGAGCCACCCTGCTTTCAGAGTGGGCTCTGTCTGGCTTGGCACACCCCTTGCAGGCTCTCACACTGTTAACCCCATACCCACAGCCTGGAGACACGCATGGCCACCCTTGCCAAAGCCCCTGCCAAAAAAGCCGCGGCAAAGAAAGCCACTGCGGCTGCCCCCAAGGCCGCACCTGCGCCTGCCCCCGCCATCAAAGCACTGCCGCAAGACCTCAGCACCCTGACCATCACGAGCAAGAACTATTCGTCTTGGTCGCTGCGCGGCTGGCTCCTCACGCGCTTCGCGGGGCTGCCCTTTGACGAAAACGTGTTGCCGCCTGACGACCCGAGCACGCGCGCTGAAATCTTGCTGCTGTCGTCGTCCATCTTGGTGCCCTGCCTGACGCACAACGGCATCCGCGTGTGGGACACGCTGGCCATTGCCGAGTACCTCAACGAGGTCTGCCCCGAGGCGCAATTGCTGCCTGCCGATGCCAAGGCCCGCGCGCACTGCCGTGCGGTGAGTGGCGAGATGCACTCGGGCTTTTCTGCGCTGCGCTCGTCTTTGCCCATGAACCTGCGCGGCAGCTTCCCCAAGTTCAAGATCTGGTCGCGTGCGCAAGCCGACATCGACCGCATCACCGCCATCTGGCGCGACTGCCTGGAGACCTACGGAGGCCCCTTCCTGTTCGGCAAGCAGCGCACCGTGGCCGATGCCATGTACGCGCCCGTCTGCACGCGTTTTCTGACCTATGACGTCAAGATCGACCCGATCAGCCGCGCTTACAGCGAGTTGATGCTGGCCCAGCCCGAAATGAAGGAATGGGCCAAGGCCGCTCTCAGCGAGCCCGCCGACATCGACGAGCTCGACGTCGAGTTTTGAGCCTCTCTGGCGCCCTCGTAAAGGCGCCAGAAATCAGGCTCAAGCCTTGGCTTCCTCCCAAGGTGTGCAGGCCGGGATGGCGCACACCGGGTCCACATCGATGGACTTGAAATCGGCAGGGCCAACGATCTCGAGGTACTCCATGTCGGGCGAGTAGTCGAACAGGTAGTGCCTCACGCCTGGGCGCTGGTGCACGCAGTCACCGGCCTTGACCAGGGTCTCCTGGTCTTCGTACATGAAGCGCGCCCAGCCCTTGGTCATGATCACGATCTGGAAATCGGCCTCATGTCGGTGCCACCCTGTGCCTTTTTCTGGGGCGTGGTTGGCCTTGACCAGGTGCGCAATGACCTTGCCATTGGTGGCATCGGCGATGCCGAGGTCTTTGTAAAGAAAGAAATCCCTCAAACCCTCGCCGCGCCAGGCGGTGTCTTCGGGTCGAATGTGTGAGAACTTCGTTGACGTGGTGTCCAGCATGGTGCATCCCCTTTCCGCGCAAATGGCGCATTGACATCGACGAAGGGTGTTACGCATAAAGCATTCCCGGCACAATGCAGGTTTTGACGCACCGAAACGCCCCAAGATGAAAAACCCGCCCACCCTGAGCGACGCAGAAATCAACGAAATCGACGAGCTGCTTGGCGCCGTGCCCGAGCCTTTCGAAACCGTTGACGCGGTCATCCTGGACGGCTACCTGGCCGGCGTGCTGGTGCAGCCCGTGATCATCCAGCCCGACGCATGGCTGGCCCCGATCTTCGGCACCGAAGGCATCCCCGAGCCCGGCATCCCTGGCTGGAGCGAAGCCCAGCACAACCGCCTGATCACCCTGATCACGCGTCGCAAGGACGAGATGCTGCGCGGCATTTTGGAAGACGGCTGGTTCGACCCCATCGTGCCGATGATCGAAGACGACGACGGCAAGGTGCTGGAAGGCAAAGATGCCCTGGAAGGCTTGGGCTACTGGGCCGCAGGTTTCGAATGGGCCCTGGCCAACTTCCCGCAGCTGGAAGAAGCCGCGCTGTCTGGCGTGCCTGATCTGCTGGACTCCATCTGGCGCCACCTGCCCGAACAGGACGAAACCCAGCAGGCCATGACCAAGGCGCTGGACGACGAGCACCCGCTCAAGAACATCGACGAGGCCATCGAGGCCTTGGTGTTCGACGTGGTGGACCTGGCCCAGATCGGCATTGCCGAAAGCCACAAGGTCGAGACCGTGGTGCGCGATGCGCCCAAGGTGGGCCGCAACGACCCCTGCCCCTGTGGCAGCGGCCGCAAGTACAAGCAGTGCCACGGCTCGAACTGAGCCGCTTGAGGGCGCCGGGGCGGCGTCACCTCACACGATGGCGACCAGCTCTGGCCTGAAGGCCTCTTGCTCACCCTTGACGGCATAGCCCAAAGGGTTGGCCAGCACGCGGCACGGTTTGGTGCCCGCGCCAAGGGGCACCTGCACCACGTAGTCGTTGAAGCAATGCAGGTGGCCGTGCACCCACAGGTCGGCGTACACAAACAGCTCATCGAGCGCATTGCAAAAGCCCGCCGTGCCTGGCGTCAAGCCATAGCGCGGGTCGGCGCTGCGCAGGCTGGGCGCAAAGTGGGTGACCACCACGGTCTTGCCCTCGAAGGGCTCGGCCAAGGCGGCACGCAGCCAGGCCTGGCTTTGCAAGGCCCATTCACGCAAGCCCTCGGCCAGCACAGGCACGCCGTTCACCAACGTGGTGTTCTTGCGCAGGTAGAAGTTGGCGGCACGCAAGGCCTTGTTCAGGGCCTGGTGCCGGCGGGTTTCGGTGGACTCGGCCGAGGCCAGGGCTTCGAAGTCGCTCCACAAGGTCGTGCCCATGAAGCGCACGCCGCCGAGGGTCAGCACCTGGCGGTCGAGCCAGTCGATGCCCAGGCGTTCGCACAGGGCCTGCAAGCGCTCGCGGGTGGGTTCAAACTCCAGGCCGTCGAACTCGTGGTTGCCCGGCACGAACAGGACGCGCGGCCAGGGGCGGTCACGCCCCAAGGGCGAGAAGCGACTCAAGCCGAAGTCGTCGTCTTTGAGCCGCGAACCGGCTTGGTAAGAACCGACGTCACCCGCCAGCACGACCACATCGGTGTCCTGCGCAATGTGGGGCTGGAAAGAGGGGTCGCGCTCCAGGTGGAGGTCGGAAAAGATTTGGATTCGCACCCCCGATGGTAACCACGGTCGCCGTGGACCTCAGTGGGCCGTCAAGGTGCGAGCACCTCGCGTGACAAAGCACCTTCAGCACCCCATGATGGGGTCAAGCGCACGCGCCATCCTGCCTTTGACGGCCGTCAAACCAGCGTGATGGCGACAAGCGCACACTTCAACACACACAGTCGAGGTCCCGCATGAACATTTTGCTCCCCGTGGATGGCAGCTCGTACACCAAGCGCATGTTGGCTTGGTTGACCACGCACGAAGAATGGCTCTCTGGCGCGCACAGCTACACCGTGCTGACGGTGGTGCCCGTGATCCCGGCGCACGCCGCGTCGATGTTCCCAGCCGACGAGCTGAAGACCTATTACGAAGACACGGCAGAGGCCATCTTCAAGCCCATTCGCAAGTTCACGGCCAAGCACAACCTGGCCACGAACTTCGTGAGCAAGACCGGTCACGCGCCCGAGGTGATCGCCAAGACGGCCAACAAAGGCAAGTTCGACCTGATCATCATGGGCTCACACGGCCACAGCAACCTGATGAACCTGGTGACCGGCTCCGTGGCGACGCAGGTGCTGGCCAGCAGCAAGACGCCCATCTTGCTGGTGCGCTGACCGGCCGCGCTCAGACAGCGCTCAGTCTGCGCTCAGGGTGCGCTGGCCGCCGAGGCGGCTGGCTGCCGTCCCTGCACCACCACGCCGGGCGCGATCGAGATGTCATCGACCACGGTCAGGCCGGTGACGTAATAACGGGTGTCTCCAAAACAGCTGGTGGGCAAACCCACGCGCTCTTCGTAGTGCAGCGCCACGCGTCGGCCGATCACCTTGTTCATTTGCTCGGCCACGGCGTCGTCGGTCACCGTGAACAAGAACTTCTCCATCTGGGCGCCTGGCAGCGACACCAGGGCCAGCTCGCCTTCCCAGGTCTTGCACACCCAGCCCTTGTGCGAGAGCTTTTGCACCCAACCGGCGCGCTCGCCAGACGAGTACGACCAGTGCAGCACCACCGCAAAGTAAGCGGCGATCAGACCGATGAGGATGAGCAGGGGCAGAGCGAGGCGCTTGAACATGGCGGGTCAGTGCAAATGGCGATGACCGCCATGTTGACACGGATCACGCCAGTCGGAAGCCGCTCACCGCTTGCTGCAAACGCGACGCCTGGTCGCTCAAGCTGGCCGCTGCGGCGCTCGACTCTTCCACCAAGGCCGCGTTTTGCTGCGTGGTTTGGTCCAATTGAGTCACAGCCTGGTTGACCTGGGCAATGCCCATGCTTTGCTGCTCTGAGGCCAAAGAAATTTCACTCATGAGCTGGCTGACCTTCTGCACCTGGCCAATGAGCCGCTCAATGCCATCGGTGCTGGTGGTGGCCAGCTCATAGCCTTCGTCAACGCGCTCGACGCTGCTGCCGATCAGGGTCTTGATTTCGCGGGCGGCCGAAGCCGAGCGTTGGGCCAGCGAGCGAACTTCGGCCGCTACCACGGCAAAACCGCGTCCTTGCTCGCCGGCACGGGCCGCTTCCACCGCCGCATTGAGCGCGAGGATGTTGGTCTGGAAGGCAATGCCGTCGATCACTGCGTTGATGTCGGCGATCTTGGTGCTGGTCTGCTTGATCTCGCCCATCTTGGCCACGACCTTGGCAAACACCTCGCCACCTTGCGTGGCTTCGCGCGAGGCTTCGTTGGCGATGTGGCTGGCTTGCATGGCGGTGCTGGTGTTGTTCTTCACCGTGGCCGACATTTCTTCCATGGACGAGGCCGTTTCTTCCAGCGAAGAAGCCTGGTTTTCGGTGCGAGCACTGAGGTCCATGTTGCCCTGCGCGATTTGCGTGGAGGCCGTGGCCACGGAGTCGCTGGCAGACTTGATCCCCGAGATCGTCTTTTGCAACTGCACGATCGCGTCGCCCATGGCGTTGACCATCTGGCCGATCTCGTCGGTGTAGGTGCTGCGTGGTGGACGGCTGAAATCACCATCGGCCAAAGCCTGTGCTGCTGACACCGCTTGCGCAATGCCGCCGATGGTGCTGCGCGTGACGGACGCAGCAATCCAGCCACCCAAAGCCAGCATGGCGAGGATGGCGCCAATGTTGAAGGCGATGTAGCCGTACTCCACCGACAAGCGCTGGTCGAACAAGGTCTCCAGTCGGGCCAGGCTCAAGTCGGTGAGCGCAAACTGCGCAGCCATCACGTCGGTCATGGCCTGGAAGTACTGCGCAGGTGGGGTCTCCGGCAGCACATCAGACTGCGTCAGATCGGACACCATCGCAACGCCTTTGGCCACGGCCTCGGCGGCGTCTTTCGCAGCCTGGATCAACTTGGGATCTTCGTCTGAGGCAGAGGCAAACGCACGCGCCAGGTTGCGTTGGGCATCTTGGGACTGCGACTTGGCCAAGTCCGACAAGCCAGCCAGCTTCAGGGTCTGTTCGGGTGTGGTGGACCGCTTGACCAGCACCGCATTGCCGCGAACCCGCATCTGCCCCAAGGTCTCGCTCAGGCGAGGCAACGCCCCAAAAGAGGCCTGGATGATGAAGTAGCTTTCCGCATCGGCATCCAGAGCCAGCTTGGAAGCCGCGGTCACGTCTTCCAAGGCCAGCAGCAAAGCCGAAATGAGCTCGGTGTGGCGCTGGACATTGGCGGCCGGGGTCACGATGCCGTTGGACGTGTCCTTGACCAAGTCTTGCCATGCGTTTTGCAGCTTGTTCAAGCTCTGGTCGGTGCCTGCGTTGCCCAGCGAGGCGACCACCTTGCGGGTGTCCTCAAAGGCTGCGCTGGCCTTGGCGGCCACTTCACGCATGTTGTTGCGTTTGCCCGCGTCGCCAGACAAAAAGCCCGTGGAAACGCCCCGGTGCAATTGCACGTGCTTGATCAAGGCCATCAGCTGGCGCGAAGGAGGCATGCCCATGCGCTCGGACTTCAGGTCTTGCACAGTGGCAAAAGACTTGCTCAGCAAGATGGCGGCGGGCACACCGCTCATGACGAGCGCGACCAAGCTCATGAGCCAAAACTTGCGTCGCATGGGCAAGTTGGCAATCCACTGGGTCAGCATCTCACGTCACTCCACTCAGGTTGCAATCCGCGTCACCAACACCCGCTTGACGCTCACCGGACTTCCCCAAGAGGCTTTTGAGTCCAGGGGTTAGCCAGAGGCCTATCGGCAGGCCAGGGGGAAAATTGAGTCCAGATGAACCCGTTGTGACATAGATCACACGCCACAGAGCCCCTCAGACGGCCCGGCTCGTACCTACAATGTTTGCGCCCCGTGCCTTGACATCCCTCTGGGTGCGCGTGAGCCGCTGCTTTGAAGCGCAAGGTGACCCATGTCCGATATCCGCATCCGCGGTGCCCGCCAGCACAACCTCAAGAACCTCGACCTCGACATCCGCACGGGTGAACTCACCGTGGTGACGGGGCCCAGTGGCTCGGGCAAATCGTCGCTGGTGTTCGACACCCTGTACGCCGAAGGCCAGCGCCGCTACGTCGAGACCTTCAGCGCCTACGCCCGCCAGTTCCTTGATCGCATGGACCGCCCAGCGGTCGACCGCGTCGAAGGCGTGCCCCCGGCCATTGCGATCGACCAGTCCAACCCGGTGCGCACCTCGCGCTCGACCGTGGGCACCATGACCGAGGTGAACGACCACCTCAAGCTGCTGTTCGCCCGCGCCGCGCAGCTGTTCGACCAAGACACCGGCCGTTTGGTGCGCGAAGACACGCCCCAGTCCACCTTTGACGAGTTGCTGGCCCGCTGCGCTGCCACGCCCGGCGGGCGCCGTGTGGTCATCACGTTCGGGGCCGAGTTGCCGGCCAACACCAGCCCAGAGCAGATGCAGGAATGGCTCTCGGCCAGCGGCTTTTCGCGCATCCAGGCGCAGCGCGTGGTCAAGGCCGCCTTGCTGCCATCGGCCGCGCTGACGGCCTCACAAGCTTCGCTGGTCGCCGATGCCACCGCCGGTGGCGACCCTGAGGCCGCGTCTGCCAAAAAGAAGCCCGCGGCCAAAAAGGCCGCCGCCAAGAAAGCCAGCAAAAAGGGCAGCGACGAAGCCGGCGTGGACGTGGCCTCTGACGAGCGCTTGGTGCTCGACGTGGTGGCCGACCGCTTCCGCATCGGGGCCGACGCCAGCGGTGCCGACCTCGACCGCCCCCGCGTCATGGAGGCACTCGAAGTGGCCTTCAAACGCGGCAGCGGCCACATCACGGTGTATGCCTTGCCCAATGCCGACGAGGCCCTGCCAGATGGCAGCGAGCCCGAGCCCACGCTGTGGCGCTTTTCCAGCGGCCTGCACTGCCCTGAAAGCCACCGCCGCTACAGCGCGCCCACGCCGGGCATGTTCTCGTTCAACTCGGCCGCGGGCGCCTGCCCCACTTGCCGAGGCTTTGGCCGTGTCATCGGGGTGGACTGGGGCCTGGTCATCCCCGATACCAAGAAGACGCTGCGCAGTGGCGCCATCAAGCCGCTGCAAACGCCCGCCTGGGCCGATTGCCAGAACGACTTGATCAAGTACGGCGGCGATGCCGGCATCCCGCGTGACACGGCCTGGGCGCAGTTGCTGCCTGAGCACAAGCAATGGGTGATCGATGGCGACCCCGCCTGGAAGGGCAACTGGAACAAGCAGTGGTACGGCATCAAGCGCTTCTTCGAGTACTTAGAGAGCAAGGCGTACAAGATGCACATCCGCGTGCTCTTGTCGAAGTACCGCAGCTACACCACGTGCCCCAGCTGCGATGGCGCGCGCCTGCAAGTCGAGTCGCTGCTGTGGCGCCTGGGTTCACGCGCCGACGCCGATGCCGTGTTGCCACCACCCAAGCGCACGGTGCCGCATGGCATCACGCTGAGCCGCGAGGCGCTGCAAGCCCTGCCCGGCTTGAACCTGCACGACGTGACCCTGCTGCCGATCTCGCAACTGCAGCGCTTTTTCTCGTTCGTGAGCCTGCCCACCGCCGGCCACGACGACACGCTCAAGCTGCTGCTCGATGAAATCCGCACGCGCCTGAAGTACCTGGTCGATGTGGGACTGGGCTACCTCACGCTCGACCGCCAAAGCCGCACGCTGAGCGGCGGCGAGGTGCAGCGCATCAACCTGACCACGGCCTTGGGCACCTCGCTGGTCAACACCTTGTTTGTGCTGGACGAGCCCTCGATTGGCCTGCACCCGCGCGACATGGACCGCATCAACGTGGCCATGCAGCGCCTGGTCGATGCAGGCAACACGCTGGTCGTGGTCGAGCACGACCCGGCCGTGATGCTCTCGGCCGACCGCGTCATCGACATGGGCCCTGGCCCTGGCCACCAAGGCGGGCGCATCGTGTTCGACGGCACGCCCGACGATTTGAAGCGTGCCGAAACGCTGACCGGCGCTTACCTGGGCGCACGCCGCACCATTGGCATGGGCCTGCGCCGGCCCGTGCAAGACAACACGCCCAAGCTGATCCTGCAAGGCGCGCGTCAGCACAACCTCAAAGACCTGACCATCACCTTCCCGCTGCAACGCCTGGTGGGCGTGACGGGCGTGAGCGGTTCGGGCAAGTCCACGCTGATCCAAGACATCCTGCACCCTGCCCTGCTGCGCCACTTTGGCCTGCCCACCGACAGCCCCGGCGAGTTCGATGAGCTGCTGGGCGCCGACTGGCTCAGCGCGGTCAACTTCGTTGACCAATCGCCCATTGGCAAAACCGCCCGCTCGAACCCCGCCAGCTATGTGGGCGCTTTCGACGCCGTGCGCACCATTTTCGCGGTGACGCCTTTGGCGCGCGAACGCAAGTACACCGCCGGCACCTTCAGCTTCAACGCAGGCACGGGCCGCTGCGCCACCTGCGGCGGCTCGGGCTTCGAGCACGTCGAGATGCAGTTCTTGAGCGATGTGTACCTGCGCTGCCCCGACTGCGATGGCACGCGCTTCCGCGCCGAGGTGCGCGAGGTGCTGGTCGACCGCTTGGGCAAAAAGCTCAGCATCTCGGACGTGCTGGAGCTGACCGTGGCCGAGGCCGTGCGCCTGTTCGCCCAAGACGTGGACGTGGTGCGCGCGCTGCAGCCCTTGTCAGACGTGGGCCTGGACTACGTGAAGCTGGGGCAACCTGTGCCCACACTGTCAGGCGGCGAGGCACAGCGCTTGAAGCTGGCGGGCCACTTGGTCGAAACGGTGCAGCAAGCCAGCAAGAGCGGCCAGCGCACCGCCCGCAAGGGCACGCTGTTCATGTTCGACGAACCCACCACGGGCCTGCACTTTGACGACATCGCCAAGCTCATGCGGGCCTTTGGCAAGCTGCTGGACGCGGGCAACTCCATCGTCCTGATTGAGCACAACCTGGACGTGATCCGTTCGTGCGACTGGCTGATCGAGCTGGGCCCCGAAGGCGGCGAAGCCGGCGGCCAACTGGTGGCCTGCGGTGCGCCCGAAGACCTGCGCCTGCTCAGCACCCACACGGCCGTGGCGCTGCGCGAGTACGAACAAGCCTTGGGCCTGGACGTGGCGGCGGCCAACGAGGCCCAGGCCACCGCACTGAAGGCCGCCGAGCGCGGTGGGGTCTACGAGGTTGAGGCACAAGCCAAGCAAGCGCAGCGCGATGCCGATGGCGTCTCGCTGCAAGCCCTGATCAAGGCGCGCCGTGACAAGCGCCGCTTGGCCGCGTCCACCGCCCCGGGGCACGACAGCATCGAGGTGCTCAACGCCCACGAGAACAACCTGCAGGGCTTGAGCGTGCACATCCCGCGCGGCAAGTTCAACGTGATCACGGGCGTGTCGGGCTCGGGCAAGTCGACCCTGGCGTTTGACATCTTGTTCAACGAAGGCCAGCGCCGTTACCTGGAGTCGCTCAACGCCTATGCGCGCTCGCTGGTGCAGCCTGCGGGCCGCCCTGAGGTGGACGCGGTGTATGGCATCCCGCCCACCGTGGCCATTGAGCAGCGCCTCTCGCGCGGCGGCCGCAAGAGCACCGTGGGCACCACCACCGAGGTGCACCACTTCTTGCGCCTGCTCTACGTCAAGCTGGGCACGCAGCACTGCACCACCTGCAAAGACGCCGAAGGGCACCCCATCCCGGTCTTGCCGCAAACGCCCGAGGCCATTGCCGCGCAGTGGGTGCGTGACCACCGCGGCCAGCACATCGGCCTGATGGCGCCGCTGGTCGTCAACCGCAAAGGCATCTACACCGAGCTGGCCAAGTGGGCCAGCACCAAAGGCTTCACGCACCTGCGCGTCGATGGCGAGTTCTTGCCCAGCGCAGGCTGGGGCACGGCCGGCGGCCCCAAGATCGACCGCTACCGCGAGCACACGATTGAGCTGCCCGTGGGCGACGTCGTCGTCACGCCTGAAAACGAGCCGCGCTTGCGCGAGCTGCTGGCCAGCGCGCTCGAACACGGCAAGGGCGTGGTGCACCTCATCACCGGTCTGGAAGGCATGGCCGACGCCCTGGCCACGGGCAAGTCCACCTTGCACATGGGCAAGGTCAAGGTGTTCTCTACCCAACGCGCCTGCCCCTCGTGCGGCACCAGCTACCCCGAGCTGGACCCGCGCCTCTTCAGCTACAACAGCAAACACGGCTGGTGCCAAGACTGCGTGGGCACGGGCCTGGCCCTCACGCGCGAGCAGCGCAAGGTGATGGACGACTCGGTGACCGAAGACAACAAAGGCCGCGAGCAAACCTTCGCCGAGCCGGATGTGGACGACGTGGTCGACGCCGTGTGCGGCACCTGCGACGGTGCCCGACTGAACCCCATCGCGCGGGCGGTCACGCTGCGCAGCCAATCGATTGCGCAGCTCTCAGCCCTGTCGGTGAAAGAGGCGCGCAAGTGGGGCGAGAAGCTCAAGCTTGACGGCCGCGAGGCCACCATCGCGCGCGACATCGTCAGCGAGATCAAGTCGCGCCTGAGCTTCATGGAACAGGTCGGCCTGGGCTACCTCAGCCTGGACCGCGCCGCGCCCACGCTGTCGGGCGGCGAAGCCCAGCGCATCCGCCTGTCGGCCCAATTGGGATCGAACCTGCAAGGCGTTTGCTACATCCTCGACGAGCCCACCATCGGCCTGCACCCACGCGACAACCAGATGCTGCTCGACGCCCTGCACACGCTGGGCAAAGAGGGCAACACCCTGGTCGTGGTCGAGCACGA
>CANCFV010000067.1 GCA_947377275.1 Burkholderiales bacterium | reverse complement strand
AATGATGAGCTTGTCGGTCATGGTGGTCTCCGTGGGACAGAACGGTCAGTCAAAAGCCTGCTGGGCGCTGAGGGCCGGCGGTGCCTGGCTGGGTGCCTGTCGTGTGCGAAACACTGAAAAGGTCTTTGCCAAACAAAACGGCCCGCAAGGTGCGCTTGGCGGGCCGTGATGCAAAGGGTACTGATGTACAGACGTAAGCGATCAACGTGCCCGGGGCTCTCCTAGGCGGTGTAGCAGCGAGGCGTTGAATGTCGTCATGGGTAGAAATATAGCATGCAGCACTGAGCCGCTTGCCGGGCAAAAGCCCTGAAAAAGCCTATCAGCGGTGTAGGCCTTCTTCATCGGGCTCGTCGGTCGAGATCGAAATCACACTGACCGGCTTGCCCTTGAAACGCTTCCAGGCATAGACGCCGTAACCCGACACACCGTAGAACACAAAAATGCCGAACAAGACGATGGGCGGATGGATGGTGATCACCGCCATGCCCAGGGCAATGGCCACGATGGCGATGAAGGGCACCGTGCGGCGGAAGTTCACCTCTTTGAAGCTGTAAAACGGCACGTTGGTGACCATGGTCAGGCCGGCATACAGGGTGAAGCCGCAGGCCAGCCACACCATGCCAGGCAGGCTTTGCGCGGTCTCGCCCAGGTCGGTGACGACCCAGATCAAACCCATGACCAAGGCAGCGCCAGCTGGGCTGGGCAAGCCCTGGAAGAAGCGCTTGTCGACCACGCCGATGTTGGTGTTGAAGCGTGCCAGGCGCAGCGCAGCGCCCGAGCAATACACGAAAGCGGCGATCCAGCCCAGCTTGCCCATGTCTTTGAGGGCCCACTCGTAGACGATCAAGGCCGGCGCAGCGCCAAAGGACACCATGTCTGACAGACTGTCCATTTGCTCGCCAAATGCGCTTTGCGTGTTGGTCATGCGCGCAACGCGACCATCCAGGCTGTCCAGGACCATGGCGCAGAAGATGCCGATGGCCGCCTGTTCAAAGCGTCCGTTCATTGCCATCACGATGGCGTAAAAGCCACCGAACAGCGCTGCCAGCGTGAACAGGTTGGGCAGGATGTAAATGCCCTTGCGACGAGGGCGCGCCGGCGCGTCGTTGGCGTCGTCCAGCGCGGGGTCGGTTTTGTCGGGGGTGTTCAATGTGCTCATGCCTTGCTCAGCGTGGCCAAAATGGTGGTGGTGGCCGAGACCTTGTCGCCTGGTGCCACTTTGGGCACCGCATGGGGCGGCAGGTAAATGTCCACCCGAGAACCAAAACGGATCAGCCCATACCGTTGGCCACGCGTGAGGGTGTCTCCGGGTTTGACAAAACACAGGATGCGGCGCGCCATCAGCCCGGCCACCTGCACCAGCGTGATCAATTGTCCGTTGGACTCGATGACCACGGCATTGCGCTCGGTGTGGGGGGAAGCAGCATTCAGGTCGGTCGAGACCAACTGGCCCGGCACGTAGTCAACGTGACGGATGACGCCATCGACGCTGGCCCGGTTGGCGTGCGCGTTGAACAGGCTCATGAAGACGCTGATGCGCAGGGCATCTCGGTTGGCGTAGGGGTCGCGCGCCTTTTCGATGCGCACCACACGCCCGTCTGCGGGGCAGAGCACGGCGCCAGACTGGGTTGGCACGGCACGGGGTGGGTCACGGAACACCAGCGCCAAGGCAAACAAGCCAGCCACGCTGGCGATTGCCGCAGCCAAGGGGCTGAGGGTGGCGAAAACCAGCCATTCGGCGCAGGCCACCAGCGCCAGCAGGTGCCAGTTCTCCCGCGCGATCAAGGGAAAGGGATAACTCATCGTGCCGCGGAGGATACCTTATGCAGGCCCGGGCGACCGCAGCACACGCTGTGGGTAGGGAATTTCGACCCCGAGGGCGTTGAGCTTGGCCAAGATCGCGAGGTTGACCTCTGAGCGAGCCGCCATCTGACCGTTTTCAGGGTCGGCAATCCAGTAAGTCAGGGTGAGTTCGAGGCCGTCGGCGGCAAAGTTGCTCAGGCTGGCGGCTGGCACAGGGTCGGTGACCACGCGGGACACGTCGACCATGGTTTGGGTCAACTGGGGGATCAGCCAGGGCAAATCGGTGCCGTAGGCCACCTGCACGACCGTGGTCAGCATGAGCTTGCTGTCGGCCAGTGAGGCGTTTTCGACGCGCTGGGTGATGAGCAACTCGTTGGGCACGATGGACTCGCGTCCGCTGGCCGAGCGCAGCACGGTGTAGCGGGTGTTGATGTCGGTGATGCGGCCCTCGAAGTTGTCGACTTTGACCAGATCGCCAATGCGCAGGCTGCGCTCGGCCAGGATCACAAAGCCACTGACGTAGTTGGCCGCGAGCTTTTGCAAGCCAAAGCCCAGCCCCACGCCCACGGCGCCGCCCAGCACGGACAGCGCGGTGAGGTCGATGCCGACAGCCGACATCGCCATGACAAAACCCAGCGTCAGCAACAAGGCCCGGATGGCATTGGCCGCGATTTTGCGCAGCGAGAGGTTGTCGGTGGCGCCTTTGAGCAGCCGGACTTCGATGGCGGACGAAATCGACAGCGACAGGATCATCACCAGCACCGCGCTGAGGGTGCCTTCGATGAGGTTGCGCAAGCTGACTTGGGCTGCCCCGATGTGCCAGGTGATGTCGTCGAGTTCATCGAGGATCAGGGGCATGACGCCCGTGACCCACAAGACCGTGCCCAGCCAGACCAGCCAGGACACCGTGCGTTCGACCACCCTGACCGTTCGCGAGTGAGGGAAGGCCGCGCCGAGCACCTTGACCGTCAAGCGGATCAGCGCCAGCGACATCAGCACGGGCACCGCCAAGCGGAACACCGCAGAAGGCACCTCGGCGATGAGGGCGCGGCGCATGGCCAGGGCCAGCACCAGGGCCAGCAAAGGGAACAGCACGCCGTCCCAGATGCGCTGACCAAACCAGATAGAGGGCAAGTCGCCCGGGGCCGGTTGGCCGCGCCACAAGCGCGCCAGCAGCCATGCCAAGCCCAGGCACGCGATCAGCACCAGCCCTTCGGTCAGGGCGCCGGGTTGCTGGAGTTGCTGCCAGAGTTGGGCCAGTTCGGCGGCGGTCAGGGGGTGGGTGGCGTGCAAGGTGCTCGTAGAAGCCAAGGTCATCTCAATTTTCGATCAGGGTGCGCACGTGGGCGGCCACGCTTCGGGCCAGGGCGCTGAGGTTGTATCCGCCCTCCAGGCAGGAGACGATGCGCCCCTGCGCGTGCTTGTGGGCCACTTCCATGATTTTCGCGGTGATCCAGGCGTAATCGGCCTCGACCAGCCCCAGTCCACCCAGGTCGTCTTCACGGTGGGCGTCAAAGCCGGCCGAGATGAAAATCATTTGGGGCTTGAAGTGCTCCAGTCGGTACAGCCAGTAGCTTTCGACCACGTCGCGCACCACGCTGCCATTGCTGCGGGCCGGGATGGGGATGTTGACCATGTTGCCGGCTTTGCTCTCGGCGCCGGTGTACGGGTAAAACGGGTGCTGGAACAGGCCGACCATGAGGACGCGGTCGTCGTTGGCGAGGATGTCTTCGGTGCCATTGCCGTGGTGCACGTCGAAATCGACCACAGCCACTCGCTCCAAGCCTCGAACATCCAGCGCATGGCGGGCGGCCACGGCGACGTTGTTGAAGAAGCAAAAGCCCATCGTCTGGTTGTGCAAGGCATGGTGACCTGGCGGGCGAACGGCGCAAAAAGCGTTGTCCATCCGTCCGTCGATCACGGCGTCGGTGGCTGCGATGGCAGCGCCAGCGGCTCGCCAGGCGGCGGATCGGGTGCCTGGGCACGCCCACGTGTCGGGGTCAAGTGCGCGGGTTTCGCCCGTGGTCTCTAGCTGCTGGAGGAAGTCGTCCAGCATCAGCACGTAGGTGGTGTCGTGCGCCAGTGCCAAGTCGCTGTTGGAAGCCAGGGGCACGTCGCCCGGCAACATGAGCGAGTCAAGGCCCACCGCGCGCAGTTGGTCTTCGATGGCGGTGATGCGCTGGGCGCACTCAGGGTGCCCCCGGCCCATGTCGTGTGCCAGGCAATCAGGGTGAGAAAAATAGCCGGTTGCCATGTGTCAGCTTTGGTCTGCAAGCCAATGGGCTTTGGGGTAAGGTGATGCCATGCTCCGCACAGAACCCAACCATGCAGCGCTTGATGGCAGCGCCTCGTCAGGCAAGCTGTCTCAGATCACAGGCCTCATAGATCAGGTTAGCACGATCATTGTGGGCAAGCGGGAGCAGGTCACGCTCAGCGTGATTTGCCTGTTGGCAGGCGGGCATCTGCTGATCGAAGACGTGCCGGGCGTGGGTAAAACCACCTTGTCACAGGCTTTGGCTCGGTCCTTGGGGCTGCGCTTTTCCCGGGTGCAGTTCACCTCTGACCTGCTGCCATCTGACCTGATCGGCGTGAGCGTCTACGAGCGGCAAAAAGAAGGCTTTGTGTTCCACCCCGGGCCGGTGTTCGCCCAAGTGCTGCTGGCCGATGAGATCAACCGGGCGGGCCCGCGCACCCAGAGCGCGCTGCTGGAAGCGATGGAAGAGCGACAGGTGTCGGTCGAAGGCGCCACGCGTGCCCTGCCCTCGCCATTTTTCGTGATCGCCACGCAAAACCCCTCTGACCAGTTGGGCACCCACCCCTTGCCGGAGTCGCAGCTTGACCGATTTGCAATGCGTTTGTCGCTGGGCTACCCCGAGCCCGCGGCAGAGCGGGCCTTGATGACAGGTCAAGACAAACGCGAGGCCATGCAGCACTTGCCCGCGGTGATGACGCCGCCCCAATGGCATGAATGGCAAGTCCGGGTGGACCGGGTTCATGTGGCCGAGAGCCTGCTGGACTACTTGCAAGCGCTGGTGACGGCCACCCGGGATGGGCGCTGGTTCGCGCTGGGGCTGAGCCCTCGCGCCGGGCTGTCTCTGCTGAAACTCGCCAAGGCGCGGGCTTTGGTGAGCGGGCGCAACCATGTCTCACCTGAAGACCTGCAGGTGCTGTGGGTGCCAGCCGTGGCGCACCGACTTCAGCCCCTGCCCCAGTCTGGTCGCAGTGCCGCAGCACAAGCGCGGGTGCTGCTGGAGTCCACCCCGGTGCCATGAGCGGCAGCGCCGAGCAAGCCCCCCATTGGCTGCGCCAGCGCTGGGACGCTTGGTGGGCATCTCGCTCGCCCCGGAATGACCAGATCACGCTCACGCAACGCAACCTCTACATCCTGCCATCCAGAGCAGGCTGGGGGTTCGCTGGGGTATTTTTGGTGCTGCTGCTGGCCTCGATCAATGAGCAGGTGAACCTGGGTTACGCCCTGAGCTTCTTCTTGGGCAGCACGGCCTTGTCAGCGGTTTACCTCACCCACGGCAATTTACAAGGCGTCAGCCTGCGCCTGTTGAGCACCCGAAGCGTGCATGCGGGGCAGGTGCTCAGGGTGGGCATTGTGCTGAGCAACCAGCATCAAAAGCGCGGGCGATTCGGTTTGTGGATCACGGCCGGGCCCAAAGCGCCAGCAGACACGATGACGGGCCCCGGGTGTCCGCAAAGCATGGAACTGCTGCCCGGCAGTGACGCGTCGATGGAACTGGATGTCAGCACCCAGAGGCGAGGTTGGTTGACCCTGCCCCGCATCACCATCGAAACACGCTATCCGCTGGGGCTGCTCAGGGCGTGGGCCTATTGGCGCCCCCAAACGACGGTGTTGATCTGGCCGGCGCCCGAGGCTTTGGTGCCACCCTTACCCGATCTGACCAGCGAGACCCCGCTAGAGGCGGCGCTCCCCAGTGCCAGCCGAGCAGAAGTGCCCGACGGCTTGCGAGACTACCGCCGAGGCGACCCGGTGCGCTGGATCGCCTGGAAAAAATCGACCCACGCGCTGGCATCGGGCACGGGCTTGGTGACCCGTGAGCCCAGCGGGGGCCGCTCACCCGACCGGTGGCTAGACTTTGAAAGAAGCCCAGGCATGGCCACGCTCAGCCACGAAGCGCGGCTCAGCCGCCTCGCCTCCTGGCTGTTGGCAGCTGAGCAAGACGCTGTCGCTGGCGGGCCGCGCTACGGTTTGTGTCTGCCAGGCTCAGAGTCGCCATGTGACGCGGGCGCGGCCCACCTGAGGCGTTGCTTGGACGCGCTGGCCCTGTGGCGAACGCCAACCGAGTCTTCAGCCACGGAAAGACGCGAGCCATGAGGGGCCGCCACACCAGCGCATTGAGCCGCGAAGGCCGCGACGTGCTGTGGCTGTTGGCGGTCCTGAGCCTGAGCATCGCCCCGCACCTGGGCCGACTCCCCCTGTGGTGCGCGCTGGGCACGGGCACGGCCATCGTCTGGCGTGGGTGGCTGGCCTGGCGTGATGCCGCCCTGCCCCCACGGTGGGTGCTGGTGGTGGCCATGCTGGCTGGCATCGGCATGACGGCGGTGAGCCACCAATCGGTGTTTGGTCGCGAGGCAGGCGTCACGCTGGTGACCTTGCTCGCTGGGCTCAAGACGCTGGAGCTTCGCGCGCGCCGCGACGCCTTTGTCATCACTTCGTTGGGCTTCTTCCTGATCCTGACGCAATTCCTGTTTTCGCAGAGCCTCCCGGTCGCTTTCTTGATGATGCTGGTCTTGCTCGGCCTGCTGACCTCGCTGGTGCTGGCGCAAAGGCCGCTGGGCCGGCCCTCGATCGGCTCGGCCATGAAAACAGCGGGGCAAGCCCTGCTGATGGGGCTGCCCTTGATGCTCGCGCTCTACCTGCTGTTCCCGCGCATGGGGCCGCTGTGGAGCGTGCCAACCGACGCGGGCAAGCGCACCGGCTTGTCAGACCACCTCTCGCTGGGCAGCGTGGCCGAACTGGCACAGGATGACACCATCGCCATGCGCTTGAGGTTTGCGCAAGCGGTGCCGCCGGCCAGCCAGCTCTACTTCCGCGGCCCTGTGCTGGAGCAATTTGACGGCAAGTCCTGGCGCGCTTTTGCAAGGCGGCATGAAGCCGATGTGCCCGATGCGCCCACCTCAGCCACAACCAAAGGCTTCGAATACCAGATCACAGTCGAGCCAAGCCGCCTGAACAATGTGCCCCTGCTGGACGGCACCGTGAACGCCAGCGCAGCGCCCCCCGCCAACGAGCCCACCTTGCGACGCCTGGGCATGGACTGGGTCGCTGCGCGCCCCTTGCTTGAGCGCAGCCAGTTCAATGCCACTGCAGTGGAGCGGCTGCGTCACGGCAGCCACCTGCCGCCACAGGCGCTCCAAGCTTGGACCGAGTTGCCCACGGGCTTCAACCCCCGCACGCTGAGTTGGTCCCTAAGGACCTTGCAGCGCCCAGGCCTGGCGAACGCAGATGCACTCACCCTGACCAACGTGGTGTTGCAGCACATCCGTCAAAGCGGCTTCAGCTACACCCTGGCCCCCGGAGAAGACCCGGTTCTGCCCAATGGTCAGCCCGATCCCCACCTGATCGACCACTTCTGGATGGACAGCCGCAGAGGCTTTTGCGAGCACTTCGCGACCGCCTTCGTCGTCGTCATGCGCGCCATGAACGTGCCGAGCCGGGTCATCACGGGGTACCAAGGCGCCGAACTGAACCCTGTCGACGGCATGCGTGTCGTGCGCAACAGCGACGCCCACGCCTGGGCAGAAGTCTGGCAAAGCGGACAGGGCTGGGTGCGCGTGGACCCCACCGCCGCAGTGGCGCCCGATCGCATCGACCGCACACGCCCCGCATTGCGGCGCCCCAGCGCGCTGCCCGGGGCGCTGTCAGAGCTGGACCCCACCCGATGGGTCACCTTGCGTGACTACATCGAAGCGGGCAACCACCGATGGAACACCTGGGTGCTGGAGTACTCGCGCAAACAGCAAGCCAACTTGCTGCGAGACCTGGGCATGGCCTCGCCAGATTGGCCTGACCTGCTGCGCCTGTGCGCAGGCGCGCTGTCGGTGTTCAGCCTCGGAGGACTCGTTTGGCTCTGGCTGACACGCCCCAAGCGCCTGGCAAGACCTTGGCAGCGTCCACTCATGCGCGTGCACAAGGCGCTGGTATCGGCTGGCTTTCATCCGCCAGCGGACTGCCCGGCCCCAGCTCCCGCCCTGGCCTGGGCCACCGCCATTGAACGCCAGAGCCGCCAAGCCGAGAACCCGTCGTTGGCCGCAGCCATCACCCAGTCCTTGAGAGACCTGGATGCTCAGCGCTACGCGCCACGCGCCCCATCCACCAGCAGCACAGCTGCCCTGGTCAACGCGCTGGGCCGGCTCGCCCAGCAATGGCGTCAGCGTCAGCCTGCACGCCCGCGCAGGGCTTGATCGCAAAGCCACCTCGCCACAGTGCTGCAAGCGAGCTCACGTCATCCTGACCACAGCCGAGATCAGGCAAACTGACGCGAATCTCATCGCACACCCAACATGTTCGCCCTGCCCACGCCACGCCCCCGCTTCCACGGCGCCACCTTGACCGCGCTGAGCGCTGCACTGTTCATCACGGGCTGCGCCAGCCCCACGACACCAAGCAAGCCCCCTCACACGAGCCCCCCAACTCAGAGCCAAGCCATGGGCAACCAGCCGGCTGAGCCAGCGCCTCAAACCCTGGCGGTGCCAGAGCCAGCCCAGCCCAGCACGGCCACATTGGCAGCCAACCCAGACGCCAACGGCTACGCCCACCGTGACGATGCCAAACGCCTGGCACAAGAGCTGGCCGTGGCGTGGCAACTCGACCCCGCATGGACATGGTCTGCCATATCAAAAGCCCGGTTCAAAGAGAGCGCGGCCAAATTGATGATGCCGGCACCAGCGGGCACCGCGAAAAACTGGGCCTTGTACCGCAGCCGATTCGTCGAACCCATTCGCGTCAAAGCCGGTGTGACCTTTTGGCGCGCGAACGAAGCCTTGCTGCGCAAAGCGCAAGACCAATATGGCGTGCCAGCCAGCATCATCGCGGGCGTGTTGGGCGTCGAAACCATTTACGGCCGCCAGATGGGCAACTTCCGGGTGCTCGACGTGTTGACCACACTGAGCCTGGATTTCCCCAAAGGGCGCAGCGACCGGAGCGCCTTTTTCAAAGCCGAGCTCGGCCAGTTTCTCAAGCTGAGTCAAGAGCAAGGCCTGGCCCCCGAAAACACCTTGGGCTCTTATGCCGGTGCGATCGGCTTGCCACAGTTCATGCCCAGCTCCATCCGCCGGTTTGCCGTTGACTTTGATGGCGACGGACGCATTGATTTGAGCAACAGCCAAGCCGATGCCATCGGCAGCGTGGCGAACTACCTCGCAGTGCATGGATGGCAGCGCGAATGGCCGGCCTACTACGGGGTGACGCCCCCCAAAGACATGACCAACTTGGGCAAATTGCTGGCGCCCGATATCTTGCCCACCTTCTCAGCGCAAGACATGTCCGCGCTGGGCGCCCAATTGAGCGACGCCGGCACGAATCACCCCGGCAAGCTGGCCTTGGTGGAGGTGCAAAATGGGCGAAATAACCCCAGCTACGTGGCAGGAACGGACAATTTCTACGCCATCACGCGCTACAACCAATCCAGCTACTATGCGATGGCGGTGGTTCAACTGGGCGATGCGGTATCTCAAGAATCCAGCAAGCAAAACGCGACACCTTGATACAGATCACGCCCGAGGCGATGGCGAACGCACGACAAGGTGACGGTTTTGACAAGACAGAATGCACATTCTCATTTGCAGAGAAAATTCAAATGAGTTTAGAATCCCACCACGCCGCCGATATCAAGCAGCCCAAAGGCTGCACACCCTTGTGGGCTGCAGCGCACACATAAGTATTCAACGCCCTGATCCAGGGCCCAAAGGACACACCATGAGCAACTACCAAGACCTTCTCGCCCAAAAGGCTTCCCTTGAAAAGCAAGCCGCCGAACTGGAAAAGCAACTGCAGGAAGCCCGCCGCGCCGAGCGCGCTGGCGTGATCGCCCAGATCAAGTCGCTGCTGGCCGAGCACGGCCTGAGCGTGGCTGACCTGGGCCTCAAGGCTGGCAAGGCACCAAGCGCAGGCAATGGCGCTGGCCGCAAAGTGGCCCCAAAATACCGCAACAACGACACCGGCGAAACCTGGACTGGCCGTGGCCTGCAACCCAAGTGGATCCAAGCCGCTGTCAACGCAGGCAAGAAACTGGAAGATTTCACAATCTGAAGTTCAAATTGAACCCAGCGTGAAAAGCCGGTGCCTGTGCACCGGCTTTTTTCATGTGCGGGCCCCAAGGCGAGGCCCGCACGACAAGCTCATTTGAAGTCGCCCGCAACCCCGACCACGAATTGATCGGGCCGGATGTACTTGCGCAAGGCCTCGTTGACCTGAGCCACGGTCAGCTTGGACAAAGCATCGTCAACCTTGGCCGAAACGGCGAATGTGCGTTCAAGGTACAAATTGCTGGCCCACCCAGCGGCCAATCGCGCATCTTGCGCACGACCCAAACGGCGGAAATTGAGCAAACTCTTGCGGCCTGAAGCCAATTCAGCCTCGGTGAAACCCTTGGCCAAGGCGTTGGCAATTTCCTCACGAAACGCCGATTCGACTTTACTCAGGTTTTGTGGGGCGAAAATCGCCTGGCTCACCCAAGTGGAGTTGGCTTCTTCGCTGCTCCACTGCACGCTGCTGTACACGCTGTAGCTCAGACCGTCTTTTTCACGGATGCGGTTCCACAAACGCGAATCTCCACCGCCGCCCAACAAATGGTTGGCCATCATCAAGGCCGGGTAATCTGCATCACGGTCGCTGACGGGCACAGGTAAAGCCACTGACAAAGAGGCATTTTGTTTGTCAGGCGTGCTCAATTGCAAGCGTGTGGGCTGCGGCGCCAACCACGGATGCGGGACCTGCGCATAAGACTGCGTTGCCGTCCAATGGCCAAACGCGGCCATCAACGCCTGCGTCACGGCGGAGGCATCCAAATCACCCACGGCTGCAAATTGCGCGTGATTGGCCGTGAAAAATGCCTCCTGAAAGGCACGCACGCGGGCCAGTGAAACCTCAGCCCAGTCGGCCTTGGTTTCGGCAAACGTGGCGGCATAACGCACATCACCCTTAGGGTATGGATTTCCGTGCCTGGCCAAAGCCTCCTGCAACAAGGCCTCGGGTTCTTTGCTTTGCTCGTCGATGCTGGCCAAAGCCTGTCGTCGCACCTCCTCCAAGCCATCGGCAGGCAGCAAGGGCTCTTTGAGCATTTGCCCCACAAGCGCAATGACGTCAGGCAAATGGGCTTTGGTCGTGGAGATACCAACATGCAACTGCCCGTCGCCCGCTGACACCCCCACCTCGGCCTGAAGGGCGTCCAGGCGGTCTTGCAGTTGCTGGCGCGTCAAACTGCGTGTGCCCTTGTCCAACAGTGCTGCAAGCGCTTCGGGCACCACACCCCATCCCGCCAAAGACGAAACGTCGCCGTAGCGCAGCGTGAGGTTGGCTTTGACCGCACCACCGCGGCTGGACTTGGGAAGCAACGCCACCTTCATGCCCGACGGAAGGACCAAACGCTGGGTGCGCGCATCGATGTTGGCCGGGCTGGCATCAAAAGCCTCGGCCACGGCCTTGGCTGGCTGGGGCTTGAAGTCCTTGAGCATGTTGACCACATCGACCCGCGCAGGCGGTGTCGCTCGCACTGGCGCAGCGGTGGGCACATATTCGCCCAGCGTGCGATTGGAGGCCACGAACACCTGCTGCGCCACACGCTGCACATCGGCCAGGCCGATGGCCTTGATGCGGTCGCGTCCCAAGAAAAACAAACGCCAATCTCCTTGCGCCACGGCCTCAGACAAGGCCACACCCACATGCTGCGCGTCGGCAAAACCTTGCTCCCAGCCGTTGAGCCATTTCGACTTGGCGCGGTCCAATTCAGCTTGAGTGATGGGCTCAGACCCAATGGACTCGGCTGCGGCCAACATGGCTTGCGACGAAGCGTTCAGGTTCTGGTCGGCCGACAACTGGGCCCCCAGCACGATGAACCCGGGATCGGCCAAGGCCTGCGAGAAGCTGAACACACCGGCCGCCAACTGGCGCTCGGTCAACGCTTTGTGCAAACGGCCTGAGGGTGTGTCACCCAAAATGATGGACAGCAACTCGACCGCCGCGTAGTCAGGGTGCGCACCGGGCGGCACGTGGTAGCCCGCATACAGCAAAGGCACGCCACCCACACGCCGCAAGGTGACCGATCGCTCACCGTCCTGCACGGCATCCAGGGTGTACTCAGGTGCCAGCACGCGCTCTGGCTTGGGGATCGGTGCAAACGCTTGCTGGACCCAAGCCAGCACCTTGGCGCGATCGAACTTGCCTGACACGATCAGGGTGGCGTTATCGGGCTGGTAGTAGCGCTTGTAAAACGCCTGCAAGCGAGCGATGTCAACGCCCTCCACGTCGGTGCGGGCGCCGATGGTGGCCTTGCCGTAGTTGTGCCACTGGTACATGGTGGCCACGGTCTTTTCCAGCAAGACACGGCCTGGGTCGTTTTCACCCCGCTCCATTTCGTTGCGAACCACCGTCATCTCGCTGTCGAGGTCTCGACGCGCGATGAAGCTGTTGACCATGGCATCGGCCTGCCACTGCAGGTACCACTGCAGGTTGTCGTCATTGGCAGCAAAGCTGGCGAAGTAGTTGGTGCGGTCGTACCAAGTGCTGCCATTGGCACTGAGGCCACGCTTGTTGAACTCGGCCCACACCTGAGGGTGGCGAGGCGAGCCCTTGAACAGCAGGTGCTCCAGCAGGTGCGCCATGCCTGTTTCGCCATAGTTCTCGTGGCGAGATCCCACCCGGTAAGTCATGTTGACCGTGGTGGTGGGCTTGGCATCGTCAGGCATCAGCAAGACCTGCAAGCCATTGGGCAAGCGGTAAGACGAGATGCCCTCCACCTCGCCGGTGGCCACCAAATTGGCAGCAACTGCGCCGCGTTTCGCCGACGCCGCGTCAGCCGGCACATTCTTGAGGGCGCCCGCGGCCATCGCCGGCGGCGCCACCCACACCGATGCGGCTGAAGCACACACCAACAACACCGCGAGGGCGGTTGGGCGCCACGGCAAGGCGCCATGGGCAAAAGCGGACGAGAAACGACGCGGCGAAGCAAGCATGGGCATCAACCTGACATTCAAAAGCACCCCAACAGGGGCTGAGCTTCTGAGTGTAGGCCTGTGCCAAAAGGTTCCCGAGGAGGCGCTTGCGACAGCGGACTTTACCGCTGCTTCACAAGCGCGTCAGCGCCCTTGGTGGGCACCTCAACGGCCGCCAGCTGGCCTGATTTTCGGGGCCAACATCACGCGCGTCTTGCCGCCGGTGGTGACCAGGATGACGGCGTCACCCGGGTTGAGCGTTTCATTGCCCTTGGCCTGCACGATGGCACGGCGCTCGCCAGTGGACAACTGCAAGAGGATTTCGATGGCGTCCTCGCGGGTGCCGAAGCGCTCCACCGCATTGCCCACCACGCCACCGACCACGGCACCGACCACACCAGCGATCACACCGCCGCGGCTGTTGGACGTCGAGCCCACGCCCGCCACGCCGCCGATCACGGCGCCCGTGGCACCGCCGGCGCCGCTCTGGCTGCCTTCAACCACCACTGGGCGCACGTTCAGCACCACAGCATCGGCCACCTGAGACATGCGCTGGGCATCGCCCGGCTTGATCACATCAGGGCTGGTGGTCGAGCACGCACCCAGCAACAAGGCAGATACACCCAGGACCGCGCTGGCGGTCGATTTGATCAACACGTTTTTTGTCGACATCATGAGCCTCATTGGCCGTAAGAAACAGCCCAAACTGTAGCGCAGTGATGTTGCTGGTGTGTTGCTCAATCGTCGATGCCCAGCTCCTGGATCTTGCGGGTGATCGTGTTGCGACCAATGCCCAGCTTTTGAGCTGCTTCGATGCGCCGACCTCGGGTCAGCTCCAAGGCGGTGTGGATCAGGCTGGCCTCGAACTGGCGCGTCAGCACATCCCACACATCGGTCTGCCCGGCTTCCAGGCGGGCCCTGGCATCACGCTCCAGGCCAGACAACCATGCGGCCACGCCCGTTGGCGACACGGCCACGTTGCCGCCGCCTGAAGCGAGCGGGTCAACGGCTGCACCCACCCAGGTGGACTCTGCATGGGCCGCGGGTGCGGAAACAGCTGCGGGCGACGGTTCGGCCCAAGCCCGCGCAGGCTCGGGCGACGCGAAAGGCGCAGACGGTGTCTCTGTGGCAGGCGCACCGAACGCCTGCGCCGGCGCAGCCACAGGCTCGGGGTGCAATTGGGGCACCACAGCGCGCTGCTCCAGCAGCTCTGGTGGCAAGTCTTTGAACTCGATCACCTGGGCTGGCGCCATCACAGTCAGCCAGTGGCAGATGTTTTCAAGCTGGCGCACATTGCCCGGAAAATCGAATGCCGACAGGCGAACCAGGGCCGCATCAGAAATGCGCTTGGACTCCACCCCCAGGTCCTTGGCGCTCTTTTGCAAGAAAAAGCGCGCGAGGGTGGAGATGTCTTCGCGACGCTCACGCAAAGCGGGCAAACGCAGGCGGATCACGTTGAGGCGGTGAAACAAGTCCTCGCGGAACACACCCTGGCGAACCCGGTCTTCGAGGTTCTGGTGGGTGGCCGCGATCACGCGCACATTGCTTTTGAGCGGATGGTGACCACCGACGCGGTAGAACTGCCCATCGCTGAGCACGCGCAGCAAGCGAGTTTGCAAATCGAAGGGCATGTCTCCGATTTCATCGAGGAACAAGGTGCCGCCATCGGCCTGCTCGAAACGCCCACGGCGCATGGTTTGCGCGCCAGTGAAGGCACCGCGCTCATGGCCAAACAGCTCTGATTCCAACAGGTCTTTGGGGATGGCTGCCGTGTTGATGGCCACAAAGGGGCCATTGCCACGTGGGCTGTGCTTGTGCAGCGCGCGCGCCACCAGCTCTTTGCCCGAGCCCGACTCACCGGTGATCATCACCGTGACATTGCTTTGACTCAAACGGCCAATCGCGCGAAACACGTCCTGCATGGCTGGGGCCTGCCCCAGCATCTCAGGCATCTGCGTCACACGCTCGTCGATCACCTCTTCGCGCAGGCTCTCGTCCACCGCGCGGCGAATCAGCTCAACCGCCTTGGGCAAATCGAAGGGCTTGGGGAGGTACTCGAAAGCGCCGCTCTGGAAGGCCGACACGGCGCTGTCCAGGTCAGAAAACGCCGTCATGATGATGACGGGCAGGCCCGGCAAACGCGCCTTGACCTTGCTCAGCAAATCAATGCCAGAACCACCGGGCATGCGGATGTCAGAGACCAGCACTTGGGGCTCGTCGTCCTCCAACGCTGCCAGCACGTCTCGTGGGTTGGTGAAGACGCGAACCGGGAGGTCTTCGCGTGCCAGTGCTTTTTCAAGCACAAAGCGGATGGATTGGTCGTCGTCAACGATCCAGATGGGTTTCATGCTGGCCTAAGGTGAAGGGCATCCACGCGAAGCCCAGAGCCTGCCCAGGTCAAGGCAGCGGTATCAAGATCTTGAAAACCGTGCGGCCGGGCTCGCTCTCGCATTCGATGGTGCCTTGGTGCTGTTGAACGAAAGTCTGTGCCAATGTCAGACCCAGGCCAGAGCCCCCTTCGCGTCCCGACACCAGCGGGAAGAAAATCCGATCGCGAATGGTCTCCGGAATCCCCGGGCCGTTGTCCTCAATATGCAAGACCAGTGCCAGGCGGTGCAACTGCCGATTGATCGTCAGCTGACGGACGACACGCGTGCGCAAGGTGATGATGGCCTCACCTGCGGCGATGCCATCGGCCAAAGCTTGCGCGGCGTTGTGAACGATGTTCAGCACGGCCTGGATCAGCTGCTCGCGATCGCCACGGAACTCAGGCAAGGAGGTGTCGTAGTCACGCCAAACCGTCAAGCCCTTGGGGAACTCGGCCAGCACCAGAGAGCGAACACGCTCGCAGACCTCGTGGATGTTGACGTCGGCCACCAAGTGCGGGCGCTTGTGCGGCGCCAGCAAGCGGTCGACCAAGGCCTGCAGCCGATCGGCCTCGTGGATGATGACCTGGGTGTATTCGGTCAAGGACTTGTTGGGCAGCTCCATCTGCAGCAACTGTGCTGAGCCTCGGATGCCACCCAGTGGGTTCTTGATTTCGTGGGCCAGGTTGCGGATCAGCTCTTTGTTCGCCTGGGCCTGATCCAGCGCACGCTCTTCGCGCTCCTGCCGGGTTTGCTGCTCAATCTCGACCAACTCGATCAAGACCAGATCTTCAAAATCGAGGCGGGTGACGATGACCTGCACAGGCAGTGGCTCGCCAAACACATGGGGGTGGCGCTTGAGCTCGGCCTGCAGGCGGCTGGTGGCGTACTCGTTGCGCGCGACAGCCGCGACGATGTCCTTGAGCAAGATGGGCTCAATGAACCAGTCAAAAATAGAGTCGTGCAGCACACTGCGGCGCGACAGCCCCAGCACCTCCTCGAACGCGGCATTGGCGAACAAGCACTGTCCGTCGGGCGCCACCACCGACACCATGGTCGCCAGGTAGTCCAGGGTGTCGAGGTGCGGCGGCAAACGCCAGGCCCCGCCGTGCGAGCGCACCGACTCTTCACTTGCCACAGCCACCGTGGCTGAAGACTGCCTTGCTTTGGCCATGCTCAAACCTTCACTTCCCTGCGCTGCCCAGCTTGCCCAACTCTCGGCGCAAGGCCGCGACATCGGCCTCCTTGCGCGTCAAGGCTGACTTCAAGTCAGCCGTGCGGTCGAGGTACTTCTGGTAATTGCGCTCGTCGCCACGCCGCTCGGGCTGGCCACCGTTGAATTCTTTTTGAAGGCCAGACAAGGCCTCCTCCTCTTTGCGCAGTTCGGCCTCCAGGATGCGACGCGCGTCAGCGTCTCGGGCCTTTTGCTCTTCGCCACCCACCTTGGGTGATGAGCCCCCTCCAGCATTGCCACCTACCCCACCCCGAGCCGCGTTGCGCGGCAAGATGGACTGGATCACCGTGACCGGCGCACCATCGAGCGTTTTGCAACCCTTCTCATGCGCCTCTTTGCTGGACAAGGCATCGGTGTACAAATTGCCAGGGCACTTGTAGACCGGCTTTTCTTGCGCCCAGACGGCGCCCTGCCCCCACATGAGCCACACGGCAACAGGCAGGATCAAACGACGTGAAACATGCATGGACAAGGACATCTTGGTCAGCGTGCGGTTCGTGAAATGGCTTGGGGCAGCAGCCGGGTGAGTCAGTATGCCTTGAGAGGGCATGCACCGCAGCACCGCCCTGAGCTTCAAACGGCCGACGGCCCTCCAAGCGTTCACAAAACAACAGCACAAGCACAGCGCGGCTAGCGAGCATCCATGAAAAAAGGGCGACTTGCGTCGCCCTTTTTAAGAGGCCCGAAGGCCCTGCTTGTGCATCCCGACAGGCATCACAGAGCGTAATACATGTCGAATTCGACAGGGTGCGTGGCCATGCGGAAACGCGTCACTTCTTGCATCTTCAGCTCGATGTAAGCGTCGATGTAGGAATCAGTGAACACGCCACCCTTGGTCAAGAAGGCGCGGTCCTTGTCCAAGTATTCCAAAGCTTGATCCAAGCTGTGGCACACGGTTGGGATCAGTGCGTCTTCTTCTGGGGGCAGGTGGTACAGGTCCTTCGTGGCGGCTTCGCCTGGATGGATCTTGTTTTCCACGCCGTCCAGACCAGCCATCATCAAGGCCGAGAAGGCCAGGTATGGGTTGGCCGAAGGATCGGGGAAACGTGCTTCGATACGGCGACCCTTGGGGTTCGCAACGTAAGGAATGCGGATCGAGGCCGAGCGGTTCTTGGCCGAGTAAGCCAACTTCACAGGGGCTTCGTAGCCAGGCACCAGACGCTTGTACGAGTTCGTACCAGGATTGGTGATGGCGTTCAGGGCACGGGCGTGCTTGATGATGCCACCGATGTAGTACAGCGCGAATTCGCTCAGGCCAGCATAGCCTTCGCCTGCGAACAGGTTCTTGCCGTCTTTCCAGATCGATTGGTGCACGTGCATGCCGGAACCGTTGTCACCAACGATGGGCTTTGGCATGAAAGTGGCGGTCTTGCCATAGGCATGGGCCACGTTCACGATCACGTACTTCTGCAGTTGCAGCCAGTCAGCGCGTTCGGTCAGGGTGCTGAAGCGCGTGCCGATTTCCATCTGGCCAGCGTTCGCCACTTCGTGGTGGTGCACTTCGACAGGGATGCCAACCGATTCCAGAATCAGGCTCATTTCCGAGCGCATGTCTTGGAACGAGTCAACAGGAGGCACTGGGAAGTAGCCGCCCTTGACGGTGGGGCGGTAACCGCTGTTGCCGTGCTCGTATTCCTTCGAGGTCGACCAAGCGCCTTCTTCAGATTCGATCTTGAAGAAGCTGCCCGACCTTTCGTTGCCCCAACGGACCGAGTCGAACACGAAGAATTCGGGTTCGGGACCGAAGAAAGCGGTGTCGCCCAAACCGGAAGCCTTCAAGTAGGCTTCAGCGCGCTTGGCCAGCGAGCGAGGATCGCGCTCGTAGGCTTTGCCATCGGTTGGATCGATGACGTCGCAGGTCAGGATCAGGGTTGGCTCTTCGAAGAATGGGTCGATGTTGGCCGTATTAGGGTCAGGCATCAACTGCATATCGGAGGCTTCGATGCCCTTCCAGCCAGCGATGGACGAACCGTCGAAGGCATGGCCCGAGACGAATTTATCTTCGTCAAAGTGGGAAACGGGCACTGTCACGTGCTGTTCTTTACCGCGGGTATCAGTGAAGCGGAAATCAACGAATTTGACTTCGTTGTCCTTCACCAACTTCATCACGTCGGCGACGGTCTTGTTGGCCATCAGGTGCTCCTAGCAGAAGGCTTAATGAATGCGAGAATTTGACTCTGTTTCCAGATCAGAAACAGCGCAAAGTGTAATAGCAGA
>CANCFV010000066.1 GCA_947377275.1 Burkholderiales bacterium | reverse complement strand
CCAGCCCATCAGCGTCACGGTCTGGCCCATCAGCGCTTCGCTGACCAGACCACAGTAAGTGGTGCGCATTGTTGTTCTCTCCGGGGGTGGAAGGTCGTGCAGCCGGGGCAAAGCCTCGGCTCGAAACCCTCGATTGTCGTTCAGGATTGGGTCGATGGCCCGTTGGCGGGCAAAGTCGGTGGCGTGGCGCCGCCGCTGGCCGAGGCAGGGGGAGCCACCACGCCCATCGAAATGATGTACTTCAAAGCCTCGTCCACCGACATGTGCAGAGGCTTCACGTCAGCCCGCGGCACGATCAGCATGAAGCCCGACGTCGGGTTCGGGGTGGTCGGTACGTACAAGGTCACCATGTCGGCGGGCAAGTGTTGCGCCACCTCGCCGGACGGTTTACCCGTCACGAACGCGATCGTGTAAGACCCGGCCCGTGGATATTCCACCAGCACGGCTTCGCGGAAGGCCTGGCCGCTGCTCGAAAACAGCGTGTCAGACACCTGCTTGACCGAGCTGTAGATGCTCTTGACGATGGGGATGTTCGAGAAGACGCGGTTGGACTGGTTGACCAGCCACTGCCCGGCCATGTTGGTCACGGCCACGCCGGTCAGCCACAGGGCGGCCACCACGATGATCACGCTCAGGCCCGGGATGTCGCGCAGCGACTGCAGGAAGGGCCGCACGCTCTCAGGCAGGACCGCACGTGCGGCGCCCACGAGGGTCGCGAACACGCCGTCCAGCGTGCCCACCACGTTCATGAGCACCCAGATGGTGATCGCCAGGGGCAGCCAGACCAGCAGGCCTGTGAGGATGTATTTCTTCACGTCAATGGAGGGGTGAGTGGGGCAAAGCCCGGGGCCATGCAGGCATGGCGAAGGTCAACCAAAGATCTTGACCGCGTTCAGTGGCCGGCGCAAGACGAACCGCATCCTGCCGCACCGCTGTCGCCACCTGACGACGAGCTGGTGCTGCCGCTGGCAGGTGCGCTGGGGGCTGCTGCACTGTCGGTGCTGGCCGCTGCCGCACCTGCACCTGCACCTTCAGCGGCGCCCGCCGTGCTGGCCGCCGTGGCAGGTGCCGCAGAACCGCCAGAGCCTCCGCGGAAGTCGGTCACATACCAGCCCGAACCCTTGAGCTGAAAGCCCGCAGCGGTCACTTGCTTTTTGAAGGACTCGGCACCGCAAGCTGGGCAGGTGCTCAGCACGGGGTCGGACATTTTTTGCAACACGTCCTTGGCATGGCCGCAGGACTCGCATCGGTAAGCGTAAATGGGCATCGTGGCAACCTCGGGCAATCCCGTAAAACGCCATTTTACGTGGGCGAGCGCCTCATGGCCGTGCCAAGCCCCTCAAAACCCACGAACGCGTGCGTCATCCAACGTGGTGCACGTGCTCGTCATGCCGGTTGGCGATCAGTTGCGGCGCCAGAGAGCCCAGCAGCATCCCGGCCAAGGCCATCACCAGACCAGCCAGTTGCCCCGGGAAAGCCTCTGCCAGGCCTGCGTGGAAGGTGAACAGCGCCAAGGTGCCAATGCCCAGCACGATGGACAGCAGCGCGCCCTGTGTCGTGGCTTTGCGCCAGTACAGGCCGAAGGTGAGTGGCACAAAGGCGCCCACCAGGGGGATTTGGTAGGCGGCCGACACCAGGTCGTAGATGGCCGTGCCTTGCATCTTGATGGCGTAGGTCAGCACCAGCGCCGTGAAGGCCAGCAGCGTGATCCGCATGGCCAGCAACACCTGGCGGTCGTTCATGTCGGTGACGATGTTGCGCAGGATGTTCTCGACGAAGCTGGTCGAGGGGGCCAGCAGCGTGGCCGACGAGGTGGATTTGATGGCCGACACCAAGGCGCCGAAGAAGAAAATCTGGGCCACCAGGGGCATCTTGTTCAAAATCAGTGAGGGCAGGACCTTCTGTGGGTCGCTGGCCAGCAGGGCTTCGGTCTCCGTGGGCATGATCAGCATGGCCGAGGCCGCAATGAACATGGGCACGAACGCGAACACCAGGTAGCCCAGGCCGCCGATGATGGCGCCCTTGCGCGCCGCACCGCCGCTTTGTGCCGACATCACCCGCTGAAACACATCTTGCTGCGGGATCGAGCCAAACATCATGGTGATGGCGGCCGCCAGGAACCAGATCCAGCCATTGAGGCTGCGGTCGGGCAGGACGTTGAACCACTCTTTTGCGTGAGCCATTTCCAGCACCTTGTGCGCACCGCCCGCTTGCTCGCCGGCCATCACGGCGATCAGCGACAGGCCCACGACCAGCACAATCATCTGCACGAAGTCGGTCCAGGCCACGGCCAGCATGCCACCCACCATCACGTAGGCCAGCACCAGGGCGGTGCCAATGCACATGCCGGTGGCGGGTGCAATCACCCCACCCGACAGCACCGAAAACACCAGACCCAGCGCCGTGATCTGCGCGGCCACCCAGCCCAGGTAGCTCAAGATGATCGCTACCGAGCAGAAAATCTCGACGCCCTTACCGTAACGCTGGCGGTAAAAGTCGCCAATCGTCATCAGGTTCATTTTGTACAGGCGCGACGCGAAGAACGCCCCGACCAGCACCAAGCACATCGATGCGCCGAAGGGGTCTTCCACCACGGCATTGAGCCCGCCCTGCACGAACTTGGCGGGGATGCCCATCACGGTTTCAGCGCCAAACCAGGTCGCAAACGTGGTGGTGATCACCATGGCGAGGGGCAAACTGCGCCCGGCGATGGCAAAGTCGGCGGCGCTCTTGATGCGCGTGCCAGCGAACATCCCGATGGCCATGGTGCCGACCAGGTACAAGATCACAAACGCAAGCAGGGTGGTGTTCATGTTCGGCAGCCCTTTGACAACAGGCCGAGAAATGACGATCGCCGGACAGGCCCGGCGGCGAGATCAGGCAATTGGGGCCGCAGTGTAGTGCCTGCATGGCCCGTTAGGCGCGTCACCACACCCCGTGTTCGTGCAGTGTCAGCAGCAGTTTGGCAGCGCCCAGCCCCAGCGCAAATCCCAGTCCCACCCACAGGGCGGCTGAGAGGGTTCGGTTGGTGCGCTGTTGTTCGCGCAAGATGGCGCGCAGCTCTTGGCGCAGGTCCTGGTCGCCGCGCTCGAGGTTTTTGTGGATCAGGCGGGGCAACTCGGGCAGCAGCTTGGCGTAGCGGGGTGCTTCGCGCTTGAGGCGGGCGAAGAGGCCACGCACGCCGATTTGCTCGTGCATCCACTTCTCAAGGAAGGGTTTGGCCGAGCTCCACAGGTCCAGGTCCGGATCGAGGTCGCGCCCCAAGCCCTCGACGTTGAGCAAGGTTTTCTGCAACAACACCAGTTGCGGCTGGATCTCCACGTTGAAGCGGCGTGAGATCTGAAACAAGCGCATCAGCACCTGCCCCAGCGAGATCTCTTTCAGCGGCCGGTCGAAGAAGGGCTCGCACACCGTGCGCACAGCACCTTCCAGTTCGTCCGCGCGTGTGGTGGCGGGCACCCAACCGCTTTCAATGTGCAGCTCGGCCACACGTTTGTAATCACGGTGGAAGAAGGCGATGAAGTTTTGTGCCAGGTAGTCTTTGTCGACCTCGGTCAGCGTGCCGATGATGCCGAAGTCCAGGGCGATGTAGCGCCCGAAGCTGCGCGGGTCCAGGCTGACCTGGATGTTGCCTGGGTGCATGTCGGCGTGGAAAAAACCATCGCGGAACACCTGGGTGAAAAAGATGGTGACGCCGTCGCGCGCCAGTTTTTTGATGTCGACACCGGCTTCACGCAGGCGCTGCATTTGGCTGATGGGCACGCCATTCATGCGCTCCATCACCATCACCGTCGGAGTGCAGTGATCCCACACCATTTCTGGCACCAGGACAAGATCAAGCCCGTCCATGTTGCGCCGCAATTGGGCCGCGTTGGCCGCTTCGCGCACGAGGTCCAGCTCGTCGTGCAGGTATTTGTCGAACTCGGCCACCACCTCGCGGGGTTTGAGGCGTTTGCCGTCGGCCCACAGGCGTTCGACCCAGCCGGCCAGCGTGCGCATCAAGGCCAGGTCGTCGTCGATCACTTCCAGCATGCGGGGGCGCAGCACTTTCACAGCCACTTCTCGGCCATCGTGCAACACTGCAAAGTGCACCTGGGCGATCGAGGCGCTGGCGATCGGGTCGGTGTCGAACTGCTTGAACACGGCGCTGATGGGCTTGCCCAGCGCTTTCTCCACCAGGCGGGCCGACTCGTCGCTCGGGAAGGGCGGGACACGGTCTTGCAGCTTGGCCAACTCGTCCGCCACGTCGTGCGGCAGCAGGTCGCGCCGGGTGGATAACATTTGGCCGAATTTGACAAAAATAGGGCCGAGTCGCTCCAGTGCCTCACGCAGGCGCTGACCGCGGGGCGCCTTCAAGTTGCGCCCTGTGGCCAGGACGCGCCCCAGCAGGCTCAGGCCAGGGCTGCGCAGGCTGTCCAGCAGCAAGCCATCCAGGCCGTAGCGCAGGGCGATCAGGCCGATGAAGGCCGGGCGGAAGAGGGCGCGCATCGGGCGTCGGTCGTTCAGCGTGTGCCGCGGGTCGAGGCGTCAGCGCCCCCCGACGACGGGCGCCAGCGTTGCAGGCTTTGACGGATGCCGTTGCCCAGGTGGCGAACCAGCTCTGCGGGCGTGTTGCCCAGCCAGCGGGCCAGGTCATCTTGCAGATCCCAGCGCAGGTTCTTCATCAGCCAGGAAGCGGCTTCCGCCAGAGCGGCATCGCCCTCAATGCTGACCTCAGGGCGTTGGCCTCGCACCAGCTTGGCCATCAAGGACAAGGGGTCAGGCAGTTGAACGGTCAATGTCAAGCCTGGCACGCCCGGTGTGGCGCCACCCTCGCTGGCGGCTTCAAACAAGCCAGCGGGCGTGATCACCAGGCGCAGGGGCGGCGGCAGCCACGGGTTGGCCGCTGGCTGTGCGACCCGGCCCGCCAGGCCCGGCCATGACGGCGCAAACGACGAGGCCCAAAGGATGTCGATGGTGCGCCCAGCAAACGGCTGTAATTTGGAGGCCGCCACCGGTTCACTGGAAACCACGTGGTTGAGGAACAACGTCAGCCGTGGCAATGCCAGCGGGCCGATCCAAGCAAAAGGGTTGAGAGCCATGCGCCAGATTGTAGTGGGGGCTTGTCCCTACCCCGGGAACTGGGTGGATTGGCCATGCTCATCACCAAGTCGTCACGGTTTTTGGGCCACAATGGTTTGAGCATTGCTGTGCCCCGGGGGGGTGGGCAAAGCCTTGGCCTGTGTTTTGCTGTGCAGGTGGGGTGTCAGATTCAGATATGGAGTCGCTCCAACGATTCCTTGGGGTGAGGCCCCTGGTTTTCATGTTCAACAATCGAAATTACAACCGCACGTTTTTCAACGCCCCCCAATCGGTGACATCGTTTGTGGCGGCTTTCCTTGAGCCTGCGATCACGGTGGGGGCCTTGTTGGTCGTCATGGGCCACTATGGGGTGCCTGTCCTGCGGGCTTCCATGGCCTTGTGCCTTCTGGTGTTCGCGTTGACATTCCCTGGGCGAAATCGCTTCCTGGTGTCTCGGCTCGAAGCGGGCATCGACATCGTGAGCTCGTGGGTCTCGATGCTGGCCATCTTGTGGCTTTGCGGTTATGCCACCAACAGCTTGCTGTTTTTCGACTTTGACGTGATGGTGACCTGGGCGGTGCTCACGCCCGTCCTGCAATGGGCCGCCGTCTTGCTGGGCAAGGCCATTTTGAAGTACCAGGCCGAGCAACCCAATGCGCGTCGGCGCGCGATCGTGGTGGGCGCTGGCCCGCTGGGTGGCAAAGTGGCTCGGGCCTTGCAAGGCAACCCTGACCAGAGCACCGAGTTCATTGGCTATTTTGACGATCGAACCGACAGCCGTGTGCTGCCCGAAGCCGTGAGCATGCGCCTGGGTGGGCTGCGTGACGTGGCCAACTACGTGTACGCCCAAGGCATTCACGAGGTTTACATCACCTTGCCCCTGGGCTCGCAGCCGCGCATTGTGGAGTTGTTGGAGGCGGTTCAGGGCACGACTGCATCGCTGTATTTCGTGCCCGATGTGTTTGGCATCAGCATCATCCAGGGGCGTTTGCAAGACATGAACGGCGTGCCCGTGGTGGGCATTTGCGAAACACCGTTCACTGGCACCAACGACTTGGTCAAGCGGGTGTCTGACATTGTCTTGGCCAGCATCATCCTGGTCTTGATCTCGCCCATTTTGTTGGGCCTGGCCATTGGCGTGAAGCTGAGTTCGCCCGGCCCCGTGGTGTTCAAACAGCGCCGAAACGGCCTGGATGGCGAAGAGATCATCGTCTACAAGTTCCGCTCGATGCGCACCCAGGACAACGGTCAGGTGGTCAAGCAGGCCACCAAGGGCGACTCGCGCATCACGCCATTCGGCGCGTTCATCCGCAAGACCTCGCTGGACGAATTGCCTCAGTTCATCAACGTGCTGCAAGGCCGCATGAGCATCGTGGGTCCGCGCCCGCATGCCGTTGCCCACAATGAAGAATACCGTCGCCTGATCAAGGCTTACATGGTGCGCCACAAGGTGCGTCCTGGCATCACGGGGTGGGCTCAGGTCAATGGTTTGCGTGGCGAGACCGAGACCATTGAGAAAATGCAGGCACGTGTTGAATTCGACCTGGAATACCTGCGCAATTGGTCTCTGGGTCTGGACTTGCAAATCATCGTGCGTACCATTCGCCTGATGGTTTTCGACCGCAACGCATATTAAAAAGACACACAAGCTGAGGTGACCGTGAGATTTTTTGCCCCATTTGCCCTGACACGTTCGGTGTCCGCCTGCGTGGCGTTGACCCTGTTGTCTGTGCCTTTCGCGCATGCAGACGACGACAACACGCCCTTGTCCTTGTCGCTGTCGCACTCCGTGACGCGCGATTCGAACTTTGCGCGCTCGACGACAAAGCAGGGTGAAACGATCAATGTATCCGCTGCGCGCTTGAACCTGGACAAGGCCTACGGGCGCCAGGTTTACCGACTGAGCACGGGCTTGTCTCGCTATCGGTATGCCTATTACGGTGATCGCCTGAACAACGATGGCAAGGATTACGACGGCAGCATCGCGTCTGAGTTCGGTGCCAATTGGGTTGCGTCGCTCAACGGCAGCTACAACGAAAGCCTGAACCCGATCGAGAACAACAACAACGGCAACCGGGTGTCGCGCAACATCCGCACGTACCGAGATGGTGGTGCGACCTTGCAATATGGCAACGGTGGACGCTGGGCTTTGGTCGGCAGTTACGACGTGAACCGCTTGGCCTATTCTGATTCGATCTACACGGTCAACAACGCCCAACAGAAGTCCACGGGTTTGAAGGTGAACTACAACAGCACCGACCTGCTGGTGTACGGCTTGGGTGTGCGCTCGGTGCGGACGCAGTACCCCAACAGGTTGGCGGCGGACGTGACCGACAAGAACGTGGACTTGACGGTGAACTGGCAGGTGACCGGATTGAGTAACCTCAATTCGGTGTTGACCCGGCGCACGTCGACCTTTTCGGACGACTCTCGCCAAGCCAAAGGGTTCACGGGGCGCCTCAACTGGAACTACACCCCCAGTGGCTTGTTCACCTACGGTGTGGGCTTGAGCCGAACCACGGGTACGGACCGCACGGTCGACACGTACATCAACCAAAGCAGGCAGGTGCTGGGGACCGCCGACACCAACCTCAATAACACCACCACGTCTTTGAACCTGTCGGCTCAGATGCGGGTGACGGGCAAGGTCCGGATGGGGGTGCGCCAGACCTTCAACCGTTACGAGGAAGACAACTCGCGCGATTCGAATGTGATCGGCAGTTTCAACAACCAATCCAAGAGCAACTACCGCGAAACGGCTTTGACCCTTGACTACGATGCGCTGCGCACCCTGAACCTGGGCTGCTCGCTGTCGCAGTACAAGCAGACCCAGGACCGCACGCGCCCCGAATACGACGGCCGGAGTGTGGGCTGCAATGCCCGTTTCACGCTGGACAGTTTCTGAGGACGCCGCATGGCTTGCATTCTCTTGACGGGAGCCACCGGCTACATCGGCTCGCACACCTGGCTGGCGCTGCAAGAGCAGGGTCACGATGTGATTGGCATCGACAGCCACGTGAACAGCTCGCGGCAGGTCTTGTCGCGCTTGCAAGCGATCAACGGCAGAGAGCCCGTGTTCATTGAGGGCGATGTGCGTGACGCCAAAGCCCTGGACGCCTGCTTTGAGCTGGGCCGCACCCGGTTCGGCGGCATTTCCGCGGTGGTGCACTTTGCGGCCCTCAAGGCGGTGGGTGAATCTGTCGAGAAGCCGCTGGCCTATTTCGACAACAACCTCGGTGGCTTGGTGTCGGTCGCCCAGGCCATGGAGCGCCATGGCGTCTGGCACTTGGTGTTCAGCTCGTCGGCCACGGTGTACGGGCAGCCCAAGGTTTTGCCCATCACCGAAGATGCACCCTTGCAGGCCACCAACCCCTACGGGCAAACCAAGCTCTTGGGCGAAGAAATTTTGCGCGAGCTCGAGCGTTGCAACCCGTCTTGGCGCGTCGCTTACCTGCGCTACTTCAACCCGGTGGGCGCGCATGCCAGCGGCCTGATCGGCGAAGACCCGCGCGGCATCCCGAACAACCTGATGCCTTACGTGGCGCAGGTGGCGGTGGGCAAGCGCGAGCACCTCAATGTGTTTGGCAACGACTACGACACGCCCGATGGCACGGGCGTGCGCGACTACATCCATGTGTGCGATTTGGCCGAAGGGCATGTGAGCGCATTGAAGTACCTGGCGGAGCAAGGCCAGTCCTTGACCGTGAACCTCGGAACGGGGCAGGGCTACAGCGTGTTGGACTTGGCCCGTGCCTATGGGCAAGCCGCCGGTCGTGACATTCCCGTGGTGTTTGCCCCTCGCCGCCCAGGTGACGTTGCGTCTTGCTACGCTGACCCGGCGTCCGCTTTGCGCAGCATGGGCTGGCAGGCCAAGCGCGGCCTTGACCAGATGTGCGTGGACTCTTGGCGCTGGCAGTCCACCAACCCCAACGGGTTCGACTCGTGATGGGCTTGGAGCCTCTTGCGTGCCGACTCCTATTTTGATGAGTTTTGTTCGATGACCTACCCACTGCTTCCCGTGATCATGGCCGGCGGCTCCGGCACCCGTTTGTGGCCGTTGTCGCGTGCGCTTTACCCCAAGCAGTTCCTGGTCTTGCAGGGCAACCAGAGCTTGTTCCAGCAGGCTCATGTGCGGCTCCAGGCTTTGGCAGCCGCCGACATCGAGGTGGGCAAGCCCTGCGTGGTTGGCAACGAGGAGCACCGCTTCTTGGTGCTGGACCAGTTGCGTGAACTCAAGGGCGAGCCTTCGTCTTTGTTGCTCGAACCCTCTGGCCGCAACACCGCGCCGGCGGTCACGCTGGCGGCTTTGCAGGCCACCGCCGACGGGCAAGACCCGATCCTGGTGGTGACGCCGGCCGACCAGACCGTGACCAACGAAGCGGCTTACACCGCTGCGGTGCAGCAAGCGGTGCGCGCCGCGGCCGATGGCGACATCGTGATTTTGGGCGTCACGCCTACCGGCCCTGAGACCGGCTTTGGCTACATCCGCACGGCCGCAGCCGATGCACAAGGCCTGCGTGCCGTGGCCGCCTTCGTTGAAAAGCCCAATTTAGAGACCGCCAAAACCTATGTGGCCGACGGTTGCTACTTCTGGAACAGCGGCATGTTCGTGATGCGCGCGTCGAGCTGGCTCAAGGCGCTGGGGCATTTCCGCCCCGACATTTTGGAAGCCACCCAGGCTTCGTTTGCCGTGCGTGCCAATGACGCGCAGTTCGTGCGTCCGGGCAAGGCCGAGTTCTCGGCGGTGCCTTCGGAGTCGGTCGACTACGCGGTCATGGAGCAGATCCCCGCCAAGTTGGATGCCGGCTTCAAGCTGCGCATGGTGCCGCTGGACGCGGGCTGGTCTGACCTGGGTGCTTGGGATGCAGTCTGGCAAGTCAGCGAGCACGACGCGCAAGGCAATGCCGCCCAAGGCGACGCCTTGTTCCAAAACAGCAGCAACACACTGGTGCACGCCACGAGCCGCCTGGTGGCCGCCGTGGGCCTGGACAACGTGGTGGTGGTGGAGACGCCCGATGCCGTTTTGGTGGCCGACCGCAGTGCCAGCCAAGACGTCAAGAAGATCGTGGCCACGCTCGAGAAGCACTCACGCACCGAGGGCACCTTGCACCGCCGCGTGCACCGTCCCTGGGGTTGGTACGACTCGATCGACTCGGGCCCGCGCTTCCAGGTCAAGCGCATCATGGTCAAGCCCAAGGCTTCGCTGAGCCTGCAGATGCACCACCACCGCGCTGAGCACTGGATCGTGGTGAGCGGCACGGCCGAGGTCACCAATGGCGACAAGGTCTTGATGCTGTCTGAAAACCAGTCGACCTACATCCCACTGGGCACCGTGCACCGTTTGGTGAACCCCGGCACCATCCCGCTGGAGATCATTGAGGTGCAGTCGGGCAGCTACCTGGGTGAAGACGACATCGTGCGCTTCCAGGACAACTACGGGCGTACACCTACTTGATTGCTGGTCGCCACGCTTGAGTCGCTTGGGCTTTTCGGGTGCTCTGAGGTGGCGTGTTCAGGCTCGTCGCCATAGCGTTCAGCAATCATCATGATTTGTGTTTCGATCGCGAAAAATGCATCGAGTACCACGGGGTCGAAGGTCGTTCCACGCATCTCGCGCATGAGCGAGGTCGCGTGCTCATGGGTGAATGGCTCTTTGTAGCAACGTCGGCTGATCAAGGCGTCGTAGATGTCTGCGGCGGCCATGATGCGACCCGAGAGGGGAATGTTCTGCCCAGACAGGCCCAATGGGTAGCCGGTGCCATCCCATTTTTCATGATGGGTGGCAGCGATCTCGCCAGCAATCACCAAGAAATTGTCGCCTTCGATTTGCTTTGCTGTGCTCACGATGATCTTGCGGCCAAATTCGGCGTGCCGTTTCATGATTTCCATCTCATCGGGTGTGAGCCGTCCAGGCTTGAGCAGGATGTGATCTGGCACGCCAACTTTGCCGATGTCATGCAGAGGGGCCGATAGAAAGAGCAGGTCGATGTAGCCCTTGGTCAGGGTCTCTGTGTAATGGCCGTCGTGCTTGAGCTTGTCGGCGATGGCGCGCACGTAGTGCTGCGTCCGTTTGATGTGTGCGCCGGTTTCAGGGTCTCGGGTCTCGGCCACAGAGGCCATGGATTCGATGGTGACTTGGCGCGCATTGTCGAGTTGCTTGCGCCAGCGTCGTGCTTTTGCACGATGGAGTGCGAAGCGGACGACAAAGAACAGCAGGCACAGGGTGGCGGTGTTCGCCAAGGGGGCCGCCACGGGGATGAGCAGACCGGTGTTTGCAAAGGCCATTGCGCTGGCGGCCACCAGTGTGATGCTGGTCAGGATGCTGGCTGCTGCAAAGGACACGAGGCCTGCGTTGGACAGGAGCAAAGTTGACAACAAGACACCGACCAACAGGCTGCCAACAAGGCCAACTTGGGTGGCCCATTTGGGCGTGCGAGCGAAGTGGTCGTCGAGGATGTTTTGCGCCATCACCGATTGGATTTTTAGACCTGGAAAGCGTGGATCGATGGCGGTGGCGTGCACATCGTTGAGTCCAACGGCTGACGATCCGATGAAGACGATTTTGTCGCGCAGGTCGCTTGCGCGAAAACGGCCATTGAGAATGTCCGCCGCTGAGATGGCGTCGTAGCCTTGCGAAGGGCCATCAAAGCGCAGCAGTGCGTAGCCAGCATCATCAATGGGCACGCGGTGCGTTCCGATGCGGATGTTCAGGCCATGTGCATCTGATTCGATCGTGCCCACTGAGACCCCCAGCGCATGCATGGTCGCGGCCAGGGAGAGGTTGGCGTGAATCAGGCCTTGGTGTTTGATCAGCAGTGGCAGTCGACGCAGCAACCTGTCGGCGTCGTTGTGGCTGTTGAGGAAGCCGCTGATCCGTGTTTGTGAGGCGATCGCGGCTGTGTTTTCGAGCACACCTGGCGCATCTTGGAGCGACAACAGCAGGTCTGTGCGCCCGTCAAATCCAAGGCCCGGGCGTGGCGGCGGATTGGCGTGGGTGACATGGTCGAAGTAGAAGTAGCGCGAGCCGATGACCTGGGCCCGCATCATTTCCTGGCCCAAGTAGCCGTCGTTGTCCTTCAGGCCAACGGGTATGTCGTTGAACGACAAGTCGAGGCCAAAGTCACGTTTGAAGGTCTGCTGGATGTTCGTGAGTGAGGTGCGGTCTTGTTCGGGAAACAGGATGTCGAGCGCGATGGCCGCTGGTTTCTCGGCTGCAATGCGCTGTATCAGGGCGGCCACACGGTAGCGAGGCCAGGGCCATTGCCCGACGGCTGAAAGGCTGAGTTCATCGATGTCGATCACCACGGTGCCGTGGGCAGGCTTTTGGGATGCGGTGTGCACCAGCAGGGTGTCAAAGAAGGCCTGGTCCAGCTTTTGGATGGGGCCCTGTTTAAGCAAGCCAGCCAATCCGATGGCGAGCGAGATCACCATCCCTGCCAGACAGAGTGCGTATGCCTTCGGGCGCGAGAGCGAATGATCCAAAGCCATGGGGTTTTCAGAGGATGCTGACTTCAACGCGGCGGTTTCGAGGCTCTGGTATGCCTGGGCGTGACGGAATGAGGGGCACTTTGTCTCCGAAGTGGTTGACCTCAATGTGCAAGCCGGGATCACTCTTTCTCAGCAATTCAGCGACGACTCGGGAGCGATCTGACGACAGCGTGAGGTTGCTGTGTTCCTTACCGATGGCATCGGCATGGCCGAACACGCAGACCTCGGTCGGTTTGCGGTCTCGGGCGGTCTGGATGACCTCTGTCAGCAGCATTTTGGATTCGGACGTCAATTCCGTGCTGTCCAGCAGGAAGTGCAGGATGAAGCTTCGGGGCTTGGTCGGCTGCGCTTTGAGCAAGCTGCCATGGGCGGCTTCGAAGGCTTGGTGATCAGTCTGGGTTGCTTCGCTTGGGGCTGACCGCGCTGTGTCGATCTTGACGGAGGTGAAGGCTTGGTCGATTTTTTGTTTGCCCATGCCATTGGAAACCCACACAGCGCCAACATGACCATCTTCATCGGGCATCAGGGTGACGCGGCTGGACGGGGGGCTTGTGCATCCGCTCAGAAGCATCCCCATGGGCAGCATCCAGCGCATGAGCAGCTTGGTGCGTGTTGAAGGGCGATGCATTTTTCGTTCAATTGGCTTCGATGAGAAAGCGCGTGCCACGCACGCCCACGGTGGCGGTGGGCGTCTCGACTTTCACCGATTGCGGTGCCATCTTGCCAATCTTGCCGGACGCATAGATGGCCGAGCCTTTGGCCAGGTAGACCGAGAAGGCGTAATTCGCGTCTTTGGGCTCGAAGACGTAGTCGCGGACCAGGATGTCGGACGCTGAGCCCAGTGTCACCAGGGTGCCGTCGAGGAACACGACCGCCGCCGAGGCGCCTGGGGCGGACACCACGCGATCAGAAACCAGCAGGGTGGTGCCTGCAGAGGCTTCGATGGTGTTTTGTTGACGCATCACCTTGACGCTGCCTGTGACGCTTTTGATCAGCGCGACATGGTCGTCGGCAGCCAAGGCTGGTGTGCCCATGCAGGCCATCGCTGCGGCCAGGGTGAGGATCTCTCGTCTTCTCATGGCGTGCGTCTTGGGATGTGGCCAGCACAGTGCTTCAGGCCTGGGTTGATCAGGTGCGTTCTTGTGGATTTGGCGGGCAGTGCCCTGGTGTGTTAACGGCAAAAATGTCGGGAACTTGAGCCCGAATTTCTGTGGCTGGCCTTGCGTGCGCTTTTTGTTGGGCGGGCGGGCAGGCTGGCGCAGCCTGTGTGGGCAGGCACGAAGGTCCAGTTTGACGAAGGCGCTCAGGCCCCGAGCTGATCCAGCAGGTCGCTTGGGTGGCAGGCGATCACATCGGCCCCCCACTCGGTGATGTCGCCGCTGTGGCCGATGTAGCCCCATTGCGCTGCTGCGCTGGGCATCTGCGCGGCGATGGCGGCTTGGATGTCGCGCAGGTCATCGCCCACGTACAGAACGCGTGTGGGGTCGACGCCAATGTGCTCGCAAGCGGTCAGCAAGGGCAGCGGGTGGGGCTTGGCGTGTGCGGTGCTGTCGCCACTGATGATGACGGCGGCGCGCTCGCGCAGTTGAAGGCCGTCCATCACCGGCAGCGTGAAGCGGTGGGGCTTGTTGGTGACGACGCCCCAGGGCATGCCACGGGCTTCAAGGGTGCGCAAAACCGCGTCCATGCCGTCGAACAGCGCGGTGGTGTCTGCCAGGCACTGGGTGTAGGCATCCAAGAAGGCGAGTCTGAGGGACTCGTACTCGTCGTGCCCAGGGTGGATGTTCAGGCCCACACCGATCAGGCCGCGCGCGCCTGCTGAGGCGTAGGGGCGCAGCACATCGAGCGGCAGCGGCGCCAAGCCACGCGCCACGCGCAAGTGGTTGAGGGCGCCGCCGAGGTCACCCGCCGTGTCGGCCAGGGTGCCATCAAGGTCGAACAGCACCGCCTGGGGCGCTTGTGGCCAGTGGATGCGGGCGCTGGCGTGGGCGGGGGTGTTGCTCATGCTTTGCTTCAGGCGTTCAGTAGCCTGCGGCAGGCCACCATGTAGTTGACGCTGGTGTCGCCCGAGAGCCAGTAGTTGCGCGTGAAGGGGTTGTATTCCATGCCCTTGTATTGGACGTGGTCAAGGCCGGCTTCGCGCACCCAGCGGCTCAGCTCGGCCGGGCGGATGAAGCGGGCGAACTCGTGGGTGCCCTTGGGCAGCAGGCCCAGCACGTACTCGGCGCCGACGATGGCGAACAAGAAGGATTTTGGGTTGCGGTTGAGCGTGGAGAAAAACACCCAGCCGCCGGGTTTGACCATGTTGGCGCAGGCGCGCACGATGGCCGACGGGTCGGGCACGTGTTCGAGCATTTCCATGCAGGTGACGACGTCGAACTGCGCGGGCTGTTCGGCCGCGAGGTCTTCGGCCGAGATGGCGCGGTAGTCGAGGTCGGGCACGCCGGCTTCCATGGCGTGCAATTGCGCCACTTTCAGCGATTTGTCGGCCAGGTCCACGCCCAACACATTGGCGCCACGGCGGGCCATGGCCTCGGCCAAGATGCCGCCGCCGCAGCCCACGTCGACCACGCGCTTGCCTTTGACGGCCGCTTGCTGGTCGATCCAGTCCAGGCGCAAGGGGTTGATGATGTGCAGGGGGCGGAATTCGCTCTCTGGGTCCCACCACTTGTGGGCCAGGTCGCTGAATTTGGCAAGTTCTTGGAGGTCAACGTTCGTCATGGGTGTGATGCTACCCAATGCGGTGCCGATCTCGCGCGTGAGGTGGCATTTCTTGCGCCCGCGCATGCGACAAAGGGCCCTGAAGCAGGGGGTGCCTCGGGCATGTCGCGGCTTGCGGTGCCTGAGCCGGCTCAAACGCCTTCGTCGGGATTTGGCTTGAGTCGCCTGTACAGGGTGTTGCGGCTGATGCCCAGTTGGCGTGCGGCCAAAGACATGTTGCCGCCGCTGTGGGCCACGACCTGCTGGATGGTGAGCAGGGACAGGCGGCGCAGATTGGGCTCGGCGGGCGTCAGGGCGGGTGCCTCTGGCGTGTTGGCCTGCGCGCCGGCCTCTGTGCCACGGGGTGCGTCGGTGGGGCACGGTCGGGCTGTGCTTGCCGCGTGCGTGTTGGGCTCGACGGCGGGTGGCGCCTTGCCCGTGTCTTGCAGTTCGCTGACCATGTCGTCGGGCAGGTGCGACCAGTCGAGCGCGTGGGCATCGGCGTCGAGCAGCGCGCAGGCGGTGCGCAAGAGGCTGTGGAGTTGTCGCAGGTTGCCCGGCCAGTGGTGGCTTGCCAGGGCCTGCATCAGGCCTGGGTGCACGCTGTTGACCGGTGTGCGGCCCATGTCATGGGTGACTTGGCTCAGCACGCTGGCGACCAGGGCGTTGAAGTCCTGGCGTTCGCGCAGTGCGGGCAAGGTGACGCTCAGGCCGTTGAGGCGGTAGTAGAGGTCTTCTCGGAAGTGGCCTTCGGCAATGGCCGCTTTGAGCTGACGGTGGGTGGCGCTGACCAGCACGAAGTTGACAGGCACGGGCTTGCTGCCACCCAGCGGCACCACCACCTTGTCTTGCAGCACGCGCAGCAGGCGGGCTTGCAGGGCCAAAGGCATGTCGCCGATTTCATCGAGGAACAAGGTGCCGCCGTCGGCCTCGCGGATGCGGCCTGGCGAGCCCTCGCGGCGTGCGCCCGTGAAGGCACCACCGACGTAGCCGAACAACTCTGCTTCGATCAGGGTGTCGGGCAAGGCGGCGCAGTTCACGGCCACAAAGGGCTTGTGGCTGCGCGGCCCTTCGGTGTGCAGGTGGCGCGCAAAGACTTCTTTGCCGGTGCCTGACTCGCCCTGTATCAAAACCGAGATGCCTTGGGCTTGCACGCGCAGCGCGCGTTGCTGGGCTTGGGCCACGCGCGGGTCGAGGTCGATTTCGTCGCTGTGAGCGAGCTTGGGCGCTGGCGCTGCAGGGGTATCTGACCCTTGTGAAGCCTGGGCCGTGCGGCTGGCCCTCGCGGTGAGCGGTGCTTTGGCATGCAGGTTGACCACGTCGGTGCGGTGCCCGTCCAGGCGCGCGTGCAGGGTCATGTCGGCCGACAAGCGCAAGCGCATGACCTTGCCCGGCGGCCACAGGCTCAGGCGGGTGCCGGTGGCTTGCTCCAGGGTGCAGGCGCCGATCAGGCTGTCGTCCAGACCCAACCAATGCTGGGCTTGTGCGTTGACGCCCACGATCCAGCCGTCGCTCGACAGGGCCAAGAGGCCTTCGCCGACACCGCCCAAGCCTTCAGGCTGAGGGTGCAGGCGCACGATGAGGTCGTGGTGGTGGCGTGCGTGGAAGATCCGGTCTTCGATCATGCGGGCGGCCGATCGGACCAGCGCAAAGGTGTGCGGGTGGTGGCCACGGTGGTCGCCCGAGATGTCGAGCACGCCGCGCAATTGGCCGTTCGGGGCGCGCACGGGGGCGGCGGCGCAGGTCAGGAAGCTGTTGCGCTCAAGGTAGTGCTCAGCGCCATGGATGACCACCGCCCGGCGCTCGGCCAGCGCGGTGCCAATGGCGTTGGTGCCGCGGTCGGCCTCGTGCCACAAGGCGCCGGGACGCAGCGAGACACGGTCGGCGCGCGAGACAAAGTCCAAGTCACCCAGGCTGTGCAGCAAGAGGCCGCGCGAATCAGACAAAACCACCAAGCTGCCGGAGTCACGCATTTGGTCGGCCACGAAGGCCATGACCGGGCGAGCGTGCGCGAGGAAGTCGTGCTCGCAGGCGAGCGCGGTTTTGAGCGCTTGCACGCCGCACAGGGGCGGCTCGTTGTATTGGTCGACCGGGCTGAGGCCCGCGTGGTGGCTGCGCTGCCACGATTGCATGAGGGTGGCGTCCACCAAGCCGTCTGGCACTTGACCTGACTCGAGCAGGCTGCGGCGCGCCTGAGTGAGGGCCGAGGCCGAGGGGTGGTGCATGAGGCTCATGTCGCGGCGTTCGGTGTGGATGGCACTGGGGTGGCAGGCGGGTCTCGGGCAAGTATGGCTTGGGTCGGTGGGTGACACACCCGGGTCGACCCTGTGTCATTTCGGGACACATGACAGAGCTTGGCACATTCTGGTTTGCACGGGGTGACACCGTTTGTGCCGCCTGGCGTTGGCGGCGGCCAAACCGTGCAAAAACCGCATGGACATTGGCTTGGCGGGGTTTTGAGTCCAACAGCAACGCAGGGCTGGGTCAGGACGAACCCTCGGTGGCACGCGCCGTGCGCTCTTGGGTGGGCGGGCCGCGAAGGCCGGTGGCGGCTGCGTGCTGAGCGTGGCAGGCCGATGTCCAACCAAGGGGCCCCGTGGCCCTGATCAGGAGACCCAAGATGATCTACGCTGCCCCCGGCGCTGCTGGCGCCCCCGTGAGCTTCAAGAAGCAGTACGACAACTTCATCAACGGCCAGTTCGTGGCACCGCTGGATGGCCAGTACTTTGATGTGATCTCGCCCATCAATGGCAAGGTCTTCACCCAAGCGGCCCGCTCGGGCGCTGCCGACATCGAACGCGCGCTGGACGCCGCCCATGCTGCCAAAGACAAGTGGGCCGCCACATCGGCCGGTGAGCGCGCCAACGTCTTGCTCAAGATCGCCGACCGCATCGAGCAGAACCTTGAAAAACTCGCCTATGCCGAGACGGTGGACAACGGCAAGGCGATCCGCGAGACGCTGAACGCCGACATCCCGCTGACGGTCGATCACTTCCGCTACTTCGCGGGCTGCTTGCGTGCGCAAGAGGGCTCGCTCTCTGAGATCGACGGCAACACCATCGCGTACCACTTCCACGAGCCCCTGGGCGTGGTCGGTCAAATCATCCCCTGGAACTTCCCCATCTTGATGGCCGCCTGGAAGCTGGCGCCTGCACTGGGCGCGGGCAACTGCGTGGTGCTCAAGCCGGCCGAGTCAACGCCCATCAGCATCTTGGTGCTGGCCGAGTTGATTGCCGACCTGCTGCCCCCCGGCGTGCTCAACATCGTCAACGGCTACGGCCGCGAGGCAGGCATGCCTTTGGCGCAAAGCAAGCGCATTGCCAAGATCGCGTTCACAGGCTCAACGGCCACCGGCCGCGTCATCGCGCAAGCCGCAGCCACCAACCTGATCCCGGCCACGCTGGAGCTGGGCGGCAAGAGCCCCAACATCTTCTTTGCCGACGTGATGGACGCCGATGACGCCTTTTTGGACAAGGCCATCGAAGGCATGGTGCTGTTCGCCTTCAACCAGGGTGAGGTGTGCACCTGCCCATCGCGCGCCTTGATCCAAGAGTCGATCTACGACAAGTTCATGGAGCGTGTGCTCAAGCGCGTGGCAGCCATCAAGCAGGGCGACCCGCTGGACACCGAGTCGATGATGGGCGCACAGGCCTCGGCCATGCAGATGGACAAGATCATGTCCTACATGGCGGTGGGCAAGGAAGAGGGCGCCGAGCTGTTGATCGGTGGCGAGGCGGCCAAGCTCGGCGGTGACCTGGCCGGCGGCTACTACATCCAGCCCACGCTGTTCAAGGGGCACAACAAGATGCGCGTCTTCCAGGAAGAGATCTTCGGCCCGGTGCTGGCCGTGACCACCTTCAAGGACGAGGCCGAGGCTTTGCAGATCGCCAACGACACGGTGTATGGCCTGGGCGCTGGTGTGTGGACCCGCAACGGCAACCGCGCCTACCAGTTTGGCCGCCACATCCAGGCGGGCCGCGTGTGGACCAACTGCTATCACGCCTACCCAGCCCATGCTGCGTTTGGTGGCTACAAGGAGTCGGGCATTGGCCGCGAGACCCACAAGGTCATGCTGGACCACTACCAGCAGACCAAGAACCTGCTGGTGTCTTACGACCCGAACAAGCTGGGCTTCTTCTGAGTTGGCAGCCGCATGTCGCCCGTCCCACGCGTCATCGCCACGCCCGAAGCCTTGGCCCTGATTCAGCGGCTCCAGACTGCGCATGGGCCTTTGATGTTCTACCAATCGAGCGGCTGCTGTGATGGCAGCTCACCGATGTGCTTGGTGCAGGGCGAGATGCAGTTGAGTCCTGCCGATCTCAAGCTGGGTGAGATCGGTGGGGTGGGCTTTCACATGAGCCCCTCGCAGTTTGCCTACTGGCAGCACGCGCAACTGACCGTGGACGCGGTGGTGGGGCATGGCGATTCGTTCTCGCTGGAGAGCTCGCTGGGTTATTGCTTTGTGACCCGGTCGCGTTTGTTCCCCGACGACGAAGAACCGGCGGCGGTGGGCCCAGCCCAATAGGCTGTGCCACAGTTCGGGCTTCGCGCATCAACCCGATGCCATGGAGCTTCGAACATGTCTTTGCTGGTTTACGGCATCCCCAACTGCAACACGGTCAAGAAGGCCCGCA
>CANCFV010000065.1 GCA_947377275.1 Burkholderiales bacterium | reverse complement strand
GCCTCAGCTTCGGTGCCGCTCATCCCGAGCGACTCGCACCCACAGGCCTGAGCCCATGAGCGCGGTCTCGCCAGGGCTCAACCCTGGTGGCAACGCTTGCCGGCGTTCTTCTTGCTGCGGGTGTGCGAACCGCGCTCGAGGCTGCGCTTTTGGCCCTTGCCGCGGGTCAGGGTGACGCCGTTGGGAGGAACGGGACGGGGCGTGGCTTTGCGCTGGGCTTCGGTTTGGATCTTGTTGGCCATGGTCGGCTCCGATGAAAGAATGATCAAACCTGTGATTAGGCCACAAAGTGGGGCCTGTTCGGTACGAGGTGGCCTCTGGCACGCACTTTTTGGCCTTAGCAGGGGGCTTTCACGGTCCCAACGAGCCTGATCTTGGTCTCTGCGCGACGCTCAAGCCCCGCACAGGGATAATCGGGCTTCGTCTGACCTGACCCGCGCACCACGATGTCTGCCTCTGAATTTGCCCCTGGCTTGTTTGTCCAGAACCTGAGCACGCCTTTGAAGTTGTCTGACTTCAAAGCGATGGCCTTTGACATGGACTCCACGCTGATCAACATCGAATGCATCGACGAGATCGCCGACGCCGTAGGCAAGAAGGACGAAGTGGCCGCCATCACCGAGGCGGCCATGCGCGGTGAGATCACCGACTTCAAAGACAGCTTGCGCCGCCGTGTGGCCCTGCTCCAAGGTGTGCCAGCAGGCGCACTTCAAGAGGTCTATGACCAGCGCTTGCGCCTGAACCCAGGGGCCATCGAACTGATGGCCGCGGCCCGTGCTGCCGGCCTGCACACCATGCTCGTGTCCGGCGGGTTCACGTTTTTTGCCGATCGGGTCAAAGCCCAGTTGGGCATGGACGAAGCCCACGCCAACACCCTGGAGATCGAAGGCGGCCAGCTGACCGGCCGGGTGCTGGGCGACATCGTTGATGGCGAGGCCAAGAAGCAGCACCTGCTGCGCCTGTGCGCGAGCCTGGGGTGCGATCCCACGCAGTCCATTGCCGTGGGCGACGGCGCCAACGACCTGCCGATGATGGGCGCCTCGGGCCTGAGCGTGGCCTACCACGCCAAACCCAAGGTGCGCGAGCAAGCCATGGTCGCCATCAACGAAGGCGGGCTGGACAAGCTGCTCCAAATCATGGCTTGAGTCAGGTTCAGCTCAGCCGGGGTCTACGGCCTTGGCGGGCAAGCTCAAACGCACCACGGTGCCTTGAACCGCGGCCGGATCGATTGGGTTGGTGACTGGTCCACTGCACACCTGCACTGCCCCACCATGGGTGCGCATGACCAGGTCAGTCAGGGTCAAACCCAAGCCCAGCACGCCGTCTTTGGCGCCAGTCGCCAACGCTGACTGCACTTGCAGCAAGCGATCGGGCGACATGCCTTGTCCGTTGTCCGTGACCTCGATCAGCACGCCGCCCGCTTGAGGCGCCACCCGAATGGCCACATCGCGGGCTTGGTGGCGCGCGGCGTTGTCCAGCAGGTTCATCAGGGCGGCCGACATGAGGTCGGGGTCGCACACCAGGGGCTGGGGCGCGTCCACGGTGACGTTCACCCCCCGCACGGGCAAGCGCCCCACGAGCTCGGGCAGGCTCACGCGCTGCCACTTCATCTCGCCACCCGCACGGAACAAGCTGATCAGGGCCGAGACCACACTGCGCAGCCGCGCGGCAGCCTCCCGGGTTTGCCGCAAGCGCGGCGCGAGCTCGGCGGGCGCCTCACGCAAGGCCACCGCCAGTTGCGCATCGATGCCCGCCAAGGGCGTGCGCAAGGCATGCGCGGCGTGGGCGGCAAAGGCACGCTCGTGGGCCACGTGGGCGCTCAGGCGTTGCCCCAACGCGCCGATGGCGTCCACCATGGGCGAGAGTTCTGCACGCGCAGCAGCAGGCAAGCCGGCGCCTGGGGCCATGGGGTCGTACCGGGCCACATCGATGGACAAGGCCTGCAGTGGGGCCAGTTCACGGCGCAAGCGGGCCCTGAGCCACAAGGTCGTTGAGAAGCCAACCAGCAAGGCACCGCCGACGATGCCGACCATGATCTCGAGCTGTGTGTCGGCACGCACCGATTCGCGTTGTGCCACGTGCAACATGCCTCGCCCTTCGGGCAAAGGCAGCGAGTAGATGCGCCACTCGAGGGTCGAGGAAAAGCCCGTGTCCAGCCGCTCGGCCAAGGCCTGCTCTGGCGCTTGGTGCGAGCGCAGGGTCACCTCACCGTCAGGGCGAACCACCTGCCACACCAGGGCTTCTTGGTGCCTGGGCGCCGGCAGCATCCCACCCGGCACATCGCCGTCGGCGGCACCCAACTGGGTCATGCCATACAAAATTTCAGCCGATTCCTGCAAGCCGCTGTCGAGCAATTTGTCGACCGCCTTGTGCAGCAACAGACCGACGGTCAAGGACAGCATCACACCCCAAGCCAGAGAGATCACCACCAGCGCACGCGACAGGCGGGTGCGGATGGACGGCAAGGGGCCCCTCACGAGGGCGGTGTTGGGCAAGTCAACCATGGCTGATCCGGTAACCGAGGCCCCGCACCGTGTCGATCAAGGTCTTGCCCAATTTGCGCCGCAAACTGGCAATGTGGACCTCCAGCACGTTGCTGGACACCTCTGCGTCAAAACCCAGCATCAGGCTTTCTAGGTCGGTTTTGGACACGATTCGCCCTGCGCGCGTGACCAGTGCTTCCAGGACGGTCCATTCGCGTGCGGTCAGCTCCACTCTATGGGCGCCGGAAGCATCGTGGACACGCACCGAGCGCGCATTGAGGTCGACCTCAACGACACCGAACATCAGGCGTCCGCCAGGCGCACCTGCGCTGCGACGGCGCACGGCGTTGAGGCGGGCGACCAGCTCCTCTGGCTCGAAAGGCTTGATCAGGTAGTCATCAGCGCCTGCATCGAGGCCTTCGATGCGCTCGTTGAGCAAGTCGCGCGCCGTGAGCATCAGGATGGGGCGCGTGTCGCCTTTGCGTCGCAAGGTGCGAACCCACTCCAAACCCGAGCCATCGGGCAGTTGCCAGTCCACCAGCAGAGCGTCGTAAGGCTCGGTCACCAGCGTGCGAGCGTCCAGCAGTCGCACGGCCCAATCCACCAAATGACCCTCGGCCCGCAAGAAATCACGCAATCCTTCTCCCAGGATGGCGTCGTCCTCCAATAACAACAATCGCATGCCGAAACCTCAAGGGTGCCAAGTGGACCAAAACCATAGCACTGCAAAGTGCCCGCTGGCTTCAGGCTGGGTTCAGGCAAAAACGCCAAGCTGAACGCCAGCGCTGACCTTGCTGCCTCGATCAGCCCATTTTTTGAGCCTACTTTTGAGCCCCATGACGACACCCACCGCTCGCCAAACACCGTTGAAAAGCTCTGCCTGGAGGGCACCGCTGCTGTGCGCCCTGATGGTGGCCGCGGGGCCGAATGCATGGTCTCAAGGCCCCAGCGTGGTCACCCTCAAAGCGGCTCAAATGAGCAGCTTGGGCGTGAAATCGGCATTGGTCACGGGCGATGTGAGCGAGCAAGGCAGTGCCACAGCAGCGGCCGGCATCAACTACCCTGCCCAGCTGCTGGTGCCCACCGCGCAACAACGCGTGATCGCAGCACCGGCTGCTGGCCTGGTTGAAGCGCTGGCCGTGAGTGACGGCGACGCAGTCCAGCCGGGGCAGTGGCTGGTCAAGCTCCGCAGCCCTCAGGCGCAAGAGTTGGCACGCGACGTTCAGCAAGCCGAGAGCCAACTCGAACTCGCGCGCGTGAACCTGCATCGCGACGAGGCCTTGCTCAAAGACGGCATGGTGGCCACCTCGCGGGTCGAGATCAGCCGGGCGCAGTGGGCGCAAGCCCAGGCGCAAGCCAAAGAGCGCAAACAGGCACTCAGCCATGTGACTGGCAGCACCAGCCCCAATGCCCCCGGCGTGCTCACCTTGAGCGCCCCCATCCAGGGCCGTGTCCTGGAGCAAATGGCCTCGGTGGGCCAGCGGGTCGACGCCATGACACCCATTTACAAGGTGGCCACGCTCAACCCCATGTGGCTGGACATTCAGGTGCCGGTGCAAGCCGCGCAGCAGGTCAAAGCCGGCGATGCGGTGTCGCTGAACATCCAGGGTGGCACCAAGGTCGTGGGCCAGGTCATCAGCCTGGGCGCGGCGGTCGACAAGGCCACGCAAACCGTGTTGGTGCGTGCCCGCGTGCCCAACCCCAGCAACGGGCATGGCGACCTCAGCCTGCGTCCCGGCCAACTGGTGGAAGCGCAGATTGCCGCACGGTCGTCTACAGCCCATGGCGCTGGCGTCACCATCCCGGCCGAAGCGTTGCTGGGCGGCTCGGGCAAACAAAGCCAAGTCCTGCAAGACCTGGGGCAAGGTAAGTACCAGGCCGCCAACGTGGCGGTGGTGGGCAAGCAGGGCACAGGCTGGCGCGTCACGGGCCTGCCAGCCAACAGCCGCGTGGTGACCCAGGGCTCGGCGGCACTGCGTGCCCTGATGGCACCTTGAGCCCAAGCCCAGCCAGCCGACGCTGCCCCGCCCTCCCAACGACGCCACCCCATGCTCGACAAACTGATTGAATTTTCACTGCGCCAGCGCGTGCTCGTCATCCTGCTGGTACTGATGCTGGCCGGCGCGGGCGCGGTGGCTTGGCACAAGCTGCCGATCGACGCCTTCCCTGACGTCTCCAGCACCCAGGTCAAGCTGATCATCAAGGCCCCCGGCATGACGCCAGAAGAGGTCGAGTCCCGCATCACGATCCCGATCGAGCAAGAGGTGCTGGGCATCCCCAAGCAAAAAATGCTGCGCTCGACGTCGAAATACGCCTTGTCAGACATCACTCTCGACTTTGAAGACGGCACAGACGTGTATTGGGCACGCCAGCAGGTCAACGAGCGCCTGAGCAATGTCACCAAAGACCTTCCCCCTGGCGCATCAGGGGGCTTGGCGCCCATCACCACCCCGCTGGGCGAGATGTACATGTTCACCATCGAGGGCCCGCAAACCCTGGAAGAGCGCCGACGCGTGCTCGACTGGGTGATCCGCCCTGCACTGCGCACCCTGCCCGGCGTGGCCGACGTGAACAGCTTGGGTGGCCGCGTGCGCACCTTTGAAGTCATCCCCGACCCGCAGGCCCTGCTGGCCCGCGGCATCACGCTCGACCAGGTCGAGCAAGCCCTGGACGCGGCCAACCGCAACGACGGCGCCGGGCGTCTGACTGCCGGAGAAGAGGCCCTGATCGTGCGCGCCGAGGGCGCCATTCGCACCCTGGACGACGTGCGCCACACCGTGGTGCGCAGCACCGATGGCCGCATCACCCAGGTCTCTGATGTGGCCGAGGTGCGCTTTGGTGAGCTCACCCGCTATGGCGCCGTGACCAGTGAAGGCAAAGGCGAGGCCGTCGAAGGCCTGGTGCTGGGCCTGCGTGGCGCCAACGCCCGCGAACTGGTCAAGGCCGTCAAGGCCAAGCTCGACGAGCTGCAACCCGGCTTGCCCAAAGGCATGCACACCGTGGCTTTTTATGACCGCGGCAACCTCGTTGACCGTGCCGTGCACACGGTGGGCAAAGCCTTGCTCGAAGCCGTGGTGCTGGTGGTGGTGTTGCTGCTGGCCTTCTTGGGCAACCTGCGGGCCGCGCTGGTGGTGGCGGTGATGTTGCCGCTGTCTGCGCTGGGCACCTTCGTGTTGATGCGCTACTTCGGCCTGTCGGCCAACCTGATGAGCCTGGGCGGCCTGGCGATTGCCATTGGCATGCTGGTCGACGGCGCCGTGGTGGTGGTCGAGAACATCGAAAGCCACCTGGCCCATGGCGATGCGCGCAAGCACAGCCTGCTGCAGGTGGCATTGCGCGCCAGCCGAGAAGTGGCCACGCCAGTGGCCTCGGGCATCGCCATCATCGTGATCGTGTTTTTGCCACTGCTCAGCCTCGAAGGGCTGGAGGGCAAGCTGTTCGGGCCGGTCGCCTTGACCATCGTGTTCGCATTGACCGTGTCCATGGTGCTGTCGCTCACCCTGGTTCCGGTGCTGGCCTCCTGGCTGCTCAAGGCCGGCGACCATGGCGAACCCTGGCTGATGCGCAAGCTCAACGCCATCTACGACAAACTGCTGGACGCCGCCATGAAGCGCCCACGCGGCATGATGGCCGGCGCCGCCGTCGCGCTCGTGCTCACCGGCCTGCTGTTCACCCAAGTCGGCAAAACCTTCATGCCCACGCTGGACGAAGGCGACATCATCATGCAGCTCGAAAAGCTGCCCTCCATTGGCATTGACGCCACCGGCGCCCTTGACACGCGGGTGCAGCAAGCCCTGCTCAAGCGCATCCCCGAAATCAAATCCATCGTTGCCCGCAGCGGCTCTGACGAGCTAGGGCTCGACCCCATGGGCTTGAACCAGACCGACACCTTCATGGTGCTCAAACCGCATGAAGAGTGGCGCAACCCTGACAAAGAATGGCTGATTGGCCAAATGCGCGAGGTCATGGCCGATTTCCCTGGCGTTGACGCGAGCTTCACGCAACCCATCGAAATGCGTGTGTCAGAAATGTTGACGGGCGTGCGCGGCGACGTGGCCGTCAAGGTCTACGGCACCGACCTGCACCAGTTGCAGGCCATGGCGACGCAGGTCGAAAAGACCATCGCTGGGATCGAAGGCGCCACCGACACCCTCACCTTGCGCAACGACGGCGTGCGCTACCTGCACATTGGGATTGACCGCCGCGCGGCTGGGCGACTCGGCCTGTATGCCCAGCACATCCAAAGCGACCTGCGCCGCTGGGTCGAAGGCCAACCCATTGGCCTCATTCACGAAGAAGGCCGCCGCACCCCGCTGGTGGTCAAAGGCAGCGACGCCCTGCGCAACAACCCCAGCGACTTCGAAGCGCTGCGGATCACCACCGCTGAGGGGCATGCCGTGCCATTGAGCAGCGTCGCGAACATCGAGCAACGCGATGGCCCCGTGCAAGTGGTGCGCGAGCAGGCCCAGCGTTACGTCGTCATCCAGACCAATGTGCGCGGCCGTGACCTTGTGGGCTTTGTGGAAGAGGCCAAGGCCAAGGTGCTCAAGGCCACCCCATTGCCCCCGGGCTACAGCATCACCTGGGGCGGGCAATTCGAAAACCAGCAGCGCGCCGCGCAAAGGCTGGGCCTGGTCATCCCCATCGCCCTGTTGCTGATTTTCTTCCTGCTTTTTTCCACCTTTGGCTCGGTGCGTCAGGCCGCGCTGGTGCTGTCCAACATCCCGCTGGCCCTGATCGGTGGCGTGGTGGCCCTGGCCGTGGCGCGCGAGTACTTGTCGGTGCCTGCCTCGGTGGGCTTCATCGCCTTGCTTGGCATCGCGGTGCTCAATGGCGTGGTGATGGTCAGCTACTTCAACCAACTGATTGAAGAAGGCCTCTCGGTGCGCGAGGCCGTGGTGCAAGGCGCCAAGCGCCGACTGCGCCCGGTCTTGATGACCGCTGCCATCAGCGCCGGCGGCCTCGTGCCCTTGCTGTTCGCCACCGGCCCCGGCAGCGAAATCCAGAAGCCCCTGGCCATCGTGGTGATCGGCGGGCTCATCACCTCCACGGTGCTGACCCTGTTGTTGCTGCCGATCGTCTACGAGCGCTACGGGGTCAGCCCCGAGCGCCCGCAAACCGCCTGAGTCAGACCAGGCTGGTGGACGACACCACGATGCCGTCTTCGTCGGCGTAAAGCCAATCGCCTGGGCGCACCCACACGCCCTGGATCTGTACGGCCACGTCTTTTTGACCCTCGTTGCGTTTTTCGGTCGGCAATGGCATCAAGGCCAGCGCGCGGATGCCCACATCGCACTCGGCCAACTCGGCCGAATCGCGCACGCAGCCATCGACCACCACGCCCGCCCAGCCATTTTTGGCGGCGGCCTTGCCCAGGTTGCCGCCCACCAAGGCGCGACGCAGCGATGCGCCGCCGTCGACCACCAGCACACGGCCCAAGCCGGGTGAATCCACCGCGGCCTTGACCAACGTGTTGTCTTCAAAACACTTCACGGTGCTGACCTGGCCCGAAAACTTCAGGCGCTTGCCGTAATCCTTGAACACGGGCGGCAGCACGCGAAAAGCGCCATCGGTGTCATTTTTGTGCGCGTCGCACAGGTCGCAGGTTGCAAAAGACGTCGTCATGTTGATGCTCCACAAAGTCTGAAAAGCGGTTTTGACCCGATTCTAGGGTTGCCGCGCCGGGGCGGCGCACGCGCAACACCGCCCCCCACGAATGAGGAGCATGCAGGCACAGTGGGGGTAAGCCCGGTAGACTCACTTGCTTACAAGATCCGCACCGTTGACCAGGGGAAGCCCAACATGAAGAACGAAACCAAAGCCAATGCTTTCGCGTCCATCTGCAAAGCCGTCGCCCTGGGCGCGCTGCTGGTCATGACAGGCTGCAGTTCATTGGGTGGCTTGCCGCAGGCACCGCAAACGGCCGCCTCGCCCGACAGCATCTACAAAATCGGGCCCCTCGACACGCTCAACATCGTCGTCTGGCGCAACCCCGACCTCAGCAGCACCGCCACCGTCCGTCCTGACGGCCGCCTATCCCTGCCTTTGGTCGAAGACGTGGTGGCCACGGGCAAGAACCCGGCAGAGCTGTCCCGAGAAATCGAAAAGGCCTTGAGCAAGTTCATCCGTGAACCGGTGGTCACGGTCATCGTCAACAGCTTCCAGGGCGTGCCAGGTGAACAGATCCGCATCGTCGGTGAGGCCGCTCGCCCGCAGGCCGTGGCCTTCCGCCAGAACATGACCTTGCTGGACGTGATGATCCAAGTGGGTGGACTCACTGACTACGCCGACGGCAATGGTGCCGTGCTCGTGCGCGGGAGTGAGAGCGGCAAGCAATACGCCGTTCGGCTCAAGGATTTGCTCAAACGTGGCGATATCTCGGCCAATGTCGACATCCGCCCTGGCGACATCATCATCGTTCCACAAAGCTGGTTCTGATTGACCGACAGCGATTGCCCACCCCACATGAAGGCACACCTGATCAAGCAACGCTTCTGGCTCGGTAACGCAACGGGCTGGGTGTCCGGTTTCATGGCCTTCGGACTGGGCGCGGGCTTGGCCCTTCCCGTTTCGTCGCAGACCGTGCCCGGTCGGAGCACCCAGATCCAACCGCGACTGGCCGTTGAACTTTATGCCACGCAGGCCACCGGCGGCGCCGTCGAGGGCGACACCTTGATCAGCGTGACGCCCAGCATTGGCTTCATCAGCCGGGGTGCAAACTCTCAAATTGACGGCCAGTGGCAACTGGCCGCTCGCAAATACCTGAACCACACCCAAGCCGATCGGATCGTGCCGACGGGGGCGGCGAACTTGCACACCGAAATCGGTGGCCGGGGCTTCGGCCTGGATGCGGGCATCGCCGCCAGCCAAGTGAAAAGCACGGTGAATGCGCCACAAACGCTCACCCCGGGCACCAACGACAGCTACACCAACACGCAAATGCGCGTGAGCCCGTTCTTCACACGGCAACTTGATGCGCAGACGCGCGCCAGCGCCCGCATTGAGCGCAGCGTCTTGCACACGACCCAGTTGGGCCCTGATTTGGCGCCCAGACCCAACGCCTACTCGCTCAACGACACCGTTGCGGTTGACCGCAGAGCCGCGCCATTGGGGTATGGGCTGTCATGGCAACACCAGCAAACCAAGGTGTCAGGCCAAACAGAACCCAGCCTGGACGAGCAAATCGGCCGCATCAGGGCCTTGTACGCACCCGCGCCCGAGCTGGAGCTGGGCTTGATCGTGGGCGCGGCCAGCACCTCTATCAACGGGGAACAGGTCAATGACACCCCACGCGGCTGGCAAGCCGCCTGGCGCCCCACCGAGCGGACCGAAATCCGAGGGCAAGTTGAACAACGCTTTTATGGCAAATCTTGGGTCGGCTCGGTCAACCACCGCAGCCCCTGGTTCGCCATGGGTCTGACCGCGGAGCGGGCCCAATCGACCTACGCAGCCACAGTGGGCACCATCGGCGCAGGCGGCTCCCTGAGGGCGCTCTACGACGCCCTGCTCACCACTCGCATCCCCAACGAGGCCGAGCGACGTACCGCGGTCGATGCCTTGATCGCGCGGCGGAACCTCAATGGGCAGGTCGGCACCACCGGCGACGTCTATGACACAGCCGCCACGGTTCGCCAATCGGTCACGGCTCGTCTCGCCTTCATGGGACGTCGCGACATCGTCACCTTTGCGACGGGTCAAACCAAAACGTCTCCACTCACCCTGCGCGATGCCTCGGTGTCTTTGCTGAATACAGGAGCCGACACGAAAGCGTCGTTCCTCGATGCGCAGTGGAACCACCAACTGACCACGCAAAGCACATTGAGCGCTGGCCTTCGCTGGACCCGGGCCCAAACAAGCGCCAGCGCCGCAGGCCAAATCCAATCGTCACGCGATTTCGGGGTGCGGGCCAGCTGCTCAACCAGCTTGAGCCCCAACACCCGCGCGACGCTCGGCATCCAGCGTCAGATCACGCACAACCCTTCGACCACAACCAGCGAAGAGACAGCCCTGATTGCCGGGCTGGATCACCGCTTCTGAGAAGCGAGCGACGGATGTACGAGTCACACTTTGGCCTCAGTGCGGCGCCATTCCTGCTGAACCCTGACCCCAGCTTCTTCTTCGACAGCAAGGGACACAGCAGCGCGTTGTCGTACCTGAAGTTTGGGCTCTACCAAGCCGAAGGCTTCATCGTGGTCACAGGTGACATCGGCGCTGGCAAAACCACGCTGGTTCGCACCCTGCTCGGTGGCATCGACACCGACAAAGTGGTTGCTGTTCAACTGGTCAGCACCCAACTCGAAGCAGGTGACCTGCTCCGCTCGGCCATTTCCGCTTTTGGCATACCCCTCAAGGGGAACACCAAGGCAGAGTTGATCGCCACCCTCGAGTCCTACCTGACCCTGCTCGCCACGCAAAGCAAACGCGCGGTGTTGATCGTTGACGAGGCCCAGAACCTGAGTCGCGACGCCATCGAAGAGCTGCGCATGCTCTCGAACTTCCAGCTGGGCAACCAGGCGTTGCTTCAGAGCTTCCTGATCGGCCAGCCCGAGTTGCGCGACATGCTGCTCTCGCGCAGCCTCGAACAGCTGCGCCAGCGCGTGATTGCGTCCTACCACCTCGGCCCAATGGACCGAGACGAAACGCGGCGCTACGTCGAGCATCGCCTGACCCGCGTCGGATGGAAGGACAACCCCCACTTCGACGAAGACGCTTTTGACGAGATTTACCAGTGGACCTCGGGCATCCCACGTCGCATCAACCTCCTGTGTAACCGCCTGCTGCTTGCCACCTACCTGAGCGACGGGCAACAGATCACTGCGACCGACGTGGCCCGCGTGGCGTTGGAGATCCGCGCAGAAATTGGCGAGCCTTTGATGCCTCGCCCACAAGATGTGGCTGTCTCAGCCGCCGCACCAGCTGTGATGCACGAAGGTCAGAACAGCCCGCTGACCATGCCCACGCTGACGCACAGCATCGACCCGTCTGCGGTCGGGTCTCAGGTGTTCACCAACGAGCTGCTGCACCCCAAAGCCACACCGGGACCCAAGGCGCATGCCTTTCTGATGGTCACGGGATCGCGCGCCGGCTGCGTGCGCGCGGCCGCTTTGCAACGGGCTTTTGCCAACCGGGCCGACTTGCCCGCCCTCAAGCTGCTTGCCATCAACGCCACCGGCCAATTCGAATTGACCGGCGACTGGTCCGAGCACATGGGCCTGCGCGAGCCCGATTTTTCGCTGCATGTGCCGTTCAGCTCATCGGTCGCCCAAATCGCAGACGCGATGCGCCAGCTCGATCGTTTGCTGACCGAATACAACCCCGCTGCGGTCATTGTTCAAGGCGGAGACGACGCCGCCATGGCCACGTGCCTGGCCGCACACCGCCAAGGCATCCCCATCATCCACATGGAATCTGGCTTGCGCAGCTTTGACCGCAGCCGACCGCAAGAGATCAACGCCATGATGTGTGACCACATGGCCGACCTCCTGCTGACCTCCGAGTGGGTGGCTCACGACAACCTCGCACGCGAGGGCATCTCGGCCGACCGTGTGCAGTTCATTGGCAACATGCTCATGGACACCATGCGCGCCATGCTGCCGCAGGCATCCCCCCCAAAATACACACTGAGGCAGTTCAACCAATCGCCCGATTTGCTCAAAAGCAAACACGGATACGCCTTGGTGTCACTGAGCCAGGGTGGGTTGAGCGAGTCGGTGACGGCGCTCAGCGAGCTGGTTGCCATATTCAAATCCATCAGCCGTGACATGCCGTTGGTATGGGTGGCCAACAAACGGACGCGCCAATTGCTGGAGCAAAACCACCTGCTGTCTGGCGTGGACGCCTCGCAGATCGCGCTGCTGCCCATCGTGCCGTATTTCAAGATGATGGGATTGCTGGGCACCGCTGGGTGTGTGCTGACCGATTCATCCACCGTGCAAGAAGAAGCAACCATTTTGGGTGTTTCGTGCTTGACGCTGCACAACTACACCGAGCGACGCATCACCGTCGAACAAGGCACCAACATCGCGGTGGGCCGCAACAGCAGCCTGATCCACCGGGCCATCGCCGAGGTGCTACGCGGTGGCGGCAAGAAAGGCCGCTTGCCTAAATTCTGGGATGGCCTCACGGCCAATCGCGCCGCAGATCACCTCGCCAGCTGGTGGAAACAGCGCGCGCCCCGCGACTCAGATCATTTGTTAACGTGATTTGTTAGCACAAGAGCGATGTTTTCGCTAGCCGCCCTGATGTGGGGATACTGACTCCGTTACATACTTGGACACGGGCGAGTGACCGAGGGTCTACCCCATTAATTTGGCTGCAAACCACCGGAAATCAATGCTTTTCCCAAGCGAATAGGGGAAAAGTCACACCGCCCCCCAAGTATTAGGGCCCTCCCCCTTGAACGCAGGGTTATGCGATCCGGCGCCTTTGCACACAATGGACAGATTACAAAAACTTACCAGTTTGGGTGGTCAGGGCATCCCGCTTTGATCTCTCCCCACGAGAGGCGCACACATGTTCCGGGTTTTTCAGCATCACATACCGATCGCTACCCTGGCTGAACTGCTGGCCGATAGCCTCATGGGCTTTCTGGCATGCGTCTTGGGCGTGATGACCATCGTGCATCTCTACGGTGACACAAATGTGTCGATGGGTCTGTCGACCGCGTTACGCTCCGGCTTGGGTTTTGCCCTGCTGATCCCTTTGCATTGCGGTTTGGTTGGCGTCTACCGCCAGGGCTCGGAGCGCAAAACGGCCAAAGCCAAGCTGGGCCGCGCGGTGTTGGGTTGCCTGCTGGCGGCTCCCATCGCTTACCAACTGGCCGTCAAAACCATGCTTGACGGCACACATGCGCACCAACTCATGGGCTTTGCCATCGCTTACTTGGTGGCAGGTTTGGTCGTCGTACGTGGCTTGCTGCTGACCTCGTGGCGCGGCGCGCTGGTGCAACAACGCATCCTGATCGTCGGCACGGGCAACGAAGCCCATGCGGTGGCCACCGACTTGAAATCGCGCCGCCTGCGCAGCCACGCGGTGATCGGCTTCTTCCCTGCGGGCCACTCGGTGCTGCCCGCCGATGACAAGCGCTTCAACATTTTCCCCCGCAACGCTTCGATCGAAGACATCATCAACAAGCACGATGTCAACCAGATCATCGTCGCAGTGAAAGAGCAACGCGGCGGAAACGTGCCGATGGACCAACTGCTGTCGGCGCGCATCCAGGGCATTCCTGTCATGGACTTGGCTGCGTTTTACGAGCAAACGACGGGTGAAGTGCCCATCGACAGCCTCAAGGGCAGCTTCCTGGTCTACGGCAGTGGCTTCGCACAAGACCGCACCCGCATCGCCATCAAGCGCGCGTTTGACCTGATCAGCTCGTCTGTGCTGCTGCTGCTGGCCTCGCCCATCATGCTGATCACGACCTTGGCCATCAAGCTGGAAAGCCAAGGCCCGGTCATTTATCGTCAAGAGCGTGTGGGCCTGGGAGGCAAGGCCTTCATGTGCCTGAAGTTCCGCAGCATGCGCACCGACGCCGAGAAAGACGGCGTGGCCGTCTGGGCTGCCAAGAACGACACCCGCGTCACCCGTGTGGGCGCCTTCATCCGCAAGACCCGCATTGACGAGTTGCCACAGCTGCTCAGCGTGCTCAAGGGCGAGATGAGCATGGTGGGCCCGCGCCCTGAGCGTCCCAGCTTTGTCGCTCAACTGAAAGAACAGATCCCTTACTACGACGTGCGCCACAGCGTCAAACCTGGCGTGACCGGTTGGGCCCAAGTGCGTTACAGCTATGGCGCATCGGTCGAAGACGCGCTGCACAAGCACCAGTACGATCTGTACTACGTCAAGAACAACTCGCTCTTCCTCGACCTGCTGATCTTGTTTGAAACCGTCAGCGTGGTTCTCTTCCGAGAAGGCGCGCACTGAGCATCCAAGGCTCTCGGCACCGTGATCGTGGCGCACTTCGGTGCGCCACCGTCGTTTCAGCGGGTCGATCTAGCCGGCGCTGCCAGATGCACGACAATGGCAGGTTATCCAGCGCATGCCATTGAACGTGTCCGAACCGCTTCAGCCCTCTGCCCACTCGGGGCCCAGCAGCACCGCCAAACGCCTGAAAACCACTCTGGCGTGGGCTCTGGGCTTGGCCCTGCTGGCGTGGCTGTTGAGCCGCACGCCCCTTGAGCAAGTCAGCCAGGCGCTGGCTCGCCCGCACTGGACCACCTGGGTTTTGACTTTGGCCGCCTTGTTGTGCAGCTACGGCTTGCGCGGTGCCAGGTTGCAGGTGGTGCTGGACCTCGACTCAGGCGCCGGCCCCGTCAAGCGCTGGCTGGGCCTTCGCACCGATGCGCTGCGGGTGATCTTGATGCACAACGCAGCCGTGAACCTCTTGCCCATGCGTGCCGGCGAATTGAGTTTTCCCTGGCTGGCCTCGCGTGAGTTGGGCCTGCCTTTGCCACGAGCAGTGGCCTGCCTGATGTGGATGCGGGTGCAGGACTTGGTGGTGCTGCTGCTGTTGGGCGTGGCGCTTTGGCCGGGTCCCACCTGGATACAACGCGCCCTGTTGCTGGCCGTGATGCTCGCGGGATGGCTGGCCGGGCGCTGGCTCCTGACACACTGGTTTGCTCAGCACGAAGCGCAGCAAGAAGGCGCGGTCACAGGCTTGGGCGCCATCTTGCAACGCCTGCGCGTGGCCTTGCTGGAGCCTGCGCACCACCGCCCTGCCGCCTGGGTGCTGACTTTGGCCAACTGGGGCCTCAAGTTGGCCGCAGGTGCCAGCCTGTTGTCAGCCATCAGCACCGCGCCTTGGCTGACGTCGTGGGCCGGCGCTTTGGGTGGAGAATTGGCCGCCATCGTGCCCTTGCAAGGTCCTGCAGGTTTCGGCACTTACGAAGCCGGCGTGTGGGCCGGCATGGCCACCAATCTGGCCCCACAATCGCCTGCCCTGGCTCAGGCTGTTGGCGCGGCCTTGGCGCTGCATGTGTGTTTTTTGATGTGCGCGGTCTTGGCCGGCGCGCTGGCTTCTTGTTTGTCCTGGTTGAACGCCTCCCAGGCGCAAGCAAGCAAGTCCTCGTCTCATCGTCCGGGCTGAACTGCCGCGGACCTGTTTGCTAGAAAGTGAAGTCATGAGTCTTGCTCCGACGGCCTCGGCCGTGTCGATTGCCGATGTTCCCCCTCACCGCCTGACCGTGGTGGTGCCCATGTACAACGAGGTGGAAAACGTCGAGCCATTCGTCACCGCAGTGCACGACGCCCTGGGCAACTACCCCTTCGAGTGGGAGCTGATCATCGTCAACGATGGCAGCCGCGACGGCACGCAACAAGCACTTGACGAACAAGCCCGCTTGCGTGGCTCGCATGTGCGACCCATCCACCTGTGGCGCAATTTCCGCCAAACCGCGGCCATGCAAGCCGGCATCGACGCCGCGCGTGGCGATGTCATCGTGACGCTGGACGGCGACCTGCAAAACGACCCGAAAGACATCCCCAAGCTGGTGGCACGTTTGCTGCGCGAGGACCTTGATCTGGTGGCGGGCTGGCGTCAGAACCGGCAAGATGGCCTGTGGCTGCGCAAGGTGCCCTCGCGCATCGCCAACCGACTGATCCGCAAAATCACCCAGCTGGAATTCCAGGACCTGGGTTGCAGCCTCAAGGCCTACCGCGCCACCGTGCTCAAGCGCGTGAGCCTGTACGGTGAAATGCACCGCTTCATCCCGGCCTGGATGGCCACGGTGACTTCACCTGCGCGCATGGCAGAAGAGCCCGTCAGCCACCATGCCCGCACCCGCGGCGAGTCGAAATACGGCATTTCGCGCACGCTGCGCGTGGTGCTTGACCTGCTGGCGGTGAACTTCTTCCTGCGCTTTTCTGGGCGCCCCGGCCACTTCTTCGGCGGTGTGGGTTTGGGCATCGGCCTGATCGGCGGCCTGATCTTGAGCTACCTGGCTGCCCTGAAAATCATGGGCGAAAACATCGGCGGGCGGCCTTTGCTGTGGCTGGGCTTTTTCTGCGTACTGGGCGGTTTGCAGTTTTTGACCACCGGCGTGCTGGCCGAGTTGCTCATCCGCATCTACTACAACCGCGGTCAAGTGGCCCCGTACCACACGACCGACCTGCCCGCACCGGCCGAAGGCCAATCCTGGCACCACCGCAGCTGAACTTTTGGGCGTCGCCACGGCAGCCGACCAGACCATGACACAAAGCACTCAGACACCTCCCCAAAGCCCTGCATCCAGCCGCACCGCAGGCCGCCCCAGCGTCCAACGTTGGCCTCGCTTGACGGGGCCACGCATGTGGGCCTTGCTCGGCATGATCGCGCTGTTGTTCGGCTACCGGATGTGGGTGGTTCAGCACTCGGGCATCTCTTTGTTTTTCGACGAGGCTCAGTATTGGGACTGGTCTGAGCACCTGGCTTGGGGCTATTTCTCCAAGCCACCTCTGATCGCCGGCATCATTGCCTTGAGCACCACGCTGTTCGGGTCAGGCATCTTGGGCGTCAAATTGCTGACGATGGCGCTCTACCCGGCCACCGCACTGGCCATGGTGGGTCTGGCTCGCGCCCTGTGGCCGACCAGTGGCGGCGTGCGCACCGGCATTGTCACCGCAGCCCTGTTCATGACCATCCCGATGGTGGGCTTGATGGGGCTGTTCGCCAGCACCGATGCCCCCCTGATCTTGTGCTGGACGCTGGCTTCGTGGGCCCTGTGGCGCGCACAAGTCACCAATCGGCTGGCGTACTGGGTCGGCCTGGGCCTGGCCTGCGGTGTGGGCGCCATGGGCAAGTACACCATGCTGGCCTTCGCGCTGACGGCCTTGTGGACTCTGTGGGGTGTGCATGGCCCCAAGCGTGGGGTGTTGCGTGTGGGGCCTTGGGTTTCGGTGGCCATCACGGCCTTGCTGTTGAGTCCCAACCTCTGGTGGAACGCTGAAAACGGCTTCCCCACCCTGCAACACACGGTCGAGTTGACCGCGCAGTCGAACCGTTCGGGCGGCATCGTTCCGACCCTGGTGTTCATCGCCGGGCAGGTGCTGATGTTGGGCCCCGTGGCCGTGATCGCCGGCGCCTTTCTGTGGGTGCGCCGCGCACCTGCGCCGGCCCCCAGTGGCGCGTCCATCCCGGCGAGCCAATGGTTCCAGTCGGTCCAAGGCACAGCGGCTCCCAGCACCCTGGCCACCGAAAGCGGTGAGGCCAAGGTCGCGAAAGTGAACAAGGGTTCAGCTTATTACCTGGCCAGCGCATCGAGCTATCGCTTTTTGTGGGCCATGAGCGTGCCTTTGCAAGCCATTGCGATCGTGCAGGCGGTCTATGCAGACGCCCACGTCAACTGGGCTGCGCCCTCGATGGTGGGCTTCACCCTGCTGATCGCGTCGCGCCTGAGCGCACCGCTGGTATCGCTCTCTGTGCCAAGACCCAATCGCTGGCTGGTGGCGGTGTTATTGAGCAACCTGGTGCTGACATCCATCACACTGCACCTGCGTGACATCGCCGGCCCCACGCTGCCCTCCAAGCTGGACGTGTTGGTTCGCATGCGCGGCTGGCAAGAGGCTTTCAACAGCCTGGCCCCCGTGCTCGACGACCCCGTGGTGCGCGGCCTGCCCGTGCTGACCGACCAGCGCCTGCTCATCACCCAAGCGGCCTACAACTGGCGCGGCCAACATGTCCAGACCCTGGACTGGAACCCGCAGGGCCTGCGCCTGAGCCACTACCAACTCACGCGCAGCCTGCCCAACAAGGTTGGTTCGGACATGCTGCTGGTGACCGACAGGCTCAACCCAACGGACATCACCCAGCGCTTTGCCATCGTGCGCCACATGCAGTCCACCAAAGTGGCTGTGGGCCCTGACCGCAACATCGAATTGCACGTGTACTTCCTGCGCGGCTTCCTGGGCTACGACAACCAAACCTACCTCGAACAAAGCGGGGCTGACAAGCCCCCGGCACGCGATGACAATTGAGCGTCCCGTTTTCGGCTCTGACGAAGGCGATGCCGATCACGCCCAAGAGTCCCTCAGCCGACTGAACCAGTTGCTGTGGGCCGGCTTGATGTTCGCCCTGGCCGTGTTCGCCAAGTTCCCAGCGGCCGACCTGATCGTGTCGGGCAAGTGGTACGACCTGGATCAAGGCTTTGTGCTGGCTCGGCACCCGGTCGTGCTGGCCTTGTATGACTGGACGCCGCTGTTCGGGCGCTCGCTCGTGGTCTGCTTGGCGGTCTACGCGATGCTGGCGCCGTGGATAGCTCGCCGGCAGGCGGCTGCTGGCCGAACCGAGCAAGCTGAACGCATGCTGGGCCCCTGGCGGCACCTGGCCGTCGTGGCAGTGTGTTGTGCGCTGCTGGGTCCGGGCCTGTTGATCGAAGGACTTTTCAAGAACGTCGTGGGACGCCCGCGCCCGGTGCAGGTGGTCCAGTTTGGTGGCATCGATCGCTATCAAGGCCCGTTTGCGATGGGCGAAGACCCCAAAAACCACCGTAGTTTCGTCAGCAGCCATGCCGCCGCTGGCTTCTCTTTGCTGACACTGGGCCTGACCTGCGGCCCCGTCTGGCGCCGCCGTTGGCTGTTGATTGGGATCACGACCGGCGCGGCCGTGGGCACAGGCCGCATCTTGCAAGGCGGTCATTTCCTCAGTGACATCGTGTTTGCCTTCTACAGCGTGTGGTTATCGGCGCTGCTGGTGGCCTGGATCGACCGAAAATGGTTCCATCCCTCACCTGCAGCCTGACCTTGCGCAAGGCCTCCTTCACCTGTTCTCGTTTTTGAGCGACCCCCATGAGCGCTGCTAACACCGTCTCTTACGACTACGACCGCCAAGACGCCTCTGGCGCCACCTGCACGGCACACGCCTGGGCCAAGGTGCCTGCGCCCTTGAGCCAAGACGCCAAGGCCAGCGTGACAGCGCGCATCAAGGCCCAGCTCAAGGCGCAGAACGCCGTGCTGATCGCGCACTACTACGTTGACGGCGACCTGCAAGACCTGGCCTGGGAGACAGGCGGCATCGTGTCTGACTCCCTCGAGATGGCGCGCTTTGGCCGCGACCACGCCGCCAAAACCCTGATCGTGGCGGGCGTGAAGTTCATGGGCGAGTCGGCCAAAATCCTCAGCCCCGACAAGCGCGTGCTGATGCCCGACCTGGACGCCACCTGCTCATTGGACCTGGGCTGTGCCGCCGACGACTTCGCCAAGTTCTGCGATGCCCACCCCGACCGCAAGGTCGTGGTCTACGCCAACACCAGCGCCGCCGTGAAGGCCCGTGCCGACTGGATGGTGACCAGCTCGTGCGCGCTGTCGATCGTGAGCCACCTCAAAGCCCAGGGCGAGAAAATCTTGTGGGCGCCCGACCGCCACCTGGGCCGCTACATCGAAAAGCAAACCGGCGCCGACATGCTGATGTGGAATGGCGCCTGCATCGTGCACGACGAGTTCAAGGGCCTCGAACTGGACCTGCTGCGCAAAGAGCACCCCGATGCGCTGATCCTGGTTCACCCCGAATCGCCGGACGCGGTGGTGGCCCTGGCCGATGTGGTGGGCTCAACCTCGCAGCTGCTCAAGGCCGTGATCGACTCGCCAGCCCGCGAATTCATTGTGGCCACAGACAACGGCATCTTGCATCGCATGCGCCAACTGGCGCCGGGCAAGACCTTGATAGAAGCGCCCACAG
>CANCFV010000064.1 GCA_947377275.1 Burkholderiales bacterium | reverse complement strand
TGGGGCGTGTCCTACGCTGCAGACGAAGCGGCGTCGGCTCCTATGGCAGCGTCCGCTGTCGAAGCACCTGCAGCGTCTGCGCCTGACGCAGCGCCAGCACCTGCTGCGGCACCCGCTTCCGAAGCGGCCTCCGCTGCTGCGGCTCCCGCACCTGTCCCCAACAAGGGCGACACCACCTGGATGATGGTCTCCACGCTGTTGGTGATCCTGATGACGGTCCCCGGCTTGGCGCTGTTCTACGGCGGCTTGGTGCGCAGCAAGAACATGCTGTCCGTGCTGATGCAGGTCATGGTCACGTTCTCGTTGATCGTGGTCTTGTGGTTCATCTACGGCTACTCGCTGGCATTCACCGAAGGCAACGCTTTCGTCGGTGGCCTCGACCGCTTGCTGATGAAGGGCGTCTGGGACAACGCCGCTGGCACCTTCGCCAACGCCGCCACGTTCAGCAAGGGTGTCTACATCCCTGAGATCGTGTTCGCTGCCTTCCAAGCCACCTTCGCTGGCATCACCTGCTGCCTGATCGTTGGCGCCTTCGCAGAACGCATCAAGTTCTCGGCTGTGCTGCTGTTCATGGTGCTGTGGTTCACCTTCAGCTACGCTCCGATCGCTCACATGGTCTGGTTCTGGATGGGCCCTGACGCCTACACCGCCAAAGACGTGGTTGACGCCATGAACGGCAAGGCCGGTCTGCTGTGGCAGTGGGGCGCGCTGGACTTCGCTGGCGGTACCGTGGTGCACATCAACGCCGCTGTCGCTGGCTTGGTGGGTGCCTACATGGTCGGCAAGCGCATTGGTTACGGCAAGGAATCGTTCACTCCTCACTCGCTGACGCTGACCATGGTCGGTGCCTCGCTGCTGTGGGTGGGCTGGTTCGGTTTCAACGCCGGCTCCGCTCTGGAAGCCAACGGCTTCGCTGCCCTGGCCTTCATCAACACCTTCGCCGCCACCGCTGCCGCTGTGTTGGGCTGGTGCCTGGGTGAAGCCCTGCACAAGGGCAAGGCTTCCATGCTGGGCGCTGCCTCCGGTGCTGTCGCTGGCCTGGTCGCCATCACGCCTGCTGCTGGCAACGTCGGTATCGGCGGCGCACTGATCATCGGTCTGCTCGCTGGCCTGATCTGCCTGTGGGGTGTGACTGGCTTGAAGAAGCTGCTGGGCGCGGACGACTCGCTCGACGTGTTCGGCGTGCACGGCGTCGGTGGCATCTTCGGTGCCCTGGTGACCGGCGTGTTCAACTCGCCTAACCTGGGCGGCCCATCGGCTGTGGCTGACTGGACGACCGTGACCATGATCACTGGCGCTGACTACTCGATCGTCAACCAAGTCATCGTGCAAGCGAAGGCTGTGGGCGTGACCGTTGTCTGGTCGGCTGTGGTCTCGATCATCGCCTTCAAGATCGTTGACGTGGTCATCGGTCTGCGCGTACCTGAAGAGGAAGAACGCGAAGGTCTGGACATCACTTCGCACGGCGAAACCGCTTATCACAAGTGATCTACAAGTGATCTGAACCCTCGGGTTCGTGCATCAAGGGCTGCCTTCGGGCAGCCCTTTTTCGTTGGCGCGACACGGAGGCGGCCGAAGTTCCTAGAATGGTCTCATTACCGTCGATAAAAACCGCAGCAACATGGTCCCCCACCTGATCACCGCATTGACTGGCCCCATCAACGAGCTGGAGCAGCGCATGCTGGAGTCCATGCCCGCCATCGAACGTTGGTTCCGGCTGGAATGGATGGAGCACACACCGCCGTTCTACACCTCGGTCGACTTGCGCAATGCGGGCTTCAAGCTGGCCCCGGTGGACACCAACCTCTACCCGGGCGGCTTCAACAACCTGACACCTGAGATGCTGCCGCTGGCAGTGCAGGCGGCCATGGCAGCCATCGAAAAGATCTGCCCCGAAGCCAAGAACCTGCTACTGATCCCTGAAAAGCACACGCGCAACAGCTTCTACCTGCAGAACGTGGCGCGCCTGATGGAGATTTTTGCCTCGGCCGGCCTGAACGTGCGCCTGGGCACGCTGGATGAGGCCATCACCGAGCCCACCGACCTGCCCCTGCCCGACGGCAGCGTTCTGACGCTGGAGCCGCTGGTGCGCACCAAGCGCCGCCTGGGCCTCAAGCACTTCGACCCTTGTACGATTTTGGTCAACAACGACCTTTCGGGCGGCATCCCCGATGTGCTCAAAGACCTGCACGAGCAATACCTGCTGCCCCCACTGCACGCGGGCTGGGCCGTGCGCCGCAAGAGCCAGCACTTTGAGGCCTACGAAGAGGTGGCCAAGAAGTTCTCCAAGCTTTTGGGCATGGACCCCTGGTTGATCAACCCCATGTACGCGGTGTGCGACAACGTGAACTTCCAGGAAGAGACGGGCCTGGACTGCTTGCAAACGCAGGTTGAGGCACTGCTCAACAAAATCCGTCGCAAGTACAAGGAATACGGCATCAACGAGAAGCCGTTTGTCATCGTCAAACCCGACAACGGCACCTACGGCATGGGGATCATGACGGTGCGCGACGCCAAAGACATGGTCGAGCTCAACCGCCGCACGCGAAACAAAATGTCGGTGGTCAAAGACGGCCAAGAAGTCACCCGCGTGATCATCCAAGAGGGCGTGCCCACCTACGAGCAAATGAACGCGGCCGTGGCCGAGCCGGTGGTCTACATGATCGACCGCTACGTGGTGGGCGGCTTCTACCGCGTGCATGCAGAGCGTGGCATCGACGAGAACCTCAACGCGCCAGGCGCCAGCTTTGTGCCGCTGGCCTTTGCCGCGCCGACGCAGCTGCCCCGCCCGGGCGTCAAACCCGGTGTGAGCGCGCCGAACCGCTTTTACATGTATGGGGTGATCGCGCGACTGGCCATGCTGGCCGCCAGCTACGAGCTCGAAGCCACCGACCCGAATGCCGAGGTCTACAGCTGAGCGTACGAACCTGCACATGGGTGGCGCCATAGACCATTTGCCACAAAATGTGACCGGAACAGGGGCAGAATGGCCCCCTTGTTGATTCGCGCCCACCTCACGTGCAACCCAGCTCCAAGGCCACACTCAGTGGCAAACAGCTCGCCGCCCTGACCCTCGGTGCCGTTGGCATCGTGTATGGCGACATCGGCACCAGCCCGCTGTATGCCCTCAAAGAAGTGTTTGCGCACGGGCATGTGCCCCTGAGCCCAGGCAACATCTACGGCATCTTGTCGCTGATCTTCTGGACACTGATGGTGATCGTGTCCCTGAAGTACGTGATGCTGATCTTGCGGGCCGACAACAACGGTGAAGGCGGCCTGATCGCCATGCTGGCCTTGGCCTCGACCGCCGTGAAAGACAAGCCCGTCCTGCGCTCACGCCTGCTGGCCGTGGGCATTTTTGGCACCGCCATTTTCTTTGGCGACGGCGTGATCACGCCGGCGGTGTCGGTGCTGTCGGCCGTCGAGGGCATGGAAGTGGCTGCGCCTGGGCTGGAGCGCTTTGTGGTGCCCATCACGCTGATTGTGCTGACCGGCTTGTTCATGGTGCAAAAGCACGGCACGGGCGGCATTGGCAAGTTCTTTGGGCCAATTACAGCCCTTTGGTTTGTGGTGCTGGCCATCTTGGGCTTGCAGCACATCCTTGAGAACCCCGCTGTGCTCGCGGCCCTCAGCCCACACCACGCGCTGATGTTCGTGATTGAGCACCCGCACATGGCGTTCATCGCGCTGGGCTCGGTCATCTTGTGTGCCACCGGGGCCGAGGCGCTCTACGCCGACATGGGCCATTTCGGCAAAGCGCCCATCCGCCTGGCTTGGTTCTCGCTGGTGCTGCCCTCGCTGACTCTGAACTACTTTGGCCAGGGCGCCATGCTCTTGCAGCACCCCGAAAACGTCAAGAACCCATTCTTCGAAATGGCGCCGCAGTGGGCTTTGTACCCTCTGGTCGCCCTCGCCACCTGCGCCACAGTGATCGCGTCGCAAGCCCTGATCTCAGCGGCGTTTTCGGTCACCAAGCAGGTGATCCAGTTGGGCTACTTGCCGCGCCTGCGCATCTTGCACACCTCGGTGAACGAAACCGGGCAAATCTACGTGCCCTTTGTGAACTGGACGCTTTACGGCTGCATCGTGATGGCCGTGATCTTCTTTGGCTCGAGCAGCAAGTTGGCAGCGGCCTACGGCATCACCGTCACCATCGACATGCTCATCACCACGGTGCTGACCTTCTTTGTGATCCGCTTTGCCTGGAAGCTGCCAATGTGGCTGTGCTTGTCCGCCACGGGCGTGTTCTTCGTGATCGACTTGATGTTCTTTGGTGCCAACGTGCTCAAGGTGGTTGACGGCGGCTGGTTCCCGCTGCTGATCGGCGTGGTCATGTTCAGCCTGATGATGACGTGGCGCGATGGCCGCCACCTGTTGAGCGAGCGCCTGCGCTCGGACGCCATCGACCTGCACCCCTTCTTGGAGGCGGTGTTCTCCAGCCCGCCCTTGCGCGTGAGCGGCACCGCCGTGTTTTTGAGCGCCGATGCCGGGGCCACGCCCAATGCCTTGCTGCACAACCTCAAGCACAACAAGGTGCTGCACGCGCAGAACCTGTTCGTGACGGTCAAGGCGCACGAGGTGCCTTGGATCGGCTTGGACGATCGCCTGGAAGTTGAGTCACTGGGCAACGACTGCTGGCAGGTTATGCTGCACCTGGGCTTCAAGAACGAGCCCGATGTGCCCGAGGCGCTCAAGCTGCTCAAGTCGCATGGCGTGACCATCGACGACATGGAGACCAGCTACTTCTTGTCGCGCGACATCGTCATCCCCACCATTGGCAGCGGCATGGCGCCTTGGCGTGAAAAGCTGTTTGCCGGCATGCACCGCAACGCCGCAGGTGCTGCCGACTTCTTGAGCCTGCCCACCAACCGCGTGGTGGAGTTGGGCTCGAAGGTGGAGATCTGAGCCAGCGCATGCCATCGCCCGCCCAGGTCGCCCGAGACACGTCTTTGGCGGCCATCTCTGCGGGCTTTGTGGCCACGCTGGTGGGCTTCACCAGCACCATTGCGCTGATTTTCCATGCGGCGCGCTCGCTGGGTGCCTCGCCCGACCAGATCACCTCATGGGTGCTGGCTTTGGGGCTGGGCATGGGCCTGAGCACGCTGGGCTTGTCGCTGTGGACGCGCTCGCCGATTTTGATCACCTGGTCAACGCCGGGCGCCGCCGTGATCGCCAGTGCCGCAGCCGGCGTCAGCCTGCCCGAGGCCACCGGCGCCTTCTTGGTGTGTGGGGTGCTGATGTGGCTGTGCGGTGCCACCGGCTGGTTCGCCCGTGTGATGGACCGCATCCCGGTGGCGCTGGCTTCGGCACTGCTGGCCGGCATCCTGACCAAGTTCGCTTTGATGGCCTTTGCCGCCGCCACACCGCAGCCTGGCTTGATTTTGAGCATGCTGCTGGCTTACTTGGTGGGCAAGCGCTGGTGGCCGCGCTACGCGGTGCTGGCCGTGCTGATCGTGGGCACGCTGGTGGCCTGGTCACAAGGGCAACTCAACACCGCCGCCTTGCGTTGGGACCTGGCCCAACCGGTGTGGGTGACACCGCAGTGGTCGTGGCACGCCGTGATCGGCATGGGCTTGCCGCTGTTCATCGTGACCATGGCATCGCAAGCGGTACCGGGCGTGTCAGCCATCCGCGTCTCGGGCTATCAGCCGCCGGTGTCCAGCCTCATGACCTGGTCGGGCGTGACCACGGTGTTGATGGCGCCCTTTGGCGGCTATGCCTTCAACCTGGCGGCCATCACGGCGGCCATCGTGCTCAACCCGCACGCCCACGCTGACAAAGACAAGCGCTACACCGCCGCCATCATGGCCGGCCTGTTCTACATCGCCATGGGCTTGTTGGGCGGCGCGGTGGCCGGCGTGCTCACAGCCTTTCCGCCAGCCTTGGTGATGGGTGTGGCCGGCCTGGCCCTGCTGGGCACCATTGGCAACGGCCTGGCCACCTCTTTGCGCGACGAACGCTACCGCGAAGCCGCCCTGATCACCTTCTTGGTGACCCTGTCGGGCGTGAGCCTGCTGGGCGTGGGTTCGGCCTTTTGGGGCCTGGTGGCCGGCACGCTTGCGCTGTTCGTGGAAAACTTCAGGGCTCGCCCTGCCCCTTTGGATGACACCCCATGAAGCTGCTCTTCGTTGCCGACCCGCTGCACACCTTCAAGACCTACAAAGACAGCACCTTCGCCATGATGCGCGAGGCCGCCAAGCGTGGCCATGAGATCTGGGCCTGCGAGCCGCAAGACATCGTCTGGCAGCGCGGCAGCCAGGTGCAAGCCCAGGCGCGCCACATCGCGCTCACGGGTGACGCGCATGACTGGTTCACCGAGCAGGCCGTGTCCACCGTGGCCTTGGCCAGCTTTGGCGCGGTGCTGATGCGCAAAGACCCGCCCTTTGACGCCGAATACCTCTACACCACCCACCTGTTGACGCAAGCTGAGCGCGACGGCGCCCGCGTGTTCAACAGCCCAGCTGCCTTGCGCGCCCACCCTGAAAAGCTGGCGATTTTGGAATTTCCGCAGCACATCGCGCCCACGCTGGTCACGCGCAGCATGGATGCCATCCGCGCTTTCCACGCCGAGCACCGCGACGTCATCCTCAAGCCGCTTGATGGCATGGGCGGCGCCGGCATCTTCCGCGTGAAAGACGACGGCCTGAACCTGGGCAGCATCTGCGAAACCCTCACCCGCGATGGGCAAGAAACCATCATGGTGCAGCGCTTCTTGCCCGCCATCGCCCAAGGCGACAAGCGCGTGCTGGTGATCGACGGCGAGCCTGTGCCTTTTGCCCTGGCGCGCATCCCGCAAGGTGGTGAAGTGCGCGGCAACCTGGCCGCGGGTGGCAAGGGCGTCGCCCAACCCTTGAGCGAGTCTGACTGGGCCATTGCCCGCCACCTGGGCCCCATCTTGGCAGCGCGCGGCCTGCTGCTGGTGGGCCTGGACATCATCGGCGAGCAGCTCACCGAGATCAATGTGACCAGCCCGACCTGCTTCCAAGAGATCACCGACCAAACCGGCTTTGACGTGGCCAAACGCTTTGTGGACGCCATGGAAGCGCGCCTGCAAAGTGCCTGAACCAGGCTGATCCAGCCAGGGGGTGCACAAGACACCCGGCAGCGGCGACAATAGCGGGTTGCCCCTCCCCCTGAATCTGGACCTCACATGGCTGTTTTGACCCTGAGCGACGCCTGCCTGGCTTTTGGCCACGTCGCCCTGCTTGACCACACCGCATTCGCCCTGGAGACAGGCGAGCGCGTCGGCCTGATCGGCCGCAATGGCACAGGCAAGTCCTCGCTGCTCAAGATCCTGGCGGGGCTGGAAAAGGCCGACGACGGGCAGTTGCAGATCCAAAAAGGCATTGAGATCTCGTACGTGCCTCAAGAGCCCACCTTCAGCGACGACGCCACCGTGTTCAGTACCGTGAGCGAAGGCCTGGCCGATGTGCGCGACGCCCGTGCGCGTTTCGAAGCCCACGCCGATGGCGATGACCTCGACGCTCTGATGACCCTGATCGAAGCCCGCAACGGCTGGAATTGGGAACAGCGCGTGGACGAGGTGCTGCACCGCTTGGCACTCAGCCCTGATCTGGCCATCAGCGGCCTTTCAGGCGGCACCAAAAAGCGCGTGGCCCTGGCCCGCTCGCTGGTGGCCAGCCCCGACGTGTTGCTGCTCGACGAGCCCACCAACCACCTGGATTTGAACGCCATCACCTGGCTGGAAGAGCTGCTGGTGGACTTCAAGGGCTCGATCATCTTGATCTCCCACGACCGGGCCTTTTTGGACAACGTCTGCACGCGCATCGTCGAACTCGACCGTGGTCTGCTGCGCACCTACCCCGGCAACTTCACCGCCTATGAGGGCCTCAAGGCCCAGCAACTGGCCGACGAAGCCGTGACCAACGCCAAGGCCGACAAGGTGCTGGCGCAAGAAGAAGTGTGGATCCGCAGGGGCGTCGAAGCGCGTCGCACGCGCTCGGTGGCGCGCATCAAGCGCCTGGACGACCTACGCAGCGCACGCACCTCGCGTCGCGACGTGGTGGGCCGCGCCAAGCTCGAAGTCTCGCAAGGCGATCGCAGCGGAAAGATCGTGGCCGAGCTCGAAGACGTCTGCAAGTCGTATGGCGGCCGCACCATCGTCAAGGGTTTCACTGGCACCATCTTGCGCGGCGACAAGGTCGGCTTGGTGGGCTCGAACGGCGCGGGCAAAACCACGCTGCTGAAGATGATCCTGGGCGAGCTGGCACCCGACAGCGGCACCGTCAAGCAAGGCGCCAACCTGGCCGTGGCTTACTTCGACCAGATGCGCGACAACCTCGACCTCAACGCCACCTTGGCTGACTTCATCAGCCCCGGCAGCGAGTGGATCGAGATCAACGGCTCGCGCAAGCACGTGATGGGCTATTTGCAAGACTTCTTGTTCTCGCCCGCCCGCGCCAATTCGCCCGTGCGCACCCTCAGCGGTGGCGAGCGCAACCGCCTGCTGCTGGCCCGCCTGTTCGCCAAGCCCAGCAACGTGCTGGTGCTCGACGAACCCACCAACGACCTCGACATCGACACGCTCGACCTGCTCGAAGACCTGCTGGCCGAGTACCCCGGCACCGTGTTTCTGGTCAGCCACGACCGCCGCTTCCTCGACAACGTGGTCACCTCGACCCTGGTGGCCGAAGGCGAAGGCGGCTGGCGCGAATACGAAGGTGGCGTGCAAGACTGGTTGATCCAGTCGCAACGTGCGCAGGCGCTGGCAGCTGGCAAGCCCGGTGCGGCGGCCATTGCCACGGCCGCCAAGCCCTCGGCGCAAGCCGACTCGCGCACGCCCGTGGCCCCGGCGCCTGCAGCGCCAGCCGCCGCAAAGCCCAAGAAGCTCAGCTTCAAAGAGCAGCGCGAGCTGGACGAGCTGCCCGCCAAGCTGGCGGCGCTCGAAGCCGAGCAAAAGGTCTTGGGCGAGAAGCTGGCCGACCCCGACATCTACAAGCGCGAGCCCCAACAGGTGCCCGTGATGCAGGCGCGCTTCGAAGCCCTCGACGAAGAACTGTTGACCTTGATGACGCGCTGGGAAGAGCTCGGCGCGCGCTGAACAGACTGAATCGAAACAAAATGCATCAAACTCCAGGGTACACCCGCACACGGGAACCCCGGAGCATGCAGCCAATGGCCCTGCCGCCTGAGGAAACCCCTGCACCTCACCCAATCGGCCGAAGCGTCAACGCGCTTACGAAATGACGCAGAGATGCGCCGCATGCCATAGACAGCGGTAAATACCCCTGATATCGTGAACTCATTCACAAAACAGGGATTTCTTCATGCGCGCTCACCACATCGACGTGGCCAGAGCACTGTGCATCGCCTTGGTTGTATTCGGCCACAGTGAACTTGCAAAGCTGTACCCGGAGTTCAACTCGGCCCTGAGCTCGTTCAGGATGCCGCTGTTTTTCATGCTGGCAGGCACGTTTTTCACGCCATCGCGGTCGACTTGGTCGATGGCTGTTAGCAAAGGTGAATCGCTGCTCAAGCCTTACTTGAGCGTGGCGCTGCTGTACGCCCCGTTTTTGATCTTGGCCAAAGGTGAAGGCAGTGCCGCCGACTATGCCTTGGGGGTTCTGAGCTTCAACGGCTTGCACATGCCAGGCTGGCTCTTCCCCATGTGGTTTCTCGCCTTGTTGTGGTGCTTGCACGTAGGCTGCGCCGCATTCGTGCACGCGACAGCCTTCGAAGCCAGACCCCGAGTCGAAAAAGCGGGCTGGATCCTGTCCTTGCTGGTGGTCGGCTATGCCTTGATCCCTGTGCTCTGGCATGCCAGCGTATGCGTAGGCAGCGCTCACTGGACCCTGCAAGGCTTGCCCTTCAACCTTGACATCTGGCCCCTGGCGGCCGCCATGTTCCTCACGGGGCATGTCTTGAAGAAGGAACTCAAGACCTGGAACCTGCCTTGGCCTCACACCCTGGTGGCGCTGAGCATCTTCGCATTGGCGCAATGGCTGTACGCGCCATCGCTGGATTTGCTGCACCGCGACGCAGGCCACAACTTGCTGGCCAACGGCGTTGCGGCGCTGAGTGGGTCACTGGCCCTGATCGGTTGCGCGCAGCACCTGAGCCAGTGGCCTGTGGCGCTGCGCACCTTGCTGCCCCTGGGGCACTTGAGCTTGTACGTGCTGCTCTTTCATGCCCCTTTGCATTCCTTGACGGCGAAGGGCATGCATGCGCTCGCACCACAAGCGCCGGTGATCGTCTCTTGGGTTGCCGCATTGTCGACGTTGTTGGTCTGCGTGGCGATGGGCAAGTCCATCCAAAGTGCCCCGTGGGTGCGAGCACTGTTTGAGCCCATGGCGAAGGTCAATCGCACAAAGGCACCCATTGCGAAACCGTCCTCAGGGATGGCTGAGGTCGATGCGAGGCTGGCTCGCTGAGACCTGGCCAAAGCCGCTCAAACAGCGGTCATCAGCTTGGATGCAGGCACCGAAATCGCCGCAGCAGCGAACAATTCGGCACTGGCCGCTTCAGGGTCCTCGCACGCCAAGACCTTGTCAACGGCCGTGGCCAGCCTGCGGGTGTCGGCCCTCAACACGCGCTGTTTGACCGAAGCAATCTGGCTAGGGTGCATCGAAAAACTGCGCAGACCCATGGCCAGCAGCAACTCGGTGAAAGCCGGGTCACCGGCCATCTCACCGCACACGCTCACGCCCTTGCCCGCGGCGCGCGCCTGGTGGATGGTCGACTGCAGCAATTGCAGCACCGCGGGGTGCCAGGGGTCGTACAAATGGGCCACGGCCTCGTCAGCCCGGTCAATGGCCAGCGTGTACTGGATCAGGTCGTTAGTGCCGACCGAGACGAAGTCGAAGTGCTTGAGGAAGATCGGCAGCGTCAAAGCGGCCGCTGGCACTTCGATCATGGCGCCCAGTTGGACCTCGCCAAAAGGCTTGCCCGCGTCTGTCAATTGGCGACGGGCATGGGCAAGGTTCTCCAAAGTCTGGGTGATCTCGCGCTGGCTGGCCAGCATGGGGATCAGGATCTTGATGGGGCCATGGTGGGCCGCGCGCAGCAAGGCACGCAACTGGCGGCGAAACATGCTGGGCTCGGACAGGCTCCACCGAATGGCGCGCAAGCCCAGCGCCGGGTTCAGCACCGACTCGTGACGCAGCTCACTCGATGACAGCCCCTCCAGGGGCTTGTCGGCGCCAATGTCCACCGTGCGGATGGTCACAGGCAGGCCCTTCATGGCCTCGACCGCGCGCTTGTAGGCATCGTACTGCTCTTCTTCGTCGGGCAGGTCGCCGCCACGGTTCATGAACAAGAACTCACTGCGGAACAAACCCACGCCCACGGCGCCGGCTTCCAGCGCCCCAGGGCCGTCTTCGGGCATCTCGATGTTGGCCACCAGCTCCACGCGCTCGCCATCGAGCGTGACCGCCGGCGTGTGGCGCAAGCGGGCCAGGCGTGAGCGTTCCAGCTCGCTTTGACGCTGGCGGAAGCGGTATTCCTCCAGCACGATGGGGGATGGATCGACGATCACCAAGCCCGCGTCGCCATCAATGATGATGCAGTCGTCTTGCCGGATCAGGTTGCTGGCCTGGCGGGCGCCCACCACGGCCGGGATGTCCATGCTGCGCGCCACGATGGCCGTGTGCGAGGTCTTGCCGCCCACATCGGTCACAAAGCCGGTGAACACGCTGCGCTTGAAGCTGAGCATGTCGGCCGGCGCGATGTCACTGGCCACCAGCACCAAAGGCTCATCCCCCCCAAAGTCGCGCGCGTTGCGCCCGGCCTCGGGCACCGCCGAAGGCACGCCTCGACTGAGGCTTCGCAGCAAGCGCTCCACCACCTGCTCCAGGTCGACCTTGCGCTCGCGGATGTAGGCGTCTTCCATCTCGTCGAACTGGCGGGCCAACACCTCCAGCTGGGCAGACACAGCCCACTCGGCGTTGTAGTGACGTTGCCGAATCCAATCGGCCGCTGCGCCCAACAAGGCCTCGTCTTGCACGAGCATCAAGTGAACGTCGAGCAGCGCGGCCAACTCGGCTGGCGCATCGGCGGGCAGGTCGTGCTTGAGGGTTTCGAACTCGGTGGACACCACATCGCGGGCCGCGAGCATGCGCGCGATTTCGCCATCGATCGACGCAGGGTCGATGAACACGTGGGGCACGTCGACCCGGCTGGATGCGACCAGCACGGCACGGCCAATGGCCACACCTCGGGAAACGGGCAAGCCGAAGATCTGGATGCTCATGTCACTATGCTATCAGCGCGAGCCCCTGCTTGTGGTGGGGAGTTGCACCCGCATGGCCTCTGTCACGCAACCGTCACGCCTTGTTCACGGCAGCGTCACCCCCGACGTCAAAACTGCCTACTCATGTCCAAGACCACACAACGACTGGAGATGACCATGCGTGAGCTTCCCTTGCCCACCCTGCCGATGGCTGGCCTGTCTTCGCACCTCACGGCCGAGTCCCGCGCCGCCCGGAGGTCACTTCACCCAAGCTCGGATGCGAGCGAAGCCGCTGTCACCTCTCCCCGCCAAGCCCTGGAAGTCGTTTGGGCACGCACTGAAGAAGATGTTCGCGCCGCACAGCGCCTGAGGTACGACGTTTTCGCCACCGAGATGGGCGCGCGCCTGAGCGTGCCCGCTGGCAGCCCCAAGGGCCACGACATCGACCTGTTTGACCCCTACTGCGAGCACCTGCTGGTGCGCCTGGCCAGCCTGGACGGCCAGCCCGGTCAGGTCATCGGCACCTACCGCGTGCTGACGCCGGCCTCGGCCAAACGCGTGGGCGGTTTGTACAGCGAAACCGAGTTCGATCTGACCCGCCTGCGCCCGCTGCGCGCCAAAATGGTCGAGTTGGGCCGCTCGTGCGTGCACCCCGACCACCGCAACGGCGGCGCCATCATGGCGCTGTGGGGCGCACTGGCTGAGTTCATGGTGCGCAACGACCTGGACACCATGATCGGCTGCGCCAGCATCAGCATGCGCGACGGTGGCCACATGGCCGCCAGCCTGTGGGAGCAGTTGCGCCAAACGCACCTGGCCCCCATCGACGTGCAAGTGCGCCCTCGCCTGCCCTTGCCCGTTGAAGAGCTCAACCGTTCGCTGCAAGTCGAAGCGCCGGCCTTGATCAAGGGCTACCTGCGCGTGGGTGCCAAAGTGCTGGGCGCGCCGGCCTGGGATCCTGACTTCAACACCGCCGACTTGCCCATGTTGATGCGCATCAACGACCTGCCGGCCCGCTACCGCCGCCACTTTTTGGGAGCCTGAAGGGCATAGACTGCGCGCCATGAGCACCATGGCACGCCCCCCTTTCTCCAAAGCCTCCCAGAACAGCGCCCAGGCATCGCCCAACGGCGGCGCCACCTCAGGCTACTCACTGCCCCTGTGGCAGCTCCTCATTGCTTGCGCAGACGCGGTCGCCGCGGTGCGCCAAGGGCAATCTCTCAACGAGGCGCTGGCCGCGTGCAAACCAGCTGCGCGCCCTGGGGCACAGGCCTTGTCGTTCGCCGTGCTGCGCCGCCTGGGCACCGCCCAAGCCCTGCGCCACCAACTGGTCCCCAAGAACCCAGCCCCTTGGGTCGATGCCCTGCTGCTGTCGGCCCTGGCCCTGGCCTGCGGCACCGAATACGACGCCCACACCTTGGTTGACCAGGCCGTCGAGGCCGCCAAAAAACAGGCGCGTCCCGCCAGTGGCCTGATCAACGCCGTGCTGCGCCGCTTCTTGCGAGAACGCGACGGCTTGCTGGCCCACATCGAGTCCGACCCTGTGGCCAGCTTCAACCATCCTGCCTGGTGGATCAAGAAGCTGCAAAAGGACTGGCCCGAGCAATGGCAAGCCATCCTCATGGCCAACCAAGAGCAGCCCCCCATGACGCTGCGGGCCAACGCCCAACATGGCAGCGCGGCCAGCTACCGCACGCGCCTGCAAGAAGCCGGCTTGCTCAGCGCCAGCGCGGCCGATGCGCCGTCTGGCCGGGCCCTGCCCCTTGACCAGGCCGACCCCATCGAACTGCCCCATGGCGTGCCCGTGCAGCGCCTGCCGGGCTTTGAGCAAGGCGATGTGTCGGTGCAAGACGCCGCTGCGCAAATGGCCGCACCGCTGCTGGTGCATGGCCTGGGTGCCAGCCTGCCAGCCGGTGCCCGCGTGCTGGACGCCTGCGCCGCACCTGGCGGCAAAACCGCCCACCTGCTTGAACTCGCGGACCTGGACGTGACCGCCCTGGACGCCGACCCACAGCGCCTGCTGCGCGTCAACGAGACGCTGCAACGCCTGGGACTGAGTGCCCGCACCGTGGCCGCCGATGCCAGCCAAACGCAAGCGTGGTGGGATGGCCAATTGTTTGACGCCATCTTGCTGGACGCGCCTTGCAGCGCCTCGGGCATCGTGCGCCGCCACCCCGATGTGCGATGGCTGCGCCGCGAGACCGACATCGCCGCGCTGGCCCGCACGCAAGACGCCATCCTCAACGCACTGTGGCCGCTGCTCAAGCCGGGCGGGCGTCTGCTGTACTGCACCTGCTCCGTCTTCAAACAAGAGGGACAAGACCGCATCGACGCGTTTTTGCAACGTGCTGCCGACGCGCGCCTGCAAGGCTCACCAGGGCACCTGCTGCCTGTGGTCGAATACCTTGACCCCGCCCGGCACAACCGTGGCGACGGTTTTTTCTACGCCCTGCTGACCAAATCCACACAAGGTGCGTGATGCCCCCAATGCGTCGCCGAGAGCTGCTGCAACGCAGCGCCTCAGCCCTGCTTGTCGCCAGCGTGGCGCAGAGCGGGCGCTTGGCGCATGCCGACACCAGCGCGGCGCACAGCGGCATTGAACTCAACCGCTTGCAGGTACTGCGCAGCGACGATGGCGTGCTGCTGAGCTACGACGTGCGCATCAGTCTGCCCGCTGACCTGGAACAAGTGCTGAGCAAAGGCGTGGCCGTGGTGTTCGTGGCGCAGGCCGAGCTGTTCCGGTCGCGTTGGTACTGGATGGACGAGCCCCGAGGCTCGGCCACGCGGCGCTGGCGCCTGGCCTTCCAACCCCTGACCCGCCAATGGCGCGTCAACTTCGATGGGCTGAGCCGCCACTACACCCGCCTGAGCGACGCACTCGACGCCATGCGCAGCGGCGCCCGCTGGCGCATCGCAGACCCGCTGGGCCCCACCGACAACCAGGATCACTACATCGATTTCAGCCTCAAGCTCGACACCGATGAGCTGCCCCGCCCCATGCAGATCGGCTTGGGCAGCGCCTCCGACTGGCGCATGGCCGCCGAGCGCCGCGTGAGCGTGCCCCTGCCGCGCTGATGGCACCATGAGCACCATCAAATCCAACCGCTGGGCCTGGATCATCGCGGGCGTGGCCATGTCGGGCGCTGGCCTGATCCTGGCTTTCTTACTGGTGTTTGCCACGCAAAACAGCGACCGCTTCGAGCCTCACTACCAATGGCTGCTGTGGGCCAACGTGGCCCTGGCCAGCATGCTGGTGCTGGTCATCCTGGGCGCGCTGGGCCGCTTGGTGCTGCGCCTGCGTGAGGGCAAGTTCGGCAGCCGTTTGCTGCTCAAGCTGGCCGGCATTTTTGGCCTGGTCGCTTTGGTGCCGGGCCTGTTGATCTACACCGTGTCCTATCAATTCGTGTCGCGCAGCATCGAGACTTGGTTTGACGTGCGCGTCGAAGGCGCGCTCGACGCCGGCCTCAGCCTGGGGCGCAGCACGCTCGACACGCTCAGCACCGACCTGTCCAACAAGACGCGGGTGGCCGCAGAGCGCCTCAGCGGTCTGCCTGGCACGCCCAGCGTGGGGCCGCCCTCCTTGCTTGAACTCGAGCGCCTGCGCGAACAGCTTGGCGCGCAGACCGTGACGGTGCTGAGCGACACCGGTCAGGTCGAAGCCACCGCAGGCGGCGACCGCTCGCGCATCCTGGCCAACGAACACCTGCCCGGAAGTTGGCGGCAAGAGGCCCGCAGCAAAGGCAGCATGGCCGTGATCGAAGGGCTGGACGAGAGCAACGCCTCGGCCGCACGCATCATCGCCTTGGCCTGGATGCCTGACCGCGGCTTCAGCCTGCAAACCAAGAGCCATTTTTTGCTGGTCACTCAAAAGCTGGCGCCCGACCTGGTGCGCAACGCCCTCGACGTGCAAGCCGCCTACCGCGAATACCAGCAACGCTCCCTGGGCCGGGAAGGCCTGCGCCGCATGTACATCGGCACCCTGACGCTGTCGCTGATCTTGGCGGTGTTCGGCGCCTTCTTGCTGGCTGCCGTGCTCGGACAGCAGCTGGCTCGCCCGCTGCTGCTGCTGGCTGCCGGCGTGGGCGAGGTGGCGCGGGGCGACCTCAGCCCGAAAGCCATCTTCGCCTCCACCGATGAACTGGGCGGCCTGACGCGCTCGTTCGCGGCCATGACGCAGCAGCTCGCCGACGCACGCACCCTGGTCAACCACAGCGTGCAAGAACTTGACAGCGCCCGCGCCCACCTTCAGACCATCCTCGACAACCTCACCGCGGGCGTCATCGTGTTCGATGCCCACGACCGCATCGAGATGGTCAACCCCGGCGCCACCCGCATCCTGCGCCTGCCCTTGTCGGCCTATAAAGGCCGCCCCCTGAGCGATGTGCCCGGTCTGCAAGACTTCGCTGCCAGCCTCAGGCAACGCTTCGAGCTCTACGCCACCGACCCCACGCCCGGCGAGCGCCAGCAATGGCAAGAGTCTTACGAGCTGCAACTGAGCGCCAACCCCGAGCCTTTGACCCTGCTGGTGCGTGGCGCCGAGCTGCCCCCAGACGAAAAGCTCATCGTGTTCGACGACCTCACCGAAGTGGTGTCGGCCCAGCGCGCGCAAGCCTGGAGCGAAGTTGCACGCCGTGTCGCCCACGAAATCAAGAACCCCTTGACCCCGATCCAGCTCTCGGCTGAGCGACTGCAGATGAAGTTGCACGACAAGCTCGAAGGCCCCTCACAGCAATTGCTCGACAAGTCGGTCAACACCATCGTCACGCAGGTGCAGGCCCTCAAGACCTTGATCAACGAGTTCAGAGACTACGCCCGCCTGCCCACGGCCAAGCTGGCCGCCTTGGACTTGAACGAGCTGGTCAACGACGTGCTGGCGCTGTACGGCCAAGCCACCGAGCAAGGCCTGATCGTCACCTCATTGGCCCCAGGCTTGCCGGCCATCTTGGGCGACGCCACCTTGCTGCGCCAAGTGGTGCACAACCTGGTGCAGAACGCCCTCGACGCCGCCACCGAGCACCCCACAACGGGGCAAGCGCCACAAGTGCTGATCCGCACCGATGCACCACGGCACGAGGACGGGCGCATCCGCGCCGTGCGCCTGAGCGTGCGCGACAACGGCCCAGGCTTCCCCGACAACATCATGCGCAGGGCCTTCGAGCCCTACATCACGACCAAGGCCAAAGGCACTGGGTTGGGACTGGCCGTGGTCAAGAAGATTGCCGATGAACACGGGGCTTTGATCCGCATCCGCAACCTCAACGAGGCCCTGGCGCACGCGGGTCTGCCCCCTCCGAATCCAGGGTATCCCGCAGGAGAGGTGCGCGTGAGAGGGGCACAAGTTTCGCTATCATTTTCAAAGCTGTCATCCGATCACACCTAAGGTGGGTCACACTAGCGAAAGTTCAGGCCTTCGGGCCACATAAATTCATGGCCACCATCCTTGTTGTCGACGACGAATTGGGCATCCGCGCCCTGCTCTCGGAAATCCTGAGTGACGAAGGTCACTCTGTTGAAGTTGCTGAAAATGCCGCGAAGGCACGCATCCTGCGCGAACAGTGCAAGCCCGATCTGGTCTTGCTGGACATCTGGATGCCCGATGTCGACGGCGTCACCTTGCTCAAAGAATGGTCGGCAGGCGGTCAGCTCACAATGCCCGTGATCATGATGTCGGGACACGGCACCATCGACACCGCCGTGGAGGCCACGAAGTTCGGTGCCCAGGCCTTTTTGGAAAAGCCCATCACCATGCAAAAGCTGCTGCGTGCGGTTGAGCAAGGCTTGACCAAGCCTGCACCACGCGCCGCCGCCGCCCCACCGGTGCACCTGGCCACGGTCACGCCCATCACGGCGGCATCGTCGTATGCAGGCATCACCAGCATGAGCGCCACGGCGCGCAACGATGCCATCGGCCACGGCGACGCCCACCTGGTCAGCCCGGCCTACGGCTTGAACACGGCATCTCACACCGCTGCCAGCGTGAACTCACACAGTGGCCCATCGCACGAGCAAAGCTTCGAGCTGGACCGGCCACTGCGTGAAGCCCGCGACGACTTTGAGCGCGCTTACTTCGAGTTCCACCTGGCGCGCGAAGGCGGCTCCATGACCCGCGTGGCCGAGAAGACCGGCTTGGAGCGCACCCACCTGTATCGCAAACTCAAACAATTGGGCGTCGATTTGGGCCGCAGCAAAAAAGCGGCGATAAATTGATGTATAGTCTAGGTCTTCGCTGATCACTGCAACGCAGAGGTCAGCAAAGAGATGGCCTGGTAGCTCAGTTGGTAGAGCAGCGGATTGAAAATCCGCGTGTCGGTGGTTCGATTCCGCCCCAGGCCACCAGATTCAAGTCTTTGCAAATCAAAGACTTAAAGAAGGCGGCCCGCAGAGGTCGCTTTTTTGTTTGTGGCTTTGACCGGTTCTCTGACGTTTTTCTGACGTTTTTGAAATCCGGGCCACTTCGGACGACTGCGATCGCTTGCGCGCCACTGCGCACAAGCCAGATCGCAGCACCCAAAAAAGCACCAACCTGCAGCCAGGGCGAAGCGATACGCAACTCCAACATCGGAGTTGACCGTGAATTGCCTCCCCTGCCTCGCCCCACCAAGGGCGACCACTCTCCAGCTTGCTTTGACATCTCTCGCACTGCGCGGAGGTGCACATGGCTATGCCCTTCAAAGAAGCCGGCTCCGGTCAGTGGAGCTTTCGCCTGCGCATCAAAAGCGAAGACATCTACCGCACCGGCTTCAATACAGAAGCTGAGGTGCGCAAAGCACACGACAAACTGAAGATGCAACTCAAAGCGCCTGGCCAACCGGCGCTTGACGGTCCGTGGAAGAACACCCTGGGCGATGCGCTCATTGCCTACGGCATGAGCCACCTGCCAGGCCTCAAGAGCGCAGACCAAGAGTCCCGCCGCATCAATCGCTAGCACTCTGGTCGATAAGGCGGGAGCGACGATGACCGACGTGGTAGCCAGCATCCGACGCGTCACTGACATCGTGGGCGAGATCGCAGCTGCAAGTTCCGAGCAGGCCAGCGGGGTGAGCCAGGTCGGCGATGCCGTTACGCTGATGGACAAGTCGACCCAGCAGAATGCGGCGCTGGTCGGGGAGATGGCCGCCGCCGCAATGAGCCTGAAAACGCAGACACAGGATCTGGTTCAAGTGGCGTCCACCTTCAGGCTCGTGGCAGCCTGAAGGGCGATAGCTTGAGGCGCCCGGTTGCACCCCGAAACATTCATGGCGCGATTGTCCGTCCGTCGCCTCCCGGCCCGCCGCGCCTGTTGACTGCGCATGATGTCCTGAGAAACCGATTTTCCGACGATAGCGGCAACAGATCTCTCTGAACCGGCCAGTGAGGGACGTCAGCTCCTGGCCGACAGTGCCAGTTCGTGGACAGAGCCGACAGCTGACTTTGGTTGGCGGGAGCTCCGGCAGTGACGGTAAGACACCACCACACGCAATGGGGCGGCAATAGCCTGGCATTCCAAGCACTTTTCCGCACTCAAGTTTTCGGCCACTCTTCGTAGCATCAAGACAGCAGCCGACCCCTCCGAACGTGTTGGGGCATGGCGATGCATCAAAACGACGGAGAAAACATGAGTGCCCTTTCCTTGAGTTCTGCCTCGACAGCTGCTGCAGCTCAGAGCAGCACCACTGCAACCACGTCAGCCCAGAGCCAAGCGACGTCAGCGCTCACCAAAATCTCGCCCGCACTGGCAAAGGCTCATGATCGACTTGTGGCGCAGCTCCAAGTGCAGTCCACGTCGATTTCGCAACTGGGCCAATTCAAAGCGGCGGTGTCCGCGCTGTCTGGCGCTGCCCAATCCCTTGCTGGTACCAGCGCAAATGCATCGTTGGCTGACGTCACCAAGCAGGCGGAGAGCTTTGTCACTGCATTCAACGCCGCTATCACCCAAGCCAATGGCACCGCAGGAACAGGCACCAGTCA
>CANCFV010000063.1 GCA_947377275.1 Burkholderiales bacterium | reverse complement strand
GCCGCCATCCCGGCGTCTGTGAGGCTGATTTTTCGGGTGGTGCGGTGCAGCAGTCGCGCACCGAACCAGTCCTCAATGGCCACCAGGTAACGGCTGACCATGGCTGCAGACATGTCCAGATGCTCAGCCGTCTGGGTCAGGCTGCCTCGGTCAACGACTTCCACAAACACGCGCACGGCTGTCAGGCGGTCCATTCAATCGATCCATGCAATAAACAATCAACGAATGGCGACTTTATCAACGTTTGGCGAAAAACTAAAGTTTGCTCTGTGCCAAGCAACCGTTCATTGATGGAGATCCCCATGCTCAAGCTCAACAGCATCGCCCGCTTCACTTTCTCAGCCTTGACGCTCGGCGTTGTGGCGGCCAGCAGCGCGGGCGCGCAAACCGCAGCCTCCCTGACCGTGAAGGTCTACAACGCCGACGGCAACAGCTTTCATGCCAATGCCGTGGTCGTCAGTGGCCAGACCGAAGCCGTTGTGATCGACACCGGTTTCACCCGTGCAGATGCCCTGCGCGTGGCGGCCAACGTGCTCGACAGCGGCAAGACGCTCAAGACCATCTTCATCAGCAATGCCGACCCTGACTTCTACTTCGGTGCTGAAGTGCTCAAGGGCTTCTTCCCGAATGCACAGGTGCTGACCACCCCAGCGGTGCGCGAGAAGATTCAGGCCAAGCTGGCTGGCAAGGTCGCCTTCTGGGGGCCGAAGATGGGTGCCAATGCGCCGCAAGAGCCGATCGTTCCTGAGCTTTTGCAGGGCACAAACCTGCGGGTGGATGGCGAAGCCATTGAAGTGCGCGGCACGACGGGCGAGCTGGCCCACCGTCCGTATGTGTGGATCCCTTCCATCAAGACCATTGCAGGCAACATCGCCATCTTCGGCAACTTGCACGTGTGGACGGCCGACACGCAAAAGGCCACCGAACGTGCGGCCTGGCTGGCTCAGCTGGATGAGATGGAAGCGCTCAAGCCCGCAGTGGTCGTGCCTGGCCACATGGCACCCGGCACCGCACTGGATGCCAGCGCCATTGGCTACACACGCACCTACCTGCAGCGTTTCAATGCCGAATTGGTCAGAGCCAAGACGGCCGCCGACTTGATCGAGGCCATGAAAAAGGCTTACCCCCAAGCAGGCATGGGCATTGCGCTCGACATTGGCGCCAAGGTCAACAAGGGCGAAATGCAGTGGTGATTCGCTGTAGTTCGCAGGGCAGGGCTGGCGAAGCTGTTGGGGCGCCTCAGGCGTAGGTGTTGACGTTGCGCCCCACCGACCCTTCGGTGGCCAGTTGGGGCTGCTGAGGCAGGCCCTCCAGCAGGGTGGCGGCCGCAGCGGCTTGCGTGTTCAGCGCCTTGCGCAGAACGTTCATCTGAACGGCGTCGGCCGTGGGGCTCTGCGCGGCCTGGGTCGCGGCACTGACGCCGGGCATGCTGGCAATGCTGCTCATGGTGGGGATCCTGATGCCGAGGTGGTGTTCGTAGATCGGCCTCCGTGCTGCGGGCTTGACCCTGATGCGGCACACCGGCGGCAGGTGTGTGGGGTCTGACCGGAATCGGCAGGCTTACGGCGAAGGGGCTTGCGCAGGTGGGGATTGAGGCGCAGGGGGAATCGGGCCTTTGAAGAGTAGTGAGGCGTCAGGGAGCACGGTTCCTGCGCCTCTTAGGGCGGTTGCTCCGGCGCTGTGTCATCAGCACGTGGATGACTGCTGCAGGCTGGGAGCAGCCGCTGGCGGCAGCTCACCTAAACGACTGCTTCCGATCCATTGCTGACACCAACCCGCCCGAACACGCCACCTGAAAGCTGCCCAACAATTTCCCCTTGCTCGGCCAGCTGGTGAATCCGCTAGTCGAGGTGCATGCTATGGGTTTCAATCACTTTCCCACCTCGGTTTCTTGCTGGCCAGACAGTTCTGCATGCTGTGCGTTGAGATTGCCGTTGGCCTGGTTAGGTAGAGCCTCAGCCAAAGGCTGAGTTGGCTGGCTCAAGAAAGCCACACGGTTGCGCCCGTCTCTCTTGGCCTGATACAGCGCGTCGTCGGCAATCGCAAACAGAGTGCGTCGGCTCACGTGCTGGGTCGCCGCAAGGCTGGCTGCGCCAACGCTGACAGTGACGATCGATTTGCCAAGCACCTTGGAGTAGCGATGCTCAATGCCAGCCAGGCGCACGGCCGCACATATGCACTCGCCCATTTGCACCGCCTGCTCCTTGTCTGCATCCAGCAGCAAAATGCCGAACTCCTCACCCCCCAGACGAGCAGCCAAAGCGTTGCCGGTTTGCGCCGCCTCACTGATGGCCGCAGAGATTTGTTTGAGGCAGCGGTCTCCCGCCGGATGCCCATAGCCGTCGTTATAAAGCTTGAAGAAATCGACGTCGATGACCAATACGGCGATTTGACGGTGGTTCTTTTCTGCTTCTGTCCAGGCGCTTTGGAACGCGTCTTCAAACTTCCGGCGGTTGCTGATGCCAGTGAGCGGGTCCAGCACGGACAAGTCATGCAGGCGACGTGTGGCAACCTGCAACGCATCGCCTTGAAGGCGTTCAATCTGCATCAGTAGCCAACCTTTGCGCGAGCCGTATTCGAGCGTGTATGCCAGGATCAGCGTGAAGAGCGTGTTGGTCGCAATCATCAGCACGCTGTCAGAGGCCACCAGCGTCTGGACGGCGCCAACCGGCCGCAGCAAGACCATGGCCGCGATGCACGTGATCACGGCCGGTACGCAGGTAAACCAGAAGGGCTGTCGCGCGGCCACGCCAGAGAACATCGGGATCAGCACCAAGCACACGGAGAACGCGATTGCGGTCATTTGCTGGCTCTGAGACATCACCCAGGCCGACACGACGCCCACCGCCGCTGTGCCCAGGCTGAACATGGCCTCGCGCCAAAGCAGCGGCATCGGAAGGATGTAGGCGCATGCCGCCACGACCATCAACGTCAGACTCAGCCAGATTTGCGTCATGAAGACGTTGCCCTGGATGTCAGGGAGCATCGCGCCGCTGCTCAAGGTATAGATGTTGAAGACGGCCAGCCCCAGCACCGCGGTGAGCGCCAGATGTCTGCGTCGTTGCTCGGCGTTGAGGTTCCGAAAGACAGACTCATACTCCGCAGGAAATCGCAGCGTTCTGAACCCGCCGTTGAGGATCTGCAGGTAGCCGGACTCAGGAGAGGCGGCCACTGGTGCGGGCTCAGTGATGGCTTCCACCTGCGGCTTAATTAGCCCGGTGGTGCCGCCAGTCTCGCCAGACTCGGCTAGGGTGGCCGCAGCCACGTTTGCCAAGCTCTCCGAACTGGCCCCACAGCAACGGTCACGGCCCACTTCCTTGGCTTGATACAGTGCTCGGTCAGCGGCTTCCACCAACATCTGCTTGCCGCCGCCTTGAGCCGGCCAGAAATGAGCTGCGCCGACGCTGACAGTGACATGCGGGGATACCGTAGAAGCGCGGTGCTCGATGCGCGCCGACTTCACGTCATTGCACAAGGCATCGCCGACTGCCACGGCCTCACCCACTGTGCGACCTGGCAGCAACAAGCCGAATTCTTCGCCCCCAAGCCGGGCCGCGATACCACCATGGACCTGCGCCGACTTGGCAATCGCCTGACTGATCCGGATCAGGCAGGCGTCCCCCGCTGGGTGGCCATAGGTGTCGTTGTAGCGCTTGAAGAAATCGACGTCGAGCATCAGCATCGCCACGGGGCTGCCGGTCAATGTGGCCTTGGACCAAGCGCTGTCCAGGTCAACTTCGAATTGGCGCCGGTTGAACAATCCCGTCAGTGGATCCTGGGTCGACAAGCGGCGCAGATGATCGGTGGCTTCCTTGAGCTTCTCGCTTTGTTGTCGCTCCAGCTTGCGCAGCAGCCAGTTCCGGCGCTCACTGTGTTCGAACGCATAGTTGACCAGCAGCCCAAAAACATAACTCAATGCCATCAGTTTGGCGTTCGCCGCAACGATGATCTCCTGAAGCGGCGTGGTGCCCTTCACCAGCACGATGAATGAGCCAAAAGTGATGAGCGCGCAGGTCAGCGCCCAGTAGAAGCGCAGTCGCGCACCTATGCAGGCATACAGCACCGACGTGACCAATGCCGCAGAGTGCGTGAATGTGGTGTCGACATGGCTGAGGAAAAAGTCATAAATGAGGCCTGCGTTGAGGGCCAGGATCGACAAGGTCGTTCCTGCCTCGGCCTGCCAGTTGCGGCGCCAGCGCTTGGGCGTGGCGCACATCTGCAGCAACCCCAAACAGATGACGGCCAGGATCCACCAGAGGCTGCGAATGGCCACATCGGCGACATCCGGCATCAATTGGCGCAGCTCAAGCGAGCCAATGCAGATTGCCACGAGGCCGATCAGCCCGCAGTTACGTAGCAGCTTGAGACGAGGTTGCAGCGTTTCAGCCTGGAATTCAGCCTCCAAGGCGGCCGGGAACCGCAGCCAGACGTGACCTTTTTCAAGCGTTTGATGCGCTTGTTGATCCACATTCTGTGGTTGCAAATCGGCAATTGAACCACTCGCGGTCATTGCGGCGGGCGCCTGAGTCGACGCAGCCGCACCACCCCGAATTGGATGATCGCGGATGTGGCGCCTGCTCAAATTGACGGCCGATATTGCGTCGGGCTGAGGCGAATGCTCGTCCATTGATTGCCGTGCGTAAGCGAGTGGCGCCGTATGTGCCGGTGGAGTATGTTGCGCCACTTGTGCATACAACCCCTGAAGTCCTCGGAGGGTTATCGGCAGAGCAAATACAAAGTTGAGGGCTTCCTTCGGGTTAGGCGTGCCGAAAGCCGACGCTGACCACGACCGGCAATTGGCCGCAAGCGTCAGATCGAGCAGCCTGCATCGACCACATGCGGCCCTTCATTGCTTACCGTTGAATGACCGCGTTGCAGCGAAGCGCGGCCAGTTCAATGGGCCCAACAAGGACCGCCAACACGGTCCGCAGTCGTCGCGGCAACAGGGCCGTGATGCCAACGGCCGCTTGTGCCGCGAGATGGTGGCCGGAAAAATGTAAGCTTGCCGAAACCGCCCTCCCGCTCGTCGTCGGGTTGGCGCCTTGCCACGCCACAACACAAGGACTGCCGATGAAATCGCTGCTGCTTGTTCCCGCCTTGCTCGCCGCCGCCGCGCAGGCCGCGCCCGTGACCTACGAGATCGACCCCACGCACACTTACCCCAGCTTCGAGGCAGACCACATGGGCATGTCCTATTGGCGCGGCAAGCTGAACAAGAATGTCGGCACCATCGTTTACGACAAGACCACTGGCATGGGCAGTGTCGATGTGAAGATGGACCTGGCCAGCATTGACTTTGGTCTGGCCGCGATGAACGCCTGGGCCACGGGCAAAGACTTCTTCAACGTCGAGAAGAACCCGAGCGCCACGTTCAAGGGCCGCTTCGATGGAGCCAAGGCCGGTGTGCCGACCCAAGTGGTCGGAGAGCTGACACTCAACGGCCAGACCAGGCCGATGACCCTGACGGTCCACCAGCTCAAGTGCATGCCGCACCCCATGAACAAGCGCGACTTCTGTGGCGCCGACGCTTCGGGCAGCTTCAACCGCGACGAGTTCGGCCTGGGGGCGGGCAAGGAGTGGGGCTTCAAGATGGACGTGAGCCTGCGCATTCAGGTGGAAGCCGTCGCCATGGAATGAGGCCTGATCGACAAGAACCGGCCGAAACCACCCACGCCGACGAACCTCCACCCGCCCTCGTCCAAGCGCAGATCTACAGCTCTTGGGGCCACCTCATCGTCCGACCACCCGGGACCGCACTGCCTAGCATGGGGCAAGGGTGCATGCATGCACTGGCTGAGCGGCATGGGCCGCCGAATCTTGCTTGGCGCGTTCAGGTGGCTGCATGAAACGTTTTCATGGGTGGCGGGTTTTGGCTTTGGTGGCGGGCACGCTGTGTGGCCCGATGGGCGCGCTAGCCATGTCGGACGCCGCCGAGCCGCGTCATGCCGCGTATACGGCATCCGAGTTCAAAGCCGCACGCGACTTGGCTCAGCGTGTCCTGGCCGCGGCCGATCACGGTGGACGGCCTTTCGCCATCGTCGACAAGCGCTCCGCGAGCATCCTCGTCTTTCGTGGCGATGGCAGTCTGGCTGGATCCTCGTCTGTGCTGCTGGGTGAGGCTAACGGTGACGAGTCGGTGCTGGGGGTTGGCGAACGCACCGAGAGTGGTCGGCTTCGTCCAGATGACCGCATCACGCCGGCAGGGCGCTTCAACACGGAGCCGGGGCACAACCGCCATGGTGAGCCTGTGGTCTGGATCGATTACGACGCGGCACTGGCCATACACCGCTTGCGACCGAGCCCAGCCCGTGAGAACCGCGCGCAGCGGCTGGCTTCATCCAATCCGCTCGACAAGAGAATCTCTGCTGGCTGTGTGGTTGTGTCGGTGGCCTTTTTTGAGGCCGTCATCCAGCCTGTGCTGGGTCGCGGCCGTGGCGTTGTCTATGTGATTCCGGAAGACCCCCAAAGACCTGCTCAACACGTTTGACCTCAGGCAGCACGTAGATGACGGACCTGTGAGCCGCAAAGATCGGACGGATGTGCGTGTCGTAGAACGCAAGGGGGATGTTGATGCACCCGTAGGAAATCCGTTTGTCCTCAACGGTCGGTGTGGCGAGGCGCGCCAGGCGGCGCTCAGCCGGGTTCGTTGTCAGCACGCGGTGCATGGAAACGGCGGCGTCATAGTCAAGCCAAACCACATCCTCCCCCCGTGCGTTGCGGCCTTGTTCGCCGACAAAACGCCCCGCTGGTGTGGTGCGTTCTTTCACATTGATTTGGGCGATGGGCCGCATGCCAATACCAGGCACCGAGTCATCGCCACGCGCAGCCCCCAGAAGCACCGGTGTTGAGGCACGCAGGCGCGCTGCCGCGTCGAACACATGCATCTTGGCGGCTCTCTTGTCGACGATGACGAAGTCGACCCCTTGGTTGTCGCCGGAGTCGGCCACCCAATCGGCCACGTAGCGGGCATCGCGCGAGGCGTCCACCTTACCGAAATCTGCGCGCCTGACCTCAGCCGGCTTTGGCACGGCCACGACTTGGAATGCGCGGCTGGGCTGGCTTGAGTCAAGGGTGGCGGGCACCACTGCCGCCAAAATCAAGGCGGCAGTGACCACCCCATGGGCGATGGCATGGGCCCCATCGGCATAAGCCCGCCTCTGGCCGTGCAGCTGCTCGGACCAGAGGCGGGCCATGTCTCAGCCTCGATGCATCAGTTGCGGTCGGCCCGGGCCGCGCGCTCGGTCAGGGGCGCGTTGCTGTTGGTTTCCGTGGCTGTCGGCGTGTTCATGCCATCCGAGCCGCTGCCTGCCCCTGTCGGCGCAAGAGGCGAATCGCTCGGAACCGATTGCTGGCCCGATGTGGATTGGCTTTGCATAGGCGTATTAGAACGCTTGGCTGGATCGTTATAGCTCTGCGCGTAGGCAATACCAACGACACCCAAGACCGCAACGGCGGTCGCGGCGGAAAGCAAGGAACTGGACTTACTCATGACATTCTCCTAAGACACGTGGATGGTGGGCCGCGCTTTGGTGTCAAAGCGGGGAGAGACTCACCATATGTCCATGAAGCCGTGTCCGTCAGTGCGGCAGCAGACGGTAACGGGCCGTTGCGTGCAGAGCGCCGCACCGCCTGGCTTCGCCCCTCCTCGCTGACCAGTTCGATCCAAGCCGCGGTCGGCCCGCCGTGTGCGGGATGTCACTGCATGGCCTCGTTTGTGGCGCGCGCTGCTAAAGGCCGTGTGTGCCGAGGCGAAAAGACAACAACGAGTCGGGTTGACGGGCGTTGCGCCCGCGGCCGTCGCCTCCGATGCCTACCCCCTGATGCGTGCTCCTGAAGCCAAGACCCTTGGCGCCCACGACACTGGCGCTGCCGCCACCCTGCCGCTGAGGCTGCGGCTGCGCTTTTCCGATGTGGCCTACGAACTGCGCTTCGTCAAACACTACGTCGACTTCTACTTCCGCTACGCGCAGGTGAGCCTGATTCTGGGCGTGCTGCTGATCGCGGGCGACTACCTGGTCGACCGCATTGCCCACACGGGTGTGCCCGCCAACCTGCTGCGCCTGACCATGGCCATGCCCGTGCTGCTGGTGGGGCTTGGTTATTCGCTGCTGCCCAAGGCGCGCGGGCATTGGCAACCGGTGATGGCCAGCTTCATCGCCACGGTGGCCCTGTGCTTGATCGGCATCCTGGTGCGCATCGACAACGAGGGCGGCACCGGGCTGAAGAGCTGGGTCGGCATCCTCAACTTCACCTTCCTTGAGTTCTACTGTTTCGTGATCCTGGGGGTGCAGTTCCGCTACGCGCTGGCTTCGGGTCTCGTGATCATGGCGGCCTTCCTGTACGCGCTGTGGGGGTATGCAGGCCTGCCGACCCAGCAAGCGGGCTACTGGTCGTATCACGTGGTCACCGCCTTCATCCTCGCGGCCGGCATTGGCTGGTGGCGCGAGTTTTTGCTGCGCAAGGAATTTGTGGCGCGCGCCGCCTTGGACGACTCGCGCGTTGCGGCCGAGCAGCGGGCACTGCGGCTGGCGCACTACGACGAGGTCACGGGTCTGCCGAACCGTCGCCTGCTTGCCGACTTGGCTGCACCTGCGCTCGAACGATCTCGGCGCAGTGGTGCCCGATGCGCCATGCTGCATGTCGAGATCGGTCGCCTCAGCGGCATCAACGATGTCTACGGTCGGGGCCAAGGCGACATGGTGCTGGCTGGCATCGCCCAGCGCCTGCGCTCGTGCATCCGCGGCGGGGATCTGGCCGTGGTCAACCCGCTGGCCCAGGAGCTGGGCGTGGTGGCGCGATTTGGAGACAGCGCTTTCTCGATCCTCATCACCGATCTGGACGACCAGGCGCGTGCGTCCGTGGTCGCGCAGCGCCTGCTTGAGGCCGTCGCGCAGCCCATCACCGTTGGCTCACAGGCCATGGTGTTGTCGGCGAGCATTGGCATTGCGATGTTCCCCGGCGACGCCCAAGACATGGTCGGGCTGACACGCTGTGCCGAACAAGCCGCGCGGGTGGCTGTGGACGCAGGCGGCGCCCAGCACTCCTTCTTCGACATGGCGCTCAACGCCCGGGCGAAGGACCGTGTGGTGCTGGAGACGGAGCTCCGCCATGCCATACAAGCCGGGCAGCTGTGCCTGCACTACCAGCCCAAGGTCGACGCACGCAACGGCCGCCTTGTCGGCGCCGAAGCGCTGGTGCGCTGGCAACACCCCGAGCGCGGTCTGATACCACCCGGCCATTTCATCCCACTGGCAGAGGAGAGCGGCCTGATCACTCCGCTCACAGACTGGGTGTTGCACGCCGCCTGCAAGAGCCTGCGCCGCTGGTCGGACCTCGGTTTGCCGACCTTGCCGCTGTCGGTGAACCTGCCGGCGTCGAGCCTGGCCGATGCCCAGCTGCCGCAACAGCTTGAAGGCTTGGTGCGGCACTATCACTTGCATACGTCCTGCCTGATGCTCGAACTGACCGAGACCATGGTGATGCGCGATGTGGCAACGACTGTCGGCGTGCTGGACACTCTGCGTGCGCTGGGCTTTGGCCTGTCGCTAGACGACTTCGGCACCGGCTACTCGTCGCTCAGCCACCTCAAGCGTCTGCCGATGAACGAACTGAAGATCGACCGCGCCTTCATCACCGACGCGGCACGTGGCGGCCGCGACGCTGCGCTGGCCGCCGCGATCATCACCCTCGGCGGCGAGCTGGGCCTGCAGGTTGTGGCCGAGGGGGTCGAGACCAAGGAGCAATCGGCATTCCTGATCGGCCGAGGTTGTGCGCTGCAACAGGGCTACCTGTTCTCCAAGCCAGTGCCGCAGGCCGCCTTCGAGCAAATGCTGAAGGCGGGGGCCATCCGGACCGCCGATGCAGTGGCGACGGCCTGAAGTCTGCACCTCAGGCATCGCACGACCTTCACGCTGGAGCTGCCTTGGGGATGGCATCTACGAGCCCTCGGCGATACGCCAGCTGCCGGATGGGCGCTTTCTTGTATTGGAGGACGAGGCGTCGCGCCTTCAGTCTGGTCATCCTGCTCGCAGGTGGTCGTGGCGACCGACTGCTCCCGCGGCGAAGCAGCTGCTCACCAGCCTAGCGCCGCTCCAGGCTGTCGCAGCCCGTCATAATCAAGACCCACCCCCGCGCTCGTTCGAGATGCCCACTTTTCATCATGGATAAATTCTTGCTGCTGCAGCAGGTGCTGGAGAGGCTCGCTGAAGACCTGCAGCAAGCCGAACAAGCAGCGCGGGCGGCCCATGAAACGGCGACTCACGAAGAGAACATCGCTGAAAACAAATACGACACCTTGGGGCTCGAAGCCGCCTACCTGGCCACCGGCCAAGCGCGGCGCGCCGAAGCCATCCGTCAGGCAATGGCCCATTGGCGTCAATTCCGCCCGCGCCCCTACGACGCCAGCAAAGGCATTCAGCTCGGCGCGCTGGTCTGCCTGGTCGATGCCGACGATCAGCAGCAACGCGTCTTCCTCGGCCCAGATGGCGGCAGCATGAAGTTGCTCTGCAGCGATCAGCTCGTTCAGGTCATCAGCAGCGAAGCCCCATTGGGCAGGGCCATGCTGGGCAAAGGCGAGGGTGATGAGGTGTCGATACTGGTCGCTGCGATACGGCAACAATTTGAGGTTCTCAGGGTAGATTGAGCCGCAGGCAGGTTCACCCCGAATAGATCAGCCATGACTCGCCGCGCCCTCTGGGCGAGAATCACGGCCTCGACCACCCCTGGTCGGCCAGACAGCTTGTCGCCATCGACAGTCGGTGCCGCCAGCAGCCCCCTCATGACCGACGCTCAATACACGACCTTGCCGCAGTGGCCCAACGCTTATCCGGCCAGCGGCGCCAGCGCCACCCTGAAACGCCTCAACGAGGACTTCATCGTGACCGAACTGCCGCTGCAGCTGCCCTCCGGTGCGGGCGAACACATCTGGCTGGACATCGAAAAGAACGGTGCCAACACTGCCTATGTCGCCCAGCAACTGGCCGAGGCCGCCGGCGTGAACGAGTGGGACGTGGGCTATGCCGGCCTCAAGGACCGCTACGCCATCACCCGTCAGTGGTTCAGCATCTATTTCCCGAAGGGCGAGACGCCCGAATTGACCCAGCTTCAGCACCCTGAATTCAAGGTGCTGAGCCAGAGCCGCCACGTCAAAAAGCTGCGCCCCGGTGATCTGCAGGGCAACCGGTTCCGCATCGTGCTGCGTGACGTGACTGGCAGCCGCGACGCGATCGAAGCCAATCTTCAGGCTGTGGCTTCACAGGGCGTGCCTAACTACTTCGGCGCTCAGCGTTTTGGCTTTGACGGCGGCAACGTCGAACAGGGCAGGGCCATGCTGGCGCGCGAGATCCGTGTGCGCAACCCGAAGAAGAAGGGCATCTACCTGTCGGCGGTGCGCTCTTTCGTCTTCAATGAAGTGTTGGCGCTGCGCATGCAGCAGGGGCTTTGGGGCAAGACCCTGCCTGGTGACGTCATGGACGATGCAGGCCGGCCCACCGGACCGCTCTGGGGACGCGGCCGCGTGACCACCACCGATGAGGCGCAGGCCCTGGAAAACGGCGTGGCCGAGCGTCACGCCACCTTGTGCGACGGCATGGAACACGCCGGCCTGGATCAAGATCGCCGCTCTCTGGTGGCAAGCCCCGTCGACATGACATGGGAGTGGCCGCAAGCCGACGAACTGGTGCTGACGTTCGCTTTGCCCGCTGGGGAATACGCCACGACCGTTCTCAACGAAATCCTCAGCACCACGGAGCCTGAGCGGCACACAGAGGGAGAGCTTCCCGCTGCCGAGTAACAGCGTTCCCCCTGGGCATCCTGTATCAATGCTGTGCTTGTCTCTCCGATCCCGCTCACGGTCAGCGCCGAAAGGTGTGGCGCAGTGGTCGAGGCAGGGGATGCGTCAGCATGGCAGGTCTGCCCACGTGCCTGGGGCCAGATCGCCCAAGGCATAAGGGCCGATCGCGGCGCGGATCAAGCGCAGCGTGGGGTGGCCCACGGCGGCCGTCATGCGGCGCACCTGGCGGTTGCGGCCCTCAGAAATGGTCAGCGCCAACCACTGCGTCGGAATGGCCGCACGAAAGCGCACAGGCGGGTCTCGTGGCCACAGGCCGGCGGGCTCTGTGATGAGCTCGGCACGCGCGGGCCGGGTGGGCCCGTCGTTCAACTGCACGCCTTGGCGCAGCGCGGCCAGGGCAGCTTCGTCGGGCACGCCTTCCACCTGCACCCAATAGGTCTTCTCCATTTTGTGGCGCGGGTGGCTGATGCGCGCTTGCAGCGCGCCATCGTTGGTGAGCAGCAGCAAGCCTTCGCTGTCGGCATCGAGCCTGCCAGCCACGTACACGCCGGGCATGTCGATGAAGCTTTTGAGGCCTTGCCATCGGCCTTCGGGCGTGAACTGGCTCAAGACGCCGTAGGGTTTGTTGAAGCAGATCAGGCGTGGGATGGGCGCTGTGGGCATGGCGGGCAGGATAGCAGCGCGGTTCGGGCCCAAAGCGGCATCGCCGCCGCATGTTTCGCCATTCTTGATGAAACGATGCCCCATCTGGCCAATCGCCTCGCCAAGGCGATGCCGTCGATCACGCCGATGATGTCGGCGATCTGTTTGATGGTCGCGCCCAGCTGCTCCATGGGCTTTTGGGGCAAGACCCTGCGCGTGGGTCTCATGCAGCCTCTTCCAGCTCGCTACCAAAGATCTCATCAAGGTCCAGCCGCGCGCCCAAGCGGGCACACAGCATGAAGGTCCCCGCGAACTTGCGCTGCAAGAGCAGCATGTCGGCCGGCGGCGGCTGCCCGTAGCCAGCCTCGAAGAACTGGGCTTGCCCTTGCTCAAACACCGTCTTGATCAGGGTTGACGCACCGAAGTCGTAAGGCCCGTGCGTGCGCAGTGGCTCGCCCACCGCCAGCAACAGCTGGACCACGCCGTCTCGCTGGGCCGGTGTGTCGCTGGGGTGCACCAGGCCTGCGGCCAGCGCTGCTTCGTGGGTGCGCTGCGGGTTGGCATGCCGCAAGGCGTGGCCCAGCGCTCGCATCTGGTCGATGCGGTCCGGGCCCACCTCCTGCGCCGCGCCAAAGTCGAGCAGGCCAATGCGACCGCTGGCAGCGTCGAACAGGTAGTTGCCAAAGTTCGGGTCGGTTTGCACCAGGCGCATGCCGAAGAACTCTTTGACCGCCAGCCGGCACAGCGCCGCAGCCACGCGATCGCGTTGGGCCTGCGGCACACTGGGCTGCATCAGCGCTTCGACCGGCGTGCCTGGCGCAAAGTCCATCGCCAGGATGTGGGCGGTGCTGTGCGTGGCGTGTACGCGTGGCACGAACAGGTCGGGGGTCTCGCCCAGCCGCTCGCGGTAAGCGGTGGCGGCGCGGGCCTCGGCGGCATAGTCGGTTTCGGTGTGCAGTTGCGCGCGGAGTTGCTCAAGCACGCTGTCAAGCTCAACGCCAGGCGGTGTCAAGCCAGGCATGCGCATCAGCAGCGCCAGGTTGGCCACATCGCTGTCGATGCTGGCGCGCACGCCCGGGTACTGGACCTTCAAGGCCAGCACCTCGCCTTCGTGCGTTTCGGCGCGGTGCACCTGCCCGATGGACGCGGCTGCAATGGGCGCGAAGCTGAAGTGTTTGAAGCGCCGGTGCCAGTCGCTGCCATATTCGCGCCCCAGCACCTCGGCAAGCTGGGTGGCGGGCATGGCGTAGGCCTGGTCGCGCAAGCGGGCGAGCAGCTCGGCAAAGGGGGCGGGCAACACACTTTGCCCATCCATCGACAGCAGCTGCCCCACTTTCATCACCGCGCCCCGCATCTGGGCCAGGCGCTCGGTCAGGCGGTGCGCATTGCCAGGCGTCAACAAGGTGCCGGCCCACGAAGGCCGCTCGCCCCGCGCCAGCTGCCCCGCGCCCGTGGCCACCGCACCCGCCAGTAACTCGCTCGCAAGTCGACCCAAGTGCAGGCTGCGCGAGATTCGGCTTTGCGGCACCGAGGCCTGCCTAGTCAGCTCCATGGCGGGTTGCTCAGGGGTGAGTGCGGGGCGCCAGGCCACCGACGGCCTCGGGTAGCGTGTCGCCGCTGTTGACATTGGCTGGTGCTGCGCACACGGAGCCTGGGCCCATGAGTTGATCGCCGTTCCAGCGTTGGCCGCACCAGCAGTGCCCGTCGGTGTCGATGATGCAGGTGCCGCTGCCGCAGCAGCGTGGGTCGTCAGACATGATGATCCTCGATTCGTTGACTTGTCATGTTGCGCCCTTGACGCCGCATCGCAGTGGCAATCAAGCGGTTTGTCCTGACTTTGCATCCGACCTGGGTCTGAACAGGCAGCCGCTCAGAAGGCGTGCTTTGCGGCGCTCAGGGCAGAAACAGCTTGACTAAGTCGGCCACGTCATGTACAAGCGTCAGGCTGATCTGCGCAGTGCTGTTTCAAAAGCCACTGACCGCCTAGATCAGTTGAAGTTGGCGGCCCTTTGGTCGCCCTTTTGGTTTGCCGAGCTGCAGCCAAACGAGCCAGTCGATGCTCAAGCAGGCCTCTCAGGTCTGCACCTCCCTGATTGAACAAGATTTCAAATATCACCATCTCCATGGGCAAGTACGTCGTCTCGCCCGCGACACATCGGACAGACTGCGGACGCTTCCGCGCTTCGTTTTCAGTCCAACGCACTGGGGGCAACGGCAGCTACTCGCGCGTGTTCCGATTCGACAAAACCTTTGCCTCACCTGAGGGGGCCCGCCTCTTTGCGGTGACCCAGGGTTGGTTGGAAACAACCATGTCGCGCCCTCCGGCTTGCTGACGATCTGCTCAAGCACGATCTCCGCAAATCTTCCGAATCGCTGCGCAATGCAGGATCGGACAATCGCATCAAGACGATGCGCCAGTCTCAGAAAGGCTCCCTCATGAGCAGCAAAATTTACGTGGGCAACCTGCCTTACTCCGTCACCGATGCCAGCTTGAAAAGCAACTTTGCCGAACATGGCACCGTGTCCTCTGCCAAGGTCATGATGGACCGTGAAACAGGTCAATCCAAAGGCTTTGGCTTTGTCGAAATGGCATCTGCCGAGGCTGCCCAAGCAGCCATCACAGCGCTGCACGGCGTGTCTGTGGATGGGCGATCGATCGTCGTCAGCCTGGCTCGTCCTCGCGAAGCAAGCAGCGCAAACAGCGGTTCTGGCTACAGCGCTACGGGTTACCAAGCAGCCAAGCGCTCGGACGTTGGCTACGGCACCGGTGGTTTCGGTGGCGGTCGCTACTGACCCCAACCCTACCCATCAAAAACCGGCTCTGTGGAGCCGGTTTTTTTACGCCGGTTGACGCCTGCTCAATCGTTGGCCATGGCCAACGATGCTAGGGCATCGTGTGACACTGAGGGCACCTGGACGTTGGAGGTGCTTGTGTCAAACAGCAGCACGGTTGAGCTGAAAAATTTGTTGATCAAGGCAGACATCGGCACCTACGGGCCGGGCGATGTCGTGCCCGATGAGCATGTGTTGGACCTGACCCTGTGGATCAGCCAAACGCTGGTGCTCGTCACGGAAGACGGCATGCAGCATGTGTTTGACTACGACCCTTTGGTTGCGGCCATCGACCACTTGGCCGCAGAGACGCATTACGAGACGCAGGAGCGCCTGATGACACGCATCGTCAGCGCTTGTGCTCGCCACCCAGAAATCGAAGCGGTGGAGATCGCGTTGCGCAAGTCACCCGTGCGCCGCGGAACGGGGTCGCTGGGCGTGCGAACGCACGTTGACAAGGCTGTGCTCGCCACCATCAGGCGGCAGGCGCTGTAGCCTGGTCATCGGCGTGATCGGCGTCAGGAGCTCGCGCTGGCCTTTCGGGCAATGGCCTGCAGGCGCGGACGAACCTTCAAGAAGCCTCGGTAGGCCAACTCCAGCACAGGCAAGGCGCCTGGAAATTGAGCCATCCGGGCCAGCCATCGCCAACCTGGCAAACGGGCCCACATTGTCACGAAAGCAGCGGCGCCGCCGAGCCGCGTGCCGTCCGCGCGCTGAACATGAAACCGCGCCATCAGTGCGGCTCGCTCGTCGGCGGGCAGCGGGTTGTTCGTCTCGCTGACGTCAACAAAGCACAGGGCGCTGTCAGGACGGCGACGAGCCAAGCCTTGCAAATGGGCGATCTCGCGTTGGCACAGCGGGCAGGCCCCGTCGTACAGGACCGTCAGAGACTCGGTTGCATCAGGTTTGTTCACATCGACTCCTCGTCACGCTGAAGTCTAGGGCGCAGCCCACCGCACAGGCGGCGTCAATGTGAGGTCTGTGCGTTGAATAACAGACCCGCTGGCCCTTGCTGTTCGACCATGAACCCAAGTGAGCAAGGTCAAGACCAAAGACTTGTGCACTCAACCAGGAGACGCCATGTCGCAGCCAGCGCCGAGAGCCGCGCCCGAAACCCCACCTGTGGTCAATGCCGAGGCGCATGCCGTGGCCCCCTTGCTCGTTGACAGTTTGGCCGCCGTGGCCCGAGCGCGCTTGGCCACGGTGCCGCGAGACAGCCTGTTGATCGAGGTGGCCGGGCGTTTGTCTAGCGACCAGATCAGCGTGGTGGCCGTGTGTGATGCGGCTGGTGCCCCGCTGGGCATCATCACCGAGACCACCTTGGTGAAGCGCTTGGGCTTTGGTCAGGCCGATTTTTTCACCACCCACGCAGGTGACGTGATGACGACAGGGTTCGTGTCATGCAGTCCTGCTGACTCATTGCCCGAGGTGCTGTCCATGATGCACAAGAGCGGGGTCATCCATGTGCTGGTGGTCGGCTCAGACGGCAAGTTGCTGGGTGTGGTCAATGCCCGCGACGGGCTTCGAGCGATGCTGGCAGCAGGCAACCACGAAGAGGCGCTGCTGCGCAACTACGTCATGGGCGTGGGCTACCAATGAGCACCGCCATCAACCGAATCAGGAGCCTTACATGAAGCCATTGTTCACACCCGTGCCAGCCCCAGCGCTGCCCGATGAAGACCTGCACGACCAGGCCAGAGCTGGTCATGGCATTCCGTCGCAAGACCCCGATCCAGCGGCGCAAATACCGATTGAGCCTGAGGAGGCCCAGCGCGAGTCTCACTCGGTGTTGCTGGGGGGAGCTTTGGTTGCAGGCACAGCCACAGGCGCGGCCGTAGGGGTTGCGTTGGCAGGCCCGGTGGGCATCGTGGTGGGGGCCACCTTGGGCGCGGTGGTGGGCGCCATCGGGGGCGCGGCTGCTGGAGATTACGAGCACCCGCCAGGGTCGCACGACAAGGACTCGGTCATTGACAGCGGCGTGCGTTTGCACATTGACGACACCGGGGGCAATGGCCGGCCGGTGGTGTTGATCCACGGCTGGCCTTTGTCGGGCCAGGCTTGGTCGATGCAGGTGTCTGCCTTGCAAGCGGCGGGTCATCGGGTGGTGACTTACGACCGGCGAGGCTTTGGTCGATCAGACAAGCCCGAATCTGGCTACGACTACGACACGCTGGCTGATGACCTGCAGGTGGTGCTGGCCCAGTGCGACTTGCACGACGTGACGCTGGTGGGCTTCTCGATGGGCGGAGGCGAGGTGGCGCGCTACGTTTCTCGCTTTGGCCAGTCGCGGTTGCGCAGCGTGGTGTTTGCGTCGGCTGTGACGCCATGTTTGATGCAAACGCCCGCCAACCCGGAGGGGCCGCTCACACCAGAGGCGGCGCACGATAAGAAGCAGGCTTTGACGAATGGCCGAAGCGCTTTCTTTGAGAAGTTCACGCAGGCGTTTTTCTCGGCCCACGGCGTGTTGCAAGTGACCGAGGCGCAGCGACAAGACGCTTTGCACCTGTGCCTTGAGTCAGCGCCGCGTGCGGCCTTGGACTGCATGGATGCCTTCAGCACCACCGACTTCCGCGAGGACCTCAAGCAGGTGAGCGTGCCGACGCTGGTGATTCATGGGGATGCCGATGGCATCGTGCCCATTGATGGGTCGGGCTTGCGAACCCATGCCGCCGTGCCACACAGCCAACTGGTGGTCGTGAAGGGCGCGCCTCACGGCATGAATGTGTCGCACCCTCAGGCCTTCAATGAAGCCTTGCTCGCCTTCTTGGGCGACGGCGGCGCGGCTCACTTGTAGTTCGAGGTCGTCACAGCCATGGGCCTGTGAGCCATCAGCCCAAAATCTGGTCCACCTTCAACAAGGTCAGCACGCCCATCACCGCAAAGATGCCGGCGGCAATGGTGTGCACCAGCTTCATGGGGATCTTCTCAGCGAACTTGTTGCCCACGAACACGGCAGGCACGTCGGCGATCAGCATGCCCAGCGTGGTGCCGGCCACCACCATGAACGGCGATGGGTAATGCGCAGCCAGGGCCACGGTGGCGATCTGCGTTTTGTCGCCCATTTCGGCCAAGAAGAACGTGACCAGGGTGGCTCCAAACACGCCCAGGTGGCCGGCCACGGTGGTTTCTTCTTCCTCGATCTTGTCGGGGATCAGCGTCCAAATCGCCATGCCGATGAACGATGCGCCCAGCACCCAGCGCATCACCTCAGGGCTCAGCACCGAGGTGATCCAGGCGCCCAGGGCACCGGCCAAGCCGTGGTTGACCAAAGTGGCCACCAAGATGCCCGCCACGATGGGCACAGGTTTTTTGAAACGGGCGGCCAAGATGAAGGCCAGCAGTTGGGTCTTGTCGCCAATTTCAGCGAGGGCGACCACACCAGTCGAGACGAGCAGGGATTCCATGCTAAGGACTATAAACCCCGAACCTGAGCGCTACCTTAATGAAAGTCACGGCTGTGCGTGCCCAAGCGGCCCAACAGCGGGCTGAGGTCTTTCAAGAAGTGCGCCACCAGGTGCCGCACCTCGCCCTGGCGTTGCCACACGCCATACACGGCCAGCAGCTTGGCGTGCACCAGCTCTTTGCGCTGCCGCTCTTTCAGGTGGGGCCACACGATCACGTTCACCGTGCCGGTTTCGTCTTCCAGGGTCACGAAGACCACGCCCGAGGCCGTGCCCGGCTGCTGCCGCACGGTGACGATCCCGCAGGCCCGCGCCAAGCGGCCGTTGGGGAAGTCGTGCATTTGCTCGGCACTGAGCAAGCGCTGCTCGGCCAGTTGTGGACGCAACAGGGCCAGAGGGTGGCGGCGCAGCGTCAAGCCCAGCGCAGCGTAGTCAAACACGATGTCTTCAGACTCGGGCGGGGCGGGCAGGCTCAGCGGGGCTTCGTGCACAGGCGCCTCGCGCAGCAAGGGCGGGGCACGGTGCAGCGCTGAGGCCTCCCACACCTGTTGGCGGCGGTGACCCGCCAGGCTGCGCAGGGCGTCGGCACTGGCCAGGGCGCGCACCTCGCTTTGCGTCAAATGCGCGCGGCGGGCGAGCTCGTCCACATCGGTGAAGACGCTGCTGGTGCGGGCTTGAACAATGGCGTGCATGGCCAGGCTCGGCAGGCCTTCAATCATGCGCAGCCCCAGACGCACGCTGGGCTGCGGCGCGCCAGTTTCAAGCAAAGTGCAATCGACGCTGCTGTGCTGCACATCGGGTGGCAGCACCTCTACGCCGTGGCGCTTGGCATCTTGCACCAGCTGGCTGGGCGAGTAAAAGCCCAAGGGCTGCGCATTGAGCAAGGCCGCCAAGAACACCGCCGGCTCGTGGCACTTGATCCATGCGCTGTGGTACACGAGGATGGCAAAGCTGGCCGCGTGTGACTCCGGGAAGCCATACGAGCCAAAGCCTTCGATCTGCTTGCAAATTTGCTCGGCAAACTCGGCCGTATAGCCGTTGGCTTGCATGCCGCTACGTATGCGCTCGAAGAACTTGTGGACATCGCCTTTGCGCTTCCAGGCGGCCATCGATCGGCGCAACTGGTCGGCCTCACCGGCTGAAAATCCGGCAGCAATCATGGCCACTTGCATCACCTGCTCTTGAAAAATCGGGATGCCCAGGGTGCGTGCCAAGGCCGCGTCCAAACCTTTGGGGCAGTCTTCGACCGGCTGAGGCAGGCCCAAGCGTTCGGCCTCGGCACGGGCTTCGCGGCGCTGCAAATAGGGGTGCACCATGCCGCCTTGAATCGGGCCGGGCCGCACCAGCGCCACTTCCACCACCAGGTCGTAGAACCTGCGCGGCCTGAGCCGGGGCAGCATGCTCATTTGCGCGCGGCTCTCTATCTGGAAGACACCGATGGTGTCGGCCTTGCACACCATGTCGTAGGTGGCGGTGTCTTCACGCGGGATGTCTTGCTGCCGAAAGACCAGGCCTCGGCGTTGCCCGATCAAATCGAGCGCGCGGCGCAGGGCGCTGAGCATGCCCAGGGCCAGCACGTCCACCTTCATGAGGCCCAGGGCATCGAGGTCGTCCTTGTCCCATTGGATGATGCTGCGCTCGGGCATGTTGGCGTTTTCAATGGGCACCATGCGGCACAGCGA
>CANCFV010000062.1 GCA_947377275.1 Burkholderiales bacterium | reverse complement strand
CCGTTGATCACGGTGAGTCGGTTTGAAAGCGACGGCATCGCCGCCAACCGGAACTCAAGACACGCTCTTGGCTGGCATCCGACGATGCAGCCCGGCTTGAAAAAGGTCAGAGGGGATGAACTTCTAATTCAACAACAACACACTTGACGCGTTGTTTGTCGTCGAAAGTCGGGAATGTACTAGGCGCGGGCGCTTTTGTCCAGTCCCTTTTTCATCATTTGCTCTGGCGCACCATCGACAGCTTGATCGTGGCACGGCCGCGGCGCATTCCCAGGTCCAGAGCGATGGGGATCAGGACGAGGCTCAAGAGGGTCAGTGTCAGCATGGGGTCCTCGGCTTTTTGGTTGGCTACCTTCATGCCCGACCGTGAACCAGCGCCGGGGTGAAGACACAGCATGCGCTCGTGTGTTGGGGCGCAAATCGGTATTTACCTTCATCAAACCGTCACATTTCGGGCGACCGAAGGCTGGCGAGTGTCCCTGCGACAATGGCCGCCATGCAAGAGAGCCTTTCCCTTGACTTGCCTGAGCCACCCGGCTCCGGCCCTCATCCCGGCGCGCCGGAGGCGCACGTGTCTCCCGCGCAAGCCAGGGCGGCCAGCCACGCCCCTCTGGCAGAGCGCTTGCGCCCACGCAGCATCGACGACGTGGTCGGACAAGGCCACTTGTTGGACGCGGGTCAGCCTGTGCGCACCGCCTTCGAGTCTGGCCAGCCGCACTCCATGATCTTGTGGGGCCCACCTGGGGTCGGCAAGACCACGCTGGCGCGACTGATGGCCAACGCCTTTGACGCTCAGTTCCTGGCCATCTCGGCCGTGCTGGGTGGAGTCAAAGACATCCGTGAGGCCGTGGAGCAAGCCTTGGCTGTGCAGCGCAGCAGTGGCCGTCGCACCATCGTGTTCGTGGACGAGGTGCACCGCTTCAACAAGGCCCAGCAAGACGCCTTTTTGCCGCACGTCGAGTCTGGCTTGTTCACGTTCATTGGGGCCACCACCGAGAACCCGTCGTTCGAGGTCAACGCGGCTTTGCTGTCGCGTGCCACGGTGCACGTGTTGCGCGCCATGGACGATGCAGCCATGACCGCGCTCTTGTTGCGTGGACAGGAGGCTTTGCAAGGCCCGTCGCTGACGCCGGCGGCACAAACCCGCTTGATCGCCTATGCCGATGGCGACGCACGGCGCGTGCTCAACACCTACGAAACGCTGGCCGGCATGCTCAAAGGCCGCGAGCTGATCGATGAGGCGGCGCTTGAAAAGTCGCTGGGCGAACAATTGCGCCGCTACGACAAAGGCGGTGACCAGTTCTACGACACGATCTCTGCGCTGCATAAATCGGTTCGGGGCTCTGACCCGGATGCCGCGCTGTATTGGCTGGTGCGCATGCTCGACGGCGGTGTGGATGCGCGCTACATCGTTCGCCGCTTGGTGCGGATGGCCAGCGAGGACATTGGCCTGGCCGACCCGCGTGCGCTCCGCATGGCGCTCGACGCGGCCGAGACCTACGAGCGCCTTGGTTCACCGGAAGGCGAGCTGACCCTGGCGCAATGCGTGGTCTACCTGGCGATCGCACCCAAAAGCAACGCGGTCTACACGGCCTACAAAGCCGCACGGGCTTGGGTCAAGCAAGACACGACCCGGCCTGTGCCCATGCACTTGCGCAACGCGCCGACCAAGCTGATGAAGAGCCTGGGCCATGGCGATGGCTACCGCTACGCCCACGACGAACCTGAGGGCGTGGCAGCCGACGAGCACTACTTCCCCGATGGCATGGCGCCTCAGGCTTTCTATCAGCCTGTACCTCGGGGCCTGGAGATCAAAATCGGTGAGCGGGTCAAGCAGTTGCGTGAGCTCTTGGGTGACGGGCGAGCCCCTCAGCACCACCCCAACGCCGACGACGCCTCCTGACCGCGCGGGCCCTGCTTGGCGACCCCTTCAGCTCAAGGCAGGCTGATCGTGATGTTGGCGACCTGAGGGGCCAGTTGCACGATGTCGTGGTACTGGCCCAGCGCCTGCTTGCTGTGTTCGGTCAATTGCCAGCGCAGCCCGATGAAACCTACCAGGCCCACGAAGGCCAGCACCGCGCCCACCACCCACAAAGGCACCTCGTTCTTGAGTTGATGCGCCACGCGATCGGGCGCGGCCCAGTGCGGCGCAAAGCCCGCACTCTGGCCCTTCATGCGTGCCACTTCGTCGCCCACTCGTGCTGTGAGGTAGTTGAGCTTCTCGCTGCCCTCCATGATGTACTTGCCTTGAAAGCCCAGCAGCAGGCACATGTGGAACACCTCCAGGGCCTGGACCCTCGGTGTACCGGTGCGACGCAGCTCTTCGAGCTTTTCAAAGAACTGCTCGCCGGCCAGCTGTTCACCAAAGAACTGCACTTGCAGTGGCAGCCGTTGCCACGACTCTTTGGCTTTGAAGTTCGACATCAGCATGCTTTCGTCCACCGTGGCGCAAAAGGCGTACTTGCAAGCGTAGATGTCTTCTGCCGGGGTTTGCAGCTTGCTGGCCCCGCGCTCAAAGGCAGTCAAAAAGCGCTTGATGCGGTCGCGGAACACCTCGGCATCCATCGGTGCATGCTTGGCCTTGAGCAAGAACAGCAGGTAAAAGCCGTCGTACATCAGGTCCAGCAGAGAGTGGGCTTCGGACGCGGGTGAGGCCGCATCGGCTCTCCCTGTGCTGTCGCGGTCAAACAGCGAAGGCGTTGGGGTTGCTTGTGCCATGGTTTGCTTCTTTCAATGAGATGCGCTGGGCATCATGCGTTCACGGCGATCAGTTCCAGGCGCAGGTCCTGGATACCAGACGGCGTGTAGATGGTCACAGCCTGCGCAGCCAACATGCGCTCGTACAGAGGCCCTCGCGCGTCAAGGCTGAAGTAATAGCTGCCAGGGCGAACCGGCACGGCCGCTGGCACCTGCGGTGCGTGGACCAGCTTGATGCCGGGCATGGCCGACAGCACCAGCTTGTCGACGTCATCGGGCGCTCCGAGTTTGAGGCGTTGCGGCACGGTGTCGACGAGTTCCGCTGCAGGCATCCCGGCCGACACCCCCAGGTAGAACTGGGTGCTGGCGTTGATCTGCTCGGAGTCAAGGCGCCCTTGGTGGAAGGACGGGATCGGCTCGTTCAGCGCAATGGCGAAATAGCGCGTAGAGATCACCGTCTCGAGCAGATCACGCACGATCTGGTCCAGCCGGCCGAACGCGGGGCCTGGGTTGAGGTGGTCGTAGCTTGGCAGATCAGCCAGCGTCACCGACTTCGAAAACGTCATCAAGGCGCCAGCCAATTCGAGCAGTTTTTCGAACAAGCGCTCGGGGTGCAGCGCGGGGTGCCGGGCCAGGTGAGACAAGCCGGCAAAAGCCGAGCTGGCGGTGTGCAAGAGCCAGAACGAAGCCACATCGCCCGATCGGAACTCGATGATGTTTTTGCTGGGCTCGCGGTGCAGGCCGTACAAAGCATCGACCTTGGCTTGCAGCACGTCCAGCAAGCGGCGCAGATGCAGGAACAGCGCGGGGGATGACTGGATGTGCAGCGTGGGTGGCACAAAGCGGCCATCGACCTCAAAGCCGCCGGTCGAGGTCTTGCGCAAGCGCAGCAGGGGCAAGCTCACCAAGTGCCCGCGCGGACTGCTATCTGGAACCAGTCGGCCGGACTTGCGCAGGGTGATCAGCTCGGCGCTCACCGCGTCGGTGTAGGCGTCGGCGGCCTGCACCGCACCGCGGTAATAGCGGCTGCCGGTGTCGGCCTCCTCGCGGGTGCTGGCCATGTTGCTGCCGTTGGACCTCAATGGTGCCATTGCCAGGTGGAACACAGCATCGCCTCCCGGCGCATCGCCACCAGAAGCCAGTGATGACAAGGCCACAGGCGGTGGCAGCTCGTCTTCGCTGGGGGCGTTGAAGAGCTCACCGTCGGGCATCACCACCTGCAGCTCAAGCAAGCGCAGCAGCCCTGTTTGCAGCGCATCGGGGTCAACTTTGACATGCCTCACGCCCCAGGCATAGGGGTGCAGCAAGCGCGACATTTGCGCCAACCGCCACTCGTGGTAGGCGTCTTGCTGTTGGAAGTGCTGAGGCCTGAGGAAGAGGCCTTCGCCCCACAGGATCTTGGGTGACTGGATCACGTCGTGTCTTTCAATGGCCGCGTTGGGGGCTCAATCAAGGGCAAGAGAGGGCGGCAGATCGCACAGTGCTCAAAGGCTGTCCAATGGGCTCGCCCACTTGAACGCTCATGGCGCAGGCGTGCACGCCAAGGCTCAAGCCTTTGAGTTGCGAACTGGATGCGCTGAATGCGTAGCGCCAACGCCCAGGTGCGGGCGACCTGAACAAAGCGACCACGCCCACATAGCGTGCGTCGCGTGCCACCTTGTCCAACGCTTCGTGCTGTTGGCCGGGCAAAAGTTGCACCTCGCGCACGCCGATGATGTCCTCACCCATGGCTGCTTTTTCTTTGATGGTGTCGCCAAAGGCATCCAGGGGTGCGCGCAAGAATGCGTCAGGACTTTTGAGTTTGTAAAAACGCATGACGACCGACAAGGGCGCACCTTCGGTGTTCACGTTCAACGAGGGACTGGCGAAAACCCGCCACGTCACGCGCCAATCGGGCAGTGCACTGTCGGGTAGCTCGGGGACATCCGGCACGGCTGGCTTTTTGAGCCCCACCGACTCCAGCGCCTTGTCGGCCAATCCACCCAGGAAACCGCTAACGCCCTCCGCGCTGGTGTCAGGCATCGACGGCACTTCTGGCACTTTGGGCGGTGCTGTGCCGGTGCTGCACCCGGCAAGCCACAGCAGGCTCAGGCACAGCAGGACCATGCCCATGGCGAGTGGGCGCCTCCGTTGTTGGTTGTTCATGCTTCTTGTGAGCGGGGCATCGTGGGCCCATCGCCGGCGCGTAGTTTAAGAAGCGAATCGCTCTTGGAAAGGGCGCCTCCCCAGTCAGAGGGGATGGCAGTTGCAACGAGTTGAAAGAGTCTGTAATCCACCCCCCTATGGGGGCCGACGCTCCTGATGAATTCGGCTCTAATCCGGCCAGTTGCAAGCACCGGCTCGAACACGGTGCGCACATAAATTTCATTCAGGGAGTATGCAAGTGAAGCTTGAACAAGCTCGCCGCGGCATGTCTTGCGCGGTGCTGATGGCGGTGTCCATCGTGTTGTCCGCTTGCTCGTCGGCGCCGAAGAAAAGCGATCCTGCCGCGCAGCAGGCCTTGCAAGAAAAGGTCGACGAGCGGATTGCCGCTGCCGACAAGGCGCAGAGGGCCGGTAACGCCGATCAAGCCATGGAGCAACTGGACCAGGCCATCAAAGCAGACCCATCGAGCAAGGCGCCATGGCTGAAGAAGGCCCAGATGCATTTTGATGCGCGCCAATATGGACTGGCGATCACAGCCGCGCAAGAAGCCTTGCAGCGCGACGTCAATGACCTCACGGCCAAGAGCATTCTCGCCGTGAGCGGATTGCGCGTCAGCGCGCAGGCACTGGAGCAGTTGCGCAAGACCAATGAAGTCACGGGGTCGGCTCGCAGCGAGGCCGAGAGCGTGGCCAAGATCATCCGTGAGGCCTTGGGCGAGCCCATCTTGGTGCCCGCCGCTGAGTCGGCTTCAAGCAAGAGGTCGGCACCGCGACCTGCCGCACAGAATCGCTCGGCTCAGGGGGCGCCGATGGCCCCGCCTGCTGCGGGTGCCTCTCCGGCGGCCAAGCCCGCCGCGCCCGCACCCAAGCCCGCGGGTGCCGCCAACGCAGGCCGCGGCAACCCGTTTGGCGCATTGCAGTAAATCGTTCAAGGAAGGAGCCCGTCATGGCCAAGAAAGACAGTGTTCAAAAGCGCCTGGAGCGTGTTCGCCCACCTCGCGTGCAACTCACCTACGACGTTGAAATCGGCGACGCCATCGAGAAAAAGGAATTGCCTTTTGTCATGGGCGTGATGGGAGACTTCACCGGGCAGCAAGACCCCGACAAACCACTGCCCAAGCTCAAGGATCGCAAGTTCGTCAACATCGACATGGACAACTTCGATGAGGTCCTGTCGGGCATGGCACCCCGCGCCAGCTTCCGCGTCAAGAACAAGCTCAGCGAAGACGGTGGCGAGTTCGGCGTCAACCTCGAGTTCAAGGGCATCGACGACTTCCGCCCCGAGTCGGTGGTCGAGCAAGTCGAACCCCTGCGCAAGTTGCTCGAGGCACGCACCAAGCTCTCCGATTTGCGCAACAAGTTGGCTGGCAACGAAAAGCTCGAAGACGTGCTGGCCGAAGTCCTCAGCAGCACCGAAAAGCTCAAGCAATTGAGCGCCCAAGCCCAAGCAGGGCAGGAGTGAAACCATGAGCGCACAACTCCAAGCCCAAACCGGCGCCGTCATCGAAAGCCTCAGCCTCCTCGATGACATCGTGGCCCAAAGCAAGGTGGCCAAGACGGACGCTGAACACGCCCGAGCCAAAGACATCATCGGTGAGTTGGTCAAAGAGGTGCTCGACGGCACAGTGGTGGTTTCTGACAACCTGTCGGCCAACATCGATGCCCGCATCGCGCAGATCGATGCCTTGATCTCCGAGCAACTCAGCGAGGTCATGCACGCCCCCGCCTTCCAGAAGCTCGAATCAACCTGGACGGGCTTGCATTACCTGTGCAAACAGACCTCTACCGGCGAGCGCCTGAAGATCAAGGTCTTCAACGCCGCCAAGAAGGACATCGTCAAGGACTTCAAGACCGCCATTGACTTTGACCAGTCGGCCTTGTTCAAGAAAATTTACGAAGAAGAGTTCGGCACCTTTGGTGGCGCGCCCTTTGGTGCATTGATCGGTGACTACGACGTGGGTCGTGGTGCCGAAGACATGTACTTCGTGGACCAGATGTCGCATGTGGCGGCCGCCGCCCATGCGCCTTTCATCGCTGCCGCTGCCCCCGAGTTGTTCGGGCAAGAGACGTTCACCGACCTGGGCAAGCCCCGCGATTTGGCCAAGATTTTCGACACCGTCGATTACGCCAAATGGAAGTCCTTCCGTGAGTCTGAAGATTCACGTTATGTGGGGCTGACGCTGCCGCGCTTCTTGGGCCGTTTGCCGTTCAACCCCAAAGATGGCTTGACCACCGAGGGCTTCAACTTCGAAGAGCGTGTGGATGGACAAGACCATGCCAAATACCTGTGGGTCAACACGGCCTTCGCTTTCGCTGCCCGCCTGACCGATGCGTTCGAGCAGTACGGCTGGTGTGCTGCCATTCGCGGCGTGGAAGGTGGCGGCCTGGTGGAAGACCTGCCCACGCACACCTTCAAAACGGACGAGGGCGAAGTGGCGCTCAAGTGCCCCACCGAGATCTCGATCACTGATCGCCGCGAGAAGGAGCTCAGCGACCTGGGCTTCATTCCCCTGGTCCATTGCAAGGACACCGATTACGCCGCCTTCTTCGGTGCCCAGTCGGTTCAAAAAGCGCGCAAGTACGACTCCGATGCCGCCAATGCGAACGCCCAGTTGTCGGCGCAGTTGCAGTACGTGTTCTCGGTGTGCCGCATCGCGCACTACCTTAAGGCCATCTTGCGCGACAAGATTGGCAGCTTCGCCTCCACGGGCGAAGTGCAGGCTTTCCTCAATCGCTGGATCACGCAATACGTGACCACGGATGACACAGCCAGCCAGGATGTCAAGGCCGCCTATCCATTGCGTGAGGCAGCCGTTGAAGTTCAGGAGGTGCCCGGCAAGCCGGGCGCCTTCCGAGCCGTGGCTTTTGTACGGCCACATTACCAGCTCGACGAGCTCACCGTTTCGTTGCGGCTGGTGGCAGACCTTCCCGGTGGGAAGGGCTAATTAAAATCAAGTGAGGTTCACATGAAAGACATTTACATCGACTTCAATCAAGGCGAAATCCAAGGTGAAGTTCGCGACGAAGTTTTCAAGAACAAGAAGGCCATTGAGGTCCACTCGTGGACGCATTCGATCGTGCAGCCCAAGTCGGCGACGTCGTCTAGCTCTGGTGGCCACACGTCTGAGCGCGTTGAGCACGGTGAAATGATTTTCACCAAGGACATCGACAAGGCCAGCCCCCAAATCTGGATGGCGGCCTCTGCAGGCACCATCTACAAGGAAGTCAAGATTTCCTTCTTCCGTGCCGTGGGCGGCTCCAACACGACTTCGACGGGCAGCAACACCCGCCAGGAGTACCTGACCGTCACCTTGCGTAACGTCTTGTTCGCGCACGTGAAGTCGGCTGTGGGTGGTGATGGCCTGCCGAGCGAAGAGTTTGGTCTGAAGTACTCCGCCGTGAAGTGGGAATACCGTGAGTCCAAGATCGACGGCGCCGCAAACAGCAGCGTCGACCGCACGGGTCAGTGGGACCTGGCAACGAACTTGCCCAAGTACTGATGACCTGGAGGGCGGCACTGCCGCCCTTTTTCATGCAAATTGATCCCGGATTGATGGCCAAGTTGGGCCTCCTGCCTGACTCCTCTGAGCCGACCTTCGTGGTGGGCCTGAGTGAATTCAAGCGACTCGTTTCTCGTGATCTGGAGCATTTGCTCAACACCAAGCGACATGTGTCTCAGCAGGCCCTGGAGGGACTGCGGCATGCAGAGCGTTCGTTGATCGCTTTCGGTGTGGACGATTTTTCCGCGAAGTATTTTGAAAACGTGCTGGACGTGGCCGAGATTTGCCGCGCCATCACCAAAACCTTGCAAGCCTTTGAGCCGCGCTTGCAACAGGTTCAGGTCAATGCCGAGCAGGTCACCAAAACGGTGGGTGGTCTGGGCTTGACGATCGTGGGCTTGTTGGTATCCACGGGCGTTCGCGAGCCCATCCGCTTCAATGCGGTGTTCGACATCATCACCAAGAAATACGCCATTTCGGCGCACGCGTGAGCGGTCAGGTCTGTTGGAGTTTGTGTGAAGTCGCTGCTTCCCTATTACGAGCGTGAGTTGGGCTTTGTGCGCAGCAAGTCGGTGGACTTCGCGCAGCAGTATCCCAAGATCGCCGCTGGCCTGGGTTTGTCGGCTGAAGGCGCGCAAGACCCGCATGTGGAACGCATGATCGAGTCGTTTGCGTTGCTGACGGCGCGTGTGCACAAGCGGCTCGATGACGACTTCCCTTTGTTCACCGAGTCCTTGCTGGAGGTGCTCTACCCCCACTACCTGCGCCCCTTCCCGGCCTGCTCGGTGGCCCAGTTTGACCTGGGCAGCGCAGCGGGGCAGCTTAGCAAGGCGTCTGTGGTGCCGCGCGGCACCCTGATGAGCGCGCGGCCCGTCAAAGGCGTGGCCTGCAAGTTCCGCACAACGCAAGACGTGACCCTGCTGCCCTTGGCCATTTCGGCGGCGCAGTACCGGACCTCGGTGCAAGCCCCTGAGGGCACCCGTTTGCCGCCCGGCGCCACGTCGGTGCTGTCCGTCACCCTTGAGCTGACCTCACCGCAAGCCAGTTGGTCGGTCTTGTCTGATCAACCCTTGCGGCTTTACCTGGACGGTGAGCCTTCGCAGGTCAGCGTGTGGCGCGAAGCGCTGTGCCGCAAGGCCGTTGGCCTCATGGTGCAGACCTCGCCACACCACCCGTGGGTCAGCGGCGAGTGGCGTGCTCGCACGTCGCTCGATGGAGCCGTGCCTTTGCCCACCCTGGCTGGGTTCCAGGACGAAGAAGCCTTGATCGATGGCGATGCCCGGTCGCACCCGGCTTACCGGTTGTTGACCGAGTACTTCGCTTTCCCGGAGAAATTCAATTTTGTCGACCTGCCGGTGCCCATCCCTCGAAGCTTCCTGGACGCCTCGGCGTTGAACGCAAGCGACGAGGCCTCGGTGGGCGCGGCGGCTCGGCGCAGCCTGACCGTGCACGTGTTGATGGCGCGGGTGCGCTCTGACTCAGATGAGTCGCGCTTGTTGGAGTGCCTGCAAACCCGCAGCCTGCGCTTGGGCTGCACGCCCGTGGTCAACCTGTTCAAGCAGCCAGCCGACCCGATCCGGGTGACGCACGCGGCCACGGCCTACCCGGTGTTGGTCGATGCTCGTCGAGCCTTTGGCTATGAGGTGCATTCACTCGATCGGGTGTTCCGCGTCAAGCAAACGCCGCAGGGTGAATCGGTGCAAGAGTTCAAGCCCTTTTTCTCTTTGGTGCATGACGAGGTCTTGCCCTCGGGGGGGGGGGAGGACGATGGTGGCGCACGCGCGGGTGGCCGGTACTGGTCCACCCACCGAGACGAAGACGTGGCGCAGCACAGCCCCGGCTATGAGCTGGAGTTGTCCATGGTGGACATCGACTTTGACCCGGCTTCGCCCCAGACCGACACCTTGTCTTTGACCGTGACCGCCACCAACCGAGACCTGCCCTCGATGCTGCCCTTCGGCACAGCAGGTGGCGACCTCTTCATGGAAGGGGGCGGTTTGGCCAAGGAGATCCGTCTGCTGCGCCGCCCGACGTCCACCTTGCGATTCGAGCGAGGCAAAGGGGCCTTGTGGCGCTTGATCTCGCACTTGTCGCTGAACCACCTGTCGCTGTCGGCGGGCGGCATCGATGCCTTGAAGGAGATGCTGAGCTTGTACGACCTTCCTCGCAGCGCCGCCAATCGCCGCCAGATCGATGGCCTGGTCGGGGTCGCTTTCAAGCCGGCAACGGCCTGGCTTCAAGGCGAGCCATACGCCACCTTCGTGCGCGGGACCGAGGTGCGCCTGACCGTGGACGAGGACAGCTTTGTTGGCACAGGTTTGGGGCTGTTCGCGGCGGTGATGGACCAGTTCTTTGGCCTGTACGTTCACATCAACAGTTTCACGCAGTTGACCGTCGTGTCTTCGCGCACACAAGAGGAGTTGCTGTCATGCCCACCGCGCAACGGCGACATGCAACTGGTGTGATCGACCGACTGCTGCGTGAGCCGCAGCAGTTTGGCTTTTTCCAGGCGGTCCGTTTGCTCGACCGTTGGTTGGCGCCGGGCGCCATCAATGGCCAGGGTTTGTCGCGCCTGAGCTTCCGCAGTTCGATCGCCTTGTCCTTCCCGGCCAGCGAGATCGAGTCGCTCAAAGTGCTGTCGCGTGATGTGCTTGATCGTGGTGCGCCTGTGCCTGTGCTGGGCGCGCAAGGCCTGAGCGCGTCGCCCGACGTGCGTTACACACCCGCACAGATTGACCGCATTGAGATGACGCCGGCCTTCATGGGCCTTTTGGGTGTCAACGGCACTTTGCCTTTGTTTTACACCGAGATGCTGGCGCAACGCGAGCACCAGCACAAAGACCATGGGGCGCGCGCTTTCATGGACATCTTTGGCAGCCGGTCGGTGTCTTTGTTCTACCAGGCTTGGCGCAAGCACCGATTGCCCGTCCAGTTCGAAGCCGATCCGCGCAACCGGTTTTTGCCATTGGTCTTGTCGCTGGCTGGGCTGGGGCAGAGCGGGCTGCGAAATCGCCTGGGCGGTGCGCAGGGCGTGTTGGGCGACGAGGCCTTGGCCTATAACGCGGGCGTCTTGCAACGGCGCACCTTGTCGGCCAAGCCTTTGCAGCAGGTGTTGCAACGCTACCTGGGGGTGCCCGTGCGCATCGAGCAGTTTGTCGGGCGCTGGTACACCCTGCCAACGCAGGCTCGCGGGCGTTTGGGCTGCGCGCCTTTGGGCCGAGCGCCCAGTCAGGGCGTGCTGGGGCGGTCGGCAGTGTTGGGCGAGCGCGTCTGGCAGCGCGACCTTCGCGTGCGCGTGGTGCTTGGCCCCTTGAACCACGCGCTGTTCCAGCGCTTCCTGCCCGGCGCGAAGGGCGCTTTGGCGCTCAAGGAATGGTTGACGCTGCTGGGCGGTGTCGCGCTCGAATACGAAATCAACCTGCAGTTGCAACAGCAGGACATCCAGGGATGCGAGCTGGGCTCGCAGCGTGCCCCCAACCAGTTCCGGCTGGGCTGGGACACCTTTTTGCAAACACGGCCGGCCACAGCCGATCGCGCGGATGTGCGCTACGACATCCACGCGGCGGCGTGAGCCCGGCTTGATCCAACAAACCCTGTCATCACCATGAGCCAGAACCTCAAAACCTTGATCTCCAAGCTCAACGACTCGACCCGCAAAGCCGCCGAGCGCGCAGCCAGCCTGTGCATGGGCCGTGGCCACTACGAAGTCGACATCGAGCACTTCTTGCTGGCCTTGCTGGAACAGCCCCAGTCGGACCTGGCCCTGTTGTGCCAACGCTTTGACGTGTCTGCCACGGCTTTGCAGCGCGACCTCGAGACCGAGCTGAGCCGGTTCAAAGCGGGCAATACACGCACGCCGGTTTTTTCGTCGCACCTGCCGGTGTGGTTGGAGCACGCTTGGTTGATCGCCTCGCTGGAATCGCACACGGCGCGCATCCGCAGCGGGCATTTGGTGCTGGCCTTGCTGTCTGAGGCCAGCCTGAGCCAAATCGCGCTGCGCTCGTCCAAGCTGTTCACGCGCTTTCGGGTGGACGAGCTCAAGCACCGCATGGACGAGCTGACGCGTGGCTCCAGCGAAGCCGCGCAAGCGGTGCGCGACCTCGATGCCCCAGCGGCCAGCGAAGCCGACGCCGATCACACCGTGGCACACAGCGCGCAAACGCCCGCGCTCGACCAGTTCACCACCAACCTGACGCAGCGTGCGCTCGATGGCAAGGTGGACCCGGTGATTGGCCGCGATGCCGAAATCCGCCAAGCCATTGACATCTTGATGCGCCGCCGCCAGAACAACCCCATCCTCACGGGCGAGGCGGGTGTGGGCAAGACCGCCGTGGTCGAGGGCTTGGCGCTGCGCGTTGCACAAGGCGATGTGCCTACGCCTTTGCAAGGGGTGGCCATCCATGTGCTCGACATGGGCTTGTTGCAGGCAGGCGCGTCGGTCAAGGGTGAGTTTGAAAACCGCCTCAAGAACGTCATCGACGAGGTCAAGAAGAGCCCACACCCCATCATCTTGTTCATCGACGAGGCCCACACCATGATCGGTGCGGGCGGGCAGGCCGGTCAGAACGACGCGGCCAACCTGCTCAAGCCTGCGCTGGCCCGTGGCGAGTTGCGCACCATCGCGGCCACCACTTGGGGCGAGTACAAAAAGTACTTTGAAAAAGACGCGGCCTTGGCGCGCCGCTTCCAGGTCATCAAGGTCGAAGAGCCCACCGAGGAGCTGGCCTGCGCTATGTTGCGCGGCATGGCCCCTTTGATGGAAAAGCACTTTGGCGTGCGCCTGTTTGACGAAGCCATTCAAGAGGCGGTGCGCTTGTCGGCGCGCTACATCAGCGGCCGCCAGTTGCCCGACAAGGCGATCAGCGTGCTGGACACGGCCTGCGCGAAGGTGGCCTTGGGGCAAAGCGCCACGCCGGCCCGCATCGAAGACACGCACAAGCAGTTGGAGCGCCTGGCCGCTGAGTCGGCCGCCTTGCAGCGCGAAGCGGCGGTCGGGGCCAAGCACGGCGAGCGTCTGGACGAGATCGAGGCCTTGCGCCAAAGCCTGAGTGCCGCTTTGCAGGCCGATGAAACACGCTGGACCTACGAGCAGCAGTTGGTGCAAGACATCCGCGCCTTGCGCGACAAGCTCGAGCAGCAGGCCGGTGGGCTGTCGAGTGTCGAGGCGGGTGCCGAAGCGAATGCCTCAGGGGCAACGGGCGTGTGCGTCGACAAGGCCATGTCCAAAGGCAAGAAGAAGACTGTGGCCACGCACGCCAGCCCTGAGCATGAACTGCTGGCTGGCAAACAGGCCGAGCTGGCGGCTTTGCAAGGCGAGGCGCCCCTGGTGCCCATGCAGGTCGATGGCCATGTGGTGGCCGAGATCGTCGCCGCCTGGACGGGCATCCCGCTGGGCGGGATGGTCAAGGACGAGATCAACACGGTGCGCAATCTGCAAGCCACGTTGCAAGAGCGCGTGATCGGGCAAGACCACGCCTTGGCCGCCATCGCGCAGCGCGTGCGCACGGCCCGTGCCGGCCTGGAAGACCCCAACAAGCCCAAGGGCGTGTTCTTGTTCGCCGGCCCCAGCGGCGTGGGCAAAACCGAAACGGCGCTGGCCTTGGCCGACATCCTGTATGGCGGTGAGCGCAACCTCATCACCATCAACATGAGCGAGTACCAAGAAGCTCACAGCGTGAGTGGCCTCAAGGGCTCGCCACCTGGTTACGTGGGCTATGGCGAGGGCGGCGTGCTGACCGAGGCCGTGCGCCGCAAGCCTTACAGCGTGGTGCTGCTCGACGAGGTCGAAAAGGCCCACCCTGACGTGCTGGAGATGTTCTTCCAGGTCTTTGACAAGGGCCAGATGGACGATGCCGAGGGCCGCGAGATCGACTTCCGCAACACGGTGATCATCCTCACGTCCAATGCCGGGTCACAACAGATCATGCAGGCTTGCTTCCACCACGACGAGGCTGCAGGCGGCACCGTGATGAAGCCCTTTGCGCAACTGCCCGAAGCCGACGCCTTGGCCGAGGCCTTGCGACCGGTGCTCTACAAAATCTTCAAGCCCGCCTTCATTGGCCGGACCAAGGTGGTGCCTTACTACCCCTTGAGCGACGATGTGCTGGTGAGCGTGATCAAGCTCAAGCTCGATCGCATTGCCGCGCGCGTGCTGACCAACCACAAGGCCATGCTGGACTACGACGAGGCTTTGGTCGAGACCGTGCTGGCGCGTTGCACCGAGGTCGACACCGGCGCGCGGGCCGTGGACCACATCCTCAATGGCAGCCTGTTGCCCGAGGTGGCCGACAGCGTGCTGGCGCGCATGGCTGAGGGGCAGCCCATTGCCAAGATCAAGGTCAGCGCGGGCAAAGACGGCAAGTTCAAGTTCAAGGTCAGCTGATCGCTCAGTCGCTCAAAATCAGCAGGGCCTCGTCTCGCCAGTACATGACGGCTTCGTAATAGCCCTCCCACACGCAGCCGTTGCAGCCGCGTCCGCAGCAGCTCGTGGGCTCGGGTGGCGGCGAGCGCAGGCTCACACCTTGGGCTGCAGCCTGGGCTTGCAGTGCGGCAAACAGGCGCTGCGCCGAGGCCAGGTCGGTGAGGGGAAAGTCGGTCGGGTTCATCCGCAGGCGGGCGTCTTGGAAAGCCGACATCTTAGCCATGGCCTCGTGGCATAGTCAGCAGGTGACCACCCCTGACCCCGATGTGAGCCCAGCCAGCCCCGCGCCCCCGCGTGCGGCGTTGTCGGCGTCTTCGGCCTCGTCCTTCAATTTCGATGGCCCGATGCTGGCCGTCTATGGCCGCACCGTCACGTGGCGCACGCTGATCCTGACGGCGGCCGTGCTGCTGTTGCTCATGAGTGCGTCGGCGGCGGCTGTGGCCTGGTGGGCCTGGCACAACCTGGCGGCGCGCGTGGTGTTGACCGAGCAGCAAGCCGACATCCGCTTGCCCAATGAGCTGCAGGTGCGTGCGGCCGTGACCCAGAAAATCCAGGTGCGCATAGACCAGGTCTTGCCGGTGCGCGTGCCCATCCACCAGGCCTTGAGCATCCCCTTGCTCGACCCCATCCCCGTCAAGGTCAGCGTGGACACGGTGGTGCCCGTGAGCCTGGACGTGCCGGTCAAGCACACCTTGCATGTGGACCAGGTCATTGAGGTGGACACCCAGGTCCAGACCCGCATCTTGGGCTTTGCGGTGACCTTGCCGGTCAAGGGCAAGGTGCCCATCAAGGCCGACGTGCCCATTGATTTATTGATCCCGGTGCGCAAGCAGCTGCCCATCGCGCTGGTGACGCCTGCCACCGTGCGTTTGACCGAGCCTTTGCGCACGCAAATCGACACGGTGATCGAGGCGAAGGTGCCGATCCGCGAGTCGATGTCTTTGCCGGTGACCGCACCGGTGGATGCGCGCTTGACCTTCCCGCAGCAGCACGTGCAGGCCGGCTTGAATTTGTTGGACCTGACCGTGCCTTTTGAGGCGGTGACCTTGGCGCCACGCAAGAGCCCTGCGCCATGAGTGCTCAGTCCCCCCGGGGTTGGAACCGCCCGGTCAAGCCGGTGGCCTTGGTGGTGGTGGGTGTCACGTTGCTGGCGGTGTGGCTGTTGTTGTTCACGGCGTCGGTCTGGTATTTCTATGGCCATTGGGAAGCCCGGTTCACACTGCGCGACCAGCCCGTCGCCTTGCGCTTGCCGGGCAACATGCAGGCCTTGGCCGAGGTGCAATCGCCCTTGCGATCTCGCCTGGATGTCTCGCCCACTTTGCGTTTGCCCATCCACCAGACCCTGACGGCGCAGATTCAAGACAGCCTGGATGCGCGAGTGCAACTGAGCACCACGCTGCCCATCGACACCGAGGTGACCGTGGACCAAGACGTGCCCGTGCGCACCACCGTGACCTTGAGCGTGCCGCTGCGATCGTGGCTGCCGCCGATCCCGGTGACCTTGCCGGTGGATGTGGTGTTGCCCGTGCACATGGTGGTGCCGATCCATGTCCAGGTGCCTGTGGTGCTGGATGTGCACGCCACGGGCGAGCTGCCGCCGTCTTTGCGCGTCCCGCTCGACACCACCTTTGTGCTCAAGCCCAGCATCCACGCCGACCTGACGGCGCGCATGGTGGGGCGCACCGAGTTCCGATTGCTGGCGCCCTTGGAGCCCTTCCCGGTGCAAATTGAAAAGGCCGCCTTGCGCGTGCCTTTCAACCTCACGGTGTTGGGTCAGCCACAGCCTTGACCCGCAGCACGGCCAGCGCCTCTTTCGACCAGTTCAACCAACTGGCCTCGTACATGATCCCGGTCTTGAGGATCAGGTGCTGGATCTGGGCCTCGCGGCTCAAGGCCTTGTCAGCGGGGAAGTCACGCTGCTCAATGGCCCGGTAGGCTTGCAGCTTGACTTGGTGATGGGCCATGCGGCGCGCGATCTCGTCTTCCAAACCCAGTGGGCCCACCACGGCATCGGCGCGCAGGCGCACCATCAGCTCGTCGCGCAAGTCAGGCGGTGGCGTGGGCTCTTTCACCCAGCGCGCCAGTTCGGTCTGGCCATCGGGCAGGACTTTGTAGATGCGCTTGCGGGTCTTGCCGCCATCGGGTGCGGCCTCAGAGGTGATCCAGCCGGCCGCCTCCATGCGGGCCAGCTCGCGGTAAATCTGCTGGTGCGTGGCGTGCCAGAAAAAGCCAATCGACTTGTCAAAACGCCGTGCCAGGTCGTAGCCCGACGATGACTTTTCAAGCAACGAGGTCATCAAGGCGTGGGACAAAGACATGGCGTCAGTTTAAGCGGCAGCAGGTCGCTATGCAACCAGTTGCATAAGTGCGATCGATCGCCTATATTTGTGCAACTGGTTGCATAGTTGTGCCCGAGCGGGCCTGCCTGCATCCTGTCGATCTGTTTTGGATCTGTCGCACGTTCACCTTCATACCGAGAGAGAGACCCATGAGCGCCTACCCCCACCTGCTGCAACCGCTGGACCTTGGCTTCACCACGCTGCGCAACCGCGTCCTGATGGGCTCGATGCACGTGGGTCTGGAAGAGGCCAAAGATGGCTTCAACCGCATGGCTGCCTTCTATGCCGAGCGCGCACGCGGTGGCGTGGCCCTGATGGTGACGGGTGGCATTGCGCCCAACGATGCGGGGCGTCCGTACCCTGGCGGCGCGCGCATGGCGTCTGAAGAAGAAGCCGCGCAGCACAAGGTGGTGACCGATGCCGTGCACGCCGCTGGCGGCAAGATCGCCATGCAGATTTTGCACTTTGGGCGTTACGCCTACCACCCCGGCCTGGTCGGCCCCAGCCCCATCAAGGCGCCTATTTCGCCCATGCCGCCGCGCGAGCTCACGACGGCCGAGGTCGAGCAAACCATCGAAGACTTCGCCCACAGCGCCGCCATGGCCCAACAGGCGGGTTACGACGGCGTGGAGGTGATGGGCTCTGAGGGCTACCTGATCAACGAATTCATCGCGGCACGCACCAACCAGCGCACCGACGAATGGGGCGGCGCTTACGAAAACCGCATGCGCTTCCCGGTGGAAATCGTGCGCCGCGTGCGCGAGCGCGTGGGTGCCAACTTCATCATCATCTACCGCCTGTCGATGCTGGACTTGGTCGATGGCGGCTCGTCGTTTGACGAGGTGGTGCAACTGGCCCAGGCCGTTGAAAAGGCTGGCGCCACGATCATTAATACGGGCATTGGCTGGCACGAGGCTCGCATCCCCACGATTGCCACCAGCGTGCCACGCGGTGCCTTTGCCTGGGTGACCCAGAAGATGAAGGGCAAGGTCAGCATCCCGCTGATCACCACCAACCGCATCAACACGCCTGAAGTGGGCGAAAAGATTCTGGCCGATGGTTGCGCCGACATGGTCTCGATGGCGCGCCCGCTGTTGGCCGATCCTGACTTTGTGAACAAGGCCGCCGCTGGCAAGGCCGACGAGATCAACACCTGCATCGGCTGCAACCAGGCTTGTCTGGACCACACCTTCAGCGGCAAGATCACCTCGTGCCTGGTCAACCCACGCGCTTGCCACGAAACCATTTTGATCATCACCCCGACCACTGCCAAGAAGCGTGTGGCCGTGGTGGGCGCTGGCCCTGCAGGCTTGGCTGCTGCCACGACGGCTGCTGGCCGTGGCCACGAAGTGACCTTGTTTGACGCGGCTGCTGACGTAGGGGGCCAGTTCAACATCGCCAAGCAGATTCCTGGCAAAGAAGAGTTCTACGAGACGCTGCGCTACTACCGCAAGCAGATCGAGCTGACGGGCGTCAAAACCCAGTTCAACGCCCGTGTGAGCGCCGACGACTTGGTCAAGGGCGGCTTTGACGAGGTGCTGCTGGCCACGGGCGTCGCGCCACGCACGCCCGACATCGAAGGCATCAAGCACCCCAAGGTGTTGAGCTACCTGGATGTGCTGCGCGACAAGAAGCCCGTGGGCAAGTCGGTGGCTGTGATCGGTGCCGGTGGCATTGGCTTTGACGTCTCCGAGTACCTGACGCACGAAGGCGAAAGCCCCGCACTGAACCTGGCCAAGTTCAACGACGAGTGGGGCATTGACTCGACCTACGCCGACCGCGGTGGCATCAAGCAGCCTCACCTTGAAAAAGCGCCACGCCAGATCTACCTGTTGCAGCGCAAGACCACCAAGGTGGGCGATGGCTTGGGCAAGACCACGGGCTGGATCCACCGCACCTCGCTCAAGAACCGCCAGGTCGAGATGATCGCGGGCGCCACCTACAACAAGATCGACGACCAAGGCCTGCACATCACGGTGGCTGGCAAGGACGTGACATTGCCGGTGGACAACGTGGTGCTGTGCGCCGGCCAAGAGCCCTTGCGTGACCTGCAGGCGGGTCTGGAAGCCGCTGGTGTCAAGGTGACCCTGATCGGTGGCGCCGACGTGGCCGCCGAGCTGGACGCCAAGCGCGCCATCAAGCAAGGCACCGAAGTGGCTGCGGCCCTTTGATCAGCACACCCTTGAACGCAAAGGACCTTGCCATGAGCTCAACCCCTGCTGCCACCACTGCCACCCGCGCCGAGCCCCCCGTGTTGGAGGCCTTGCGCGTCACCCTGGCCGATGGCATTGCCACGGTCACCTTGAACCGGCCCGACAAGGCCAACGCCATGAACTGGGCGATGTGGCAAGACATCCGCACGGCCATGCAGTGGGTGGACCGCACGCCCGAGGCCCGCGTGGCCATCCTCGATGCTGAGGGCAAGCACTTCACCTCGGGCATTGACCTGACGATGATGATGGGCCTGCAAGCCCAGATCAAAGACGACTGCGATGGCCGCTCGCGCGAGAAGCTGCGCCAGCTGGTGCTGGAGTTGCAAGACACACTGAGCAGCATCGAGCGCTGTCGCAAGCCCGTGCTGGCCGCCATCCACGGCGGTTGTGTGGGCGGTGGGGTCGATCTGATCAGCTGCACCGACATGCGCTACTGCGCCGCTGATGCTTACTTCACGATCAAGGAAATCGACATCGGCATGGTGGCCGACGTGGGCACCTTGCAGCGCTTGCCCAAGATCATCGGCAACCAGGGCATCGTGCGCGAGATGGCTTTCACCGGCCGTCGTGTGGACGCGGCCGAGGCCTTGCAAATCGGTTTGGTCAACAAGGTGTACGACTCGCGTGAGGCCTTGCAGTCCGGTGTGCGCGAGATGGCAGCTTTGATCGCGGCCAAGTCGCCCTTGTCGATCCGTGGCACGAAGGAGATGCTCAATTACAGCCGCGACCACAGCGTGGCCGATGGCTTGAACTACATCGCCACTTGGAACTCGGCCATGCTGATGTCTGGCGACCTGATGACGGCGATGATGGCGAACATGGCCAAGCAAACGCCGCAGTTCAAGGACTGAACCGGGCGCTGCTGCCCCCAGCGATCACAGCATGACCTGAGTGCCCAGTTCAACCACCTGGTTGGCGGGCAGCCGGTAGTAGGTGGCCGCGCCTTCGGCCTGACGCGTCATCCACGAGTACATGGCGCAACGCCAGGCGGGCAGGGCGCCCGGGCCATCCACGATGGAGGCCCGCGCCACAAAGAAGGTGGTGCTCATGGGTTCAAGCGACAGCCCGCGGTGGCGCATCAAGCTGAGCGCGGCCGGGATGTCAGGGTCTTCGCGGAAGCCGAACTTCACTGAAGCGGCGAACACGCCGGGCGCCAAGTCCACCACGGTCAAGCGGTCCTCTTGACGCACATAAGGCGCGTTGTCATTGAGCACGTGCAAGAACACGGTTTGCTCGTGCATGACCTTGAAGTGCTTGAGGTTGTGGAACAGCGCGCTGGGCACGATGGTGGGGTCAGACGTCAGGTACACCGCGGTGCCAAACACATGCGGCACATCGGGCCGTGGGCTGTCGAT